>CAIMFH010000189.1 GCA_903840265.1 uncultured Schlesneria sp. | reverse complement strand
GTCGCGGATGACACAACCTCCCGGTCGCGGATGACACAACCTCCCGGTCGCGGATGACACAACCTCCCGGTCGCGGATGACACAACCTCCCATTCTACTGAGAGTGAAGTGGTCGCAGATTTGCGTTCCGTTGTCAAAGTACAAATGGACTCGGCAAGTCGGGCTGTGGGATGACTGGCAATTGGAGCCAAAGCGGTATCGAGCCACCGCACTCCAAAGTTGCTGACGATTGGCATTTAATTGTGAAAGAGCAATCCCGCCTGGCGGGCTTCAAACTCAATTCGTTCTGCGTCGACCAAGCCTCGATGACGAGGGCTGACTGGTACCCAAATTGTGGTTCTCTTGTGCCACGAAACAGTGTGCGCGCCAATCCGTAAAATTGGGTATTTGGATCATTTTCTCGCAGATTTCTCGCAACTGATTGCGAGGAGAATGTCCTATTAAAATGATCTGACGATCCAACCAGTTGCTGCGGTCGGGGGCAGGAACGAAAAAGGCCCTCGAAGTCGATGACGACTTCAGGGCCTGGCTCAGAGACTTAAGCGGGTGGCGATTAGAAATCGCCGACGACGGCACCTTCCTGCATTCCGGACAGATTGCGCCAGGTGTTAACGTCGATGTTGTTGGACACGAAGCGGATGGCTCCGTCGCACATTGCCACGTGAACGCCGCCGGTGTGCTTGCTGCGCGCAGAGAAAATCAGTGGATTGGTTGGGTCCGCAAGTCCTGCGTAGCTCTGAGCCGGCATTCCCTGAGTTGGTGTATTATTGTAGAAGCCGCCATTAAGAGCGTCGGGAGATGTGGTGTTCGGCGTATAGAACGCCGTGACTCCTGATCCTGGTCCCCACCACGTCAGGCCCCGCAGGTCTAAGGTGCTAGGTCCTTGGCGTACTTCCATCATCAGCAGGGTATTAGATGTGCCGTCGCTGATGTCGGCCAGACGATAAGCGACGCCAGCTGCACCAGCATTGTTTTCATTGTGGAATGGCGAGCGGTTGAATGTGACAGAGTTAAAAGGGCTGACGCGCATGGACGACGTGTTGCCCAGATTTACCGAGTAGTTGTACTGGCAGATTTGATTGTACCAATTGCCTGGCGAGTCACTCGGGCACGTCATCGCGGCCATTCGAATCCCACAGAGTTTTTGGTTGTTCCCGCCATCATTGTAATTCTGTGCTTCAATCCATTGGGCAAAGACCGCCGCTTGATCGATATAGGGCAGTATTCCCTTAATCCATCCGTCGCCGGTCACGTCGCCACAGTAGCCGATTGGCAAGGTGCCAACCGAATCGTGGTAGTTGTGCATGGCGAGGGCGAGTTGCTTGAAGTTGTTCTTGCAACTTGTGCGTCGCGCTGATTCTCGCGCCTGTTGAACTGCGGGCAGCAAGAGAGCGATCAAAACGGCAATGATCGCGATCACGACCAGCAGTTCGATCAACGTAAACCCTGCTCTCAATCGACGAGTGTTTCGACTTGGCATCTGAAACTCCATGCACCCAGAAAAGAAGAATACCGCATCCCAACCCTACTGAAACCATTCCGCGTATCGCGGACATTGTTCTTATTTCTCGCCGGTGACTGCGAAATCGGCGACATTTGGCGAGTTCGATTTAATAGTCGCCTTCAGTTCGGTGTCTTTATTGAATTTGGCTGCCACTCGCTCCTTCGACGGTGTGGCCGATGGATTATTCATCATCTCATCGGCACTACGTTTTGGTTCTGACTCTGGCGACAAAATGACAACTCGGTATTCACCGGGAGCCAGTCCACTCTCAGCGGGGATCTTGTACTGCCCTGAGGTGATGACGGCGCCGGAGGCCGTCGCGGGGCCAGATTTGGCAATTGGCTGAAATGAGATTGAGCCGACGTCGATGGGCTTTCCGTCGAGTGTTACTTTGCCTGTGACGGCTTGTCTTCCGAGAGGATCTTTCGCCGGGCTTCCACATCCACACAAAACACAAATTGACATGGTCATCAAAACGGCTGAAACAAGGCGGTACATCAGGTGAGGATTCCTAAACCATTAGAATCAAGGACTGCCAAAGACTCGAATTCTGTCGCCGAGAGAAATTGTTCTCGTTCATATCGATTTATACCGTTGTCCATTGATTTGGAGTAGAAGCCGAAATAAGCAAAAGACATTGCGTCTTTATTTTGTGGTGACTAGTTCAGTGACTTCGGATCTACCAGAGTCAATGAAATGAGACGACTTAAGCCATTCGCGCGTACGCGGAACCACACGAGATGGCCACATTGCATACACTGACGCTCGCTTGGGATTCGCGGCCTGTCTGCCAATGCAAGAGAGTCAGTGATCGAGATCGCTTGTTCACGATCTTATTCGAACAGAGAAGTTACACCGGCCCCCGGGAATCCCGTGAGTGGTGAGACGGTAGCGATGTCGGAACTAATGTTTCTTGTCGCGCAACAGCAAAGCCGCGGACGAGTGGAGTTCTCGAGGCCGCGGCTTTGGATTTCTGCTGCGATTGATCAAACCCAATGGCGAATCACTCGCCCAGGAGTCCCTTGGCCAGCTTCTTCAGCGCTTCGTTCTCGATCTGACGGACGCGTTCGCGGGTCAGGCCCATTGATTCGCCGATTTCTTTCAGCGTGCGTGGTTCCGCGTCATCCAGGCCGAAGCGCATTCGCAGGATCGTCGCTTCGCGGGGGTCCATCGTGTCGAGCATGCGGAAGACGTGCTTCAGATTGTCGGTATCGAGCAGTTCGTCATCCGGGGCCTTGGCTTTTTCGTCGGCGACCATGTCGCTCATTGTCCAACCTCCCTCATCGTCGTCCGTCTGCGGTGTGGAGTTGTAGAGCTGGATCGCGGCTCGGACGATGCTGAGTTTCTTCTTGGGCAGTCCCAGTTCCTTGGCCACTTCTTCCTGCGTGGGGGGACGGCCGAGTTCATCGTCGAGCTTCGCGGTGGCGCGTCGCCACTTGGTCAGCAGTTCGACCATGTAGGCAGGAATGCGGATTGTCTTGGCCGAGTTGATCAGCGATCGCTTGATGGACTGCTTGATCCAGTAGCTGGCATACGTACTGAACCGAGTGTTCATGTCCGGGTCGAAGCCTTCGACCGCGCGCAACAACCCCAGGTTGCCTTCTTCGATCAGATCCTGCAGCGGCAATCCCTTTCCGGTGTAGGCCCTGGCAATGTTAACGACGAGTCGGAGGTTGGCGCGGACCATGCGGTCACGGGCTTCCTTCTCGCCATTGGAGATCCGGTTGGAGAGCTCCTTCTCTTCGCGGGCGGTCAACAGCGCCGTTTCATTGATCTCGCGAAGATATGTTTCGAGAGGTGTTTGAACCGCTGCTGAGGAGATCGGGCGGACGCGGGTCGCTTTGGCCATCGTGAAGTTCTGCCAGTTTGGGGTGGGGTTCCGTTGCCACCTCCTGTGGCGATGGTCGAGCTGCCAGTTGCAGCGATGTTCACTTTATTTATCGGAAGTCGACACCAGAAATTCCAAACTGAGAGACCTGATTCGGGAGGAACGATCAGGAAAAATAGGAAGACGGCGCAATAATAACGGCCCTCCGGAACATACCGGAGGGCCGCAAGGTTTTCCAAATTGTTATCGCTTACTGTCCTTGACTTTCGATGATCTTGAACTAGTTAGCGATTGATTCAGCAAACGAAGCAGGACGGACTGTGCCGCCCGTCCTGCCTTGTGGTGCTATTCCGTCTTCTCTTCCTTCTCTTCGGCGTCGCCACCCAGGCTGAACAGCGGACCGGAACTTCCTTCCGTTCCACCCTTTAGCTCGGTACGAGCCTTCGGAGCAGATGAAGTCCCATCACCCTTCGGCTCTTCCCCGGCAGGCGGGATCTCGATATTCGTCCGACGGCTAAGTCCGATTTTGCGTTCATTAGCGTCAATACGCAAAATGCGGACGTCGAGGTCTTGGCCGACTTTGACGAACGTTTCGGGGTTTTCGATCTTCTGGTCTGCAAGCTCTGAAACGTGCAGCAGGCCTTCCAGTTCCGGTTCGAGTTCCACGAACACACCAAAGTTGGTGATCTTCGTGACCTTGCCGACGACCTGAGCGCCAGGCTGATACTTTTCGGGGATCAAGGTTTCCCATGGATCCTCGGCCAGTTGCTTCAGGCCCAGCGCGATTCGCTTGCGTTCCTGATCGACTGACAAGACCTGGCAAGTGATCGGATCGCCCTTCTTCAACAGTTCGTTGGCGTGCGAAATCTTGCGCGTCCACGACATGTCGCTGACGTGCAGCAAGCCATCGACACCTTCTTCGAGTTCGATGAAGGCACCGTAGTTGGTCAGGTTGCGAACCG
This sequence comes from uncultured Schlesneria sp., assembly GCA_903840265.1. Classification (GTDB taxonomy): domain Bacteria; phylum Planctomycetota; class Planctomycetia; order Planctomycetales; family Planctomycetaceae; genus Schlesneria. The sequence goes on along the minus strand of CAIMFH010000189.1, from coordinate 46,335 downwards.
TGCCACTGACCAAAGCCCCTGGTGGGTACTTGGCGGCGACTTGATCCCAAGGATTCGACTGGGCTTGCTTCATGCCCAGCGAGATCTCTTGCTTGTCTTTGTTGATCCCGAGCACGACCACATCGACTTCGTCGCCAGGATTGACGAGTTCGGTCGGGTGATTGACGCGCTTGGTCCAGGACATTTCGCTGATGTGAACCAGACCTTCGATGCCATCTTCGAGCTTAACGAAGGCACCGTAGGACATGACGTTGACGACTTCGCCCCGCACCTTGGTGCCGACAGGGTACTTCGCTTCGACGTTGTCCCAGGGACTGGCTTCCTTCTGCTTCAGGCCGAGCGCGATCTTTTCCTTCTCGCGATCGACATGCAGAATCATCACTTCGACTTCCTGGTCGATCTTGACCATTTCCGTCGGGTGATTGATGCGGCCCCAACTCATGTCGGTAATGTGCAGCAGGCCGTCGATACCGCCCAGGTCCACGAACGCGCCGAAGTCGGCGATGTTCTTGACGGTTCCCTTGCGGATCTGACCTTCGGTGATTTCGGTCAGCAACGCCTTCTTCATCTGCTCGCGTTGCAGTTCGATCAATCGGCGACGCGAAACCACGATGTTGCGACGAGCTTCGTCGATCTTCAGAATCAAGCACTCGATCGTCTTGCCGCGGTAAGCATCGATGTCCTGCGGACGGCGGATATCGACCTGGCTGGCGGGCAGGAAGACGTTCACGCCGATGTTGACCAGCAGACCACCCTTGATCTTCTTGAGCACTTCGCCCTTGACGATGTCCCCTTCCTTGTGGGAACTGATGATCTTTTCCCACTCGCGGATCCGATCTGCCTTCTTTTTGGAAAGCAGGATCAGTCCGAATTCGTCTTCGATTTCTTCGAGCAGAACCGAGACACGCATGCCTGGAACAGGTTGCTCGTCAGATTCGGACCATTCCTCGATGGGAACGATCCCTTCGCTCTTATATCCGATGTCGATGAGAACTTCGTCGCCTTCGACGCGAACGACTGTTCCTTCGAGCACGGCGTTGACGTCGTAACCTTCGTCACGCGTGCCGTACATCTGCAGCAGCTCTTCTTCGGCCTGTTCTGCGTCGGCTAGCGACAGCCCGAAGGCGGCTTCCAAGTCTTCATCACTGACGTTAAATTCCCGAATTAAATTCCGATCAACCATTCTGATCCAATCATGTCGTCACGGCATCCGGCAGACGTCGTTGTGTCCTGCCCCGGCTCGAACCGCCGAACACTGCCATCCAGTAGAGGGTGGACGTTCGTAGAAAAAAGGTGCATTCAACCTGCCGGAATAGAAACGATCTACCCTGTTCGGAAGGCCGAAGCGGGTGATTGTAGCAGAGTTTACGGTTTTTCATCCAGCAAGGATGTCGTCATTTCGGTGATTTTACACGTTCTTCACGGGAAAATTCACGATGTGAACCCCTCGCTACGTCGGCGGCCTCTTTAGCTTCAACCCGTTGACAAAATGGACGAACTGCTCGCCTCGGTCAGCGAAGTTGCGGAACCAGTCGTAACTGGCACATCCGGGGGAAAGCAGGACCACATCGCCCGGATCGGATTGAGCGACCGCCCAGTCGAACGCTTGTCGAAACGAATCGAATTCGGGAGATGTCAGACAGGTTAAAGCAGGGTTTCGGTCGATTAACTCGCGTATAGTCCCCGCAGTTTGCCCCAACAAGGCGACCGCCTTGGCGCGGCGACTGATAACAGCGGCCATCTCGGACAGGTCCACCCGCTTGTCGTAACCCCCTGCCAGAAGGATCACGGGCCGCTCAAACGCCTCCAGCGCGACAATGGCAGATTCTGGAGTCGTGGCGAGCGAATCGTTGTAGAACGAGCGACCGTGTACATCGGCGATCCACTGCAATCGATGTGGCAATGGCTCGTATTGTTCGACCCCTCGCTGAATATTCTGGATATTCGCACCACATTCCAGCGTGGCACACGTTGCCGCCAGCGCGTTGGCCAAGTTGTGACGACCGGGAAGTTTCAGCCAATGTTTCAATGGGAGCAACTGCTGTTCGCCGTCGGTTCGGACGATGGCGTCGCCGTTCTGATCGCTAAAGACTCCGTCGGTGCCATGATCAGTCAGGCCGAACAACAATCGCCGCCCCAGGCAGCGCCACTTCCGCACATCGGTGTCGTCGCCGTTAAGGACAGCGATATCGGTCGTCTGCTGCCAACGCAACATCGTTTGCTTCGCCCACCGATAGTGATCAAGAGAATCGTGCCAATCGAGATGATTCGGGGCGAAGTTCGTAATCACTGATACCGCCGGACTGACCTGGAGTCGGTCAAGATCGGTGAGTTGGAAGCTGCTCAACTCCAGCACCACGATGTCGTCGGCCTGAATCTGATCAACGAGAGGCAGCAGGCTGATGCCAATGTTCCCTCCGAGCCAGGCCCGGCGACCAGACTGCTGCAGGATCGTGTGAATCATCGCGGTTGTCGTTGATTTGCCATTGCTGCCCGTGACGGCGACGACCGGAGCGGGATTCCACTGCCAGAACAGATTCATCTCACTGGTGAGCGGCACACCCGCCTCGCGAGCCAGTTGCAGGTAGGGATTGTCTGGCCGGATCGCCGGATTCACGACGATCAAATCGGCGCTGCGGAAATCGGCTTCGTCATGCCCTCCCAACTTGAACTGCAGATTGTCGATACCTTGCAACTCGGCGAGTGACTCCGTGAGTTTCTCGGTGGGACGCGTATCGGTGATGGTGATTCGTGCGCCGCGGTCGTTCAGGAATCGGACTACTCCCAGCCCACCTCCAAACGAGCCCAGTCCCATGACCATGACGTTGAGGTCGCGGTAATCGCGTTGAGGATGATCGGGAATCACGGAACGAACCCATTGAGGAAGGCGCTCTGGATCTGCTCGATCGCCGTGTGATAAGCACGCAACACCAAGTCAGCCTGATCCGCGAATTCTGGCAGGTTCCCAGGGGCAAACAAGATCGTCCGCATGCCGGCACGGCGTCCGGCTTCCAGATCGAACAAATAATCTCCGCAGAAGACGACCTCTGCTGGTGGTAGATTCCAGTATTTGCAGATCGCCAGTAGTCCCGCCGGATCAGGCTTTGGCGCCGCATCTTCCCGAGTCAACACCTGCGAGAACTGCAGATTCAATCGATTGGTGACAAGGTCCGTACAGATGCGAGAGTTCCGAGTCAGAATCGCTTTAGGAATCGGAATCTCATCGATCCACCGCAATAGATCGAGCACTCCTTCGAACAGAATCGCGCCATGCGCGGCCTTCAATTCATGCTGATGCAAAACTTCCTGCATCCGATCCAGTTCAGGACCGGGAGCGATCTTGCCCATCGTTTCTAGAATCGGAGATCCCGAAGCCAACCCCATGTCACGCCGGATGGCTTCGAAATCCAGCCGGGAATCGACCAACGTTCCATCAAGATCAAAGATGATGCCGCGCATAGGATATGAAGAGAAAAGTGACGAGATGAAAGTGACGAGGGAAGAGGGAAAACAAAAGTGTGGTAACGAATTTCAATTGTGACGATTTCTGGATTTCACTCGTTACTTTCATCTTTCATCTCGTTACTCGGTTTCGAGATGCCAGATTGAGTTAATGGTGGTCACGTCAGTGGCCCCTTCGCTGTGCTGCAGGACATTGATGCAGCAATTCGTTTGCTTGATCTTACGAGCATGACTCAGGTCCATCTCCAGCAATGTGGCCAGCAGCACTCGATTCACCATGTTATGCGCCATGATCAGGATGTTCTGCCCTGCATGTCGGCTGACGATCTCGTTGAACGCCGGGATGACGCGAGCCTGCAGATCGAAATACGATTCGCCATCGGGATGCTTTTCGACCGCCGGGTTGGCCAGGAACTTTGCGACGAGTTCGGGATCGCGTTCGCGGATCTGCTCCCACGACAGTCCCGCCCAGCGACCGACATGGCACTCTCGCAACCCCTCGACAATCTGAATATCAAGGGACCGTGTTGCGGCGATCTGTCCGACGGTTTCCAGTGCTCGCTGCATTGGGCTGGCATAGATGGCAGACAGGGAAACGCTGGCCAAAGCTGAAGTCACTGCGGCCGCTTGTTGTCGGCCGGTGTCATTCAGTGGCCCGTCAATCTCGCACCCTTGCAGCACGAAGGGACGCTTAATGTTGTATTCCGTGGCACCATGTCGAACTAGAAAGATGCGCGAGAGGGGAGATTTTGGCGGTAGATCGAAGGGACTGCTGTTCGGGGCCAATTCGGGGTTGTCTTTCTATGACTCGAAATCGTCTGCCATCCAAAAAATCACAGCCGCAGAATACTCTGCGGCTGTGATTGGGTTCAAGATTTGAATCGGTTACGCTCGTCGACGGCCTTTTGGTGGCGAGGTAGAACCAGGCTCACCACCGGGGGGGGCACTGCCATGTCCTCCACCAGGACCGCCAGCACCATCTTTGCCGCCACCTTTCTTGCGTGGATTCGCTCGCATTCCGGAACCAGATGATGCCGCGCCAGGGCCCATCGGTCCCATTCCTGGCATTCCGAACCCTCCATCCAGAGCACTCTTGTTCTCGGCAGGCTGATCTTTCAAGTATTGGAAGTTCTTGCGTTCTTCCTCGACCTGTTGTTTCAACATTCGTTCTTCGCGCGCTTCCGACACGGGGTCAAGCTTTTTCAATTCTCCGTTGCCTGTGACCACGAGAGCATCCGGAAGCAATCCGATGCGAATATCCTTGCGTCCCTTTTCTGGCTTGAGCTGCAAATCGGGATGCAACTCTGGCAGGAATTCCAGGTCACCCGAGGCGTCGATCAGCATGTCCTCGGTGGCGAACACAACGTCTTTTTCTTCGAATGTCGGAGTGCCTGGATCAAGAACCATCGACTTCTTCTTCTCAGCGACAAATTGACCGACATTCAGGATCTTGAGGGTGTCCGCCAGCATCGTTCCGAAATTCGCATCCCATTCAAACATCGCGATGGTTGCGACTGGCTTTTTGCCGTGCTTTTCCTCACGAACCGGATCGCGTTCGACGTCCTTCAGGAAGTAATTGGTGGTATCGGGCACAACTGTTGGGTTGGAGATGTTGCTCCAACCGGTTTCTCGATACGGCGACTTCGTGATTGTCTGATCCTCAACCTCTTCGTAGGGACGTTCGAAGTTGGGGTTTCGTAACTCCAGCTTCAGGCGATAGCGATAAGCCATACCAGGCTGAACGTCGAAATCGAAATAACGGAACAGGTACAGACGACCGCTGGCCGACATCCGGTCTTTCAGATCACCTTGGGCTGCCGCCATGTTTCCACCGTTCGGTCCGTTCATGCTACTTCTCATGAAGCTGGTCATCTCCTGGCTACCAGCAGACGATGAGAACACGGCCTTGCTGATGCCTCGCAAGTCATTCACCGCCGAGGTGAGCCCTTTCCGTTTGACCTTCGGTTCTGCCTGCACCTGCAGCTTTTCTGCTTCTTCAAGCAGTTTGTCGTAGACCAATTTCTCGCGTTCCATCTCCGCTTCGGTCAGCTGGAAATTCTTGATGTTCGGATGCGTGGCATGGTCGCCCCAGTATCGGAGCAACCGATAGGGCAACGGCATGGTAAAGACCGCGTCCTGCAAGTCGGCAGGGACTGGATCGGGATCGAAGTCAGCGCTATTCTCCAGCACTTCCAGGGCATACTTCTTGTCGACGGTCTCCCATTCGCCACTCCATGGCTCTGCTCCCGCAAGCGCCGTCTGACGCTGCAAGGTGAAGTCGGTGTATTCGATCGCCGCACTGGCATCGGCATAGCTCATGTTCAGAGCTCGCCTGGCTCGCTCAATTTGTTCTTTGATCGGGACGATGGCCCGGACGGCGACATAGCGCTTCCCTTTGGCCGTCATACCGCCGGCCATTCCGGCACCCCCACCATACATTTCGGGCATTCCCGGCATGCCGCTTGATCCGTGCATACCTGGTGCAGGTCCGGCACTGGTTCTCGCTCCGGGGCCAGGCCGTGCACCCGGTCGTGGACCGCTGGCGGGCGCCCCCGGTGGCGGGGCACCATGACCTCCACCTGGACCAGGGCGGGTCGCGGAGGCGGTTGGAATTCCGAATCCCGTTGTTCCTGGGCCGCCGGGAATATTTCCGGCTCCTGCCCCTGGCTTCAGCGTCGAGTCAGGATCGACTGGCATCGCGGCCGGGTCGGCACCGTCGGCCGACTCCATCAAGTTCGCCACCTTGACGCTGGTGCCTAGCGAACTTCGGCCCGCATTCGCAATCAGAAACAGCGGGGCATTGAATTCTGGTTCGCGAGCCTTCTCTTTCTTGCGATACAGCGGCCAGAACATGGGCGTTGTGAATTCGTACTTCGCGGTATTCATCCCGGTGAAGACGTCGCGCGCCTGACCGTTGAAGTCGATCGTCGCGTATTTTTCGGATTTTGCCAACGGCCACGTGTTCGTAGGGGCTTCAATCCGCGCTTTCGCGTCTTTGACTTGCTTATCGAGATCGGTCGGAGATCCCTTGACCTTGTCGCTGGTTTTCCAGGCACCTGACGTCAATTCGGAGCCCAGGACGGCCAGCACCACGAACGCGATCAACGCCATGCCAATTTTTTCGCCGTGGTTGATGAACAACCCTTTGAAGTCGATACTTTTGAGCTTTTTCACGATGGCTTTCCTTTGCTCGATAACCGCGGTGACTTCATCGCGTGCAGGCAACCTCTGGATTGGATTCAGGGACGACTTGGCGAAGTCCGGCTACGGGGATTTCGGAGTTTCTGGAGATGCTTCCGTTCCCGCTGGCGGGGTCGGTGTGTCGCCAGTGGCATCGGGCGGCGTTGTCGCAGATGGATCCGCAGGCTTGGCAGGATTGCTTTCGGCCGGCGCGTCCCCTTCTGCGGGTGTTCCTTCTGGTGAACCTTCAGGCGTGGTGACATCGGGTTCGGCCGACATCGCTGCCGGTGCTGCCGGGGTCGTCCCGGCTGGTGCTGCAGGCGTACCCGGGGTTGTCACGATGGGGTCCGGTTTCACCTCTTTGTAGAGAGTAATGAATCCACAAACGGCAACTCGCGCCATGAACGGATCTTGCAGAGCACTTTCCAAGGCGGCTAACCCTGCGGCTGCAGGACTGGTTGTTAAATTACCACCCGCTGCACCAGGCTGGCCATAACTAGGACTCGATGACGACGGCGCTCCCGCGAAATCGCCTCCATCATAGGATGGACCGGTGCCGCCAAAACCAGGGCCGCTACCACCACCACCGCCGCTCAAAATATTCGACAGTGAAAAGCCCTTGCCTGAGCCGCCACCGCCTGGATAGCCCCCCGGGCCGGAACCCCCACCCCCACCAACTCCGCTGCCGATGTCATCGTCGTGCAGACGAACCATCTGAATGCGGACCACCTCGACTGGCCAAGCCGATTTTTCGCTGGCCGATAGTTCTGCGATCAAACTGGGGATCTTGCGGTGATCCATGATCAACGTCATGTAGAATCCGCGAGTCTTGAACGGCGACGCCGCATCATCTTCGATATACCGCTTAATAGCATTCGCAGCTGCCGTTCCCCCAGTTCCTGCAGTTCCGCCACCAGGGCCAGGCATGCCGCCAGCACTACCGTGTGCACTTGCCGACCCCCCGCCGGGCCCGCCGCCAAATCCACCACCGGAACCTCCCAAGCCAGCGCCTTTTCCGGAACCGTCATCTCCGAATTCTTCGCGACGATCGAAATCGGCCGAGGCCAGCGTTGCCGCTGCCGGGCGCCCCCCTAAGCCTTCGCTACCGCCGGGAGCGCCACCAAATCCGCCAGGACTCCCACCACCACCGCTACCGCCCATGCCATGGCCACCCCCAGGCGACATCATGCTGCCACCAGGGCCAGCAGCGGATGCCGCCGGTGCCGTTTTTCGCTGAGCCGCCGGGATTCCCCCAAACAGTTCCAATTTTTCGATGGCATGAATCGAGGCATCACCGCGCTGGGCTTCGCGTCCGCCATTGACATCGACGATGGACTGCAGCAGCGATTCCATCAACCAGAGATCTTCTTGAGCGTCCCACATGTCGGCAGAGGAAGGAGCCAACGCGCCCCACTTCTTTTGTTGCAGCACTTGAGGGCCTGATCCGAACACCACAATGCCAGTCCCATCGGCCTGGATGTAGGGGCGAACCGACTCCCAGACGCGCTTCACATCCCAGCTGTAATCGATTCGGTAGTTTTCGCGTGCCGCCAGCGGGATTTCCCCGCGGTAGGGAACGTTGCGTGTGAAGGTCGCAATGTTGCTGGGCCAGGCCATTCGCGAGAGTTGGCGTTCCCACAGCAGCGACGCCGTGTTGCGCACAGCGCGATCTTGTTCGGTGTTCCGCGCGGCCAACTTGGTGGACCAGTCGTTATTCGGAATCTCTCCCGAAGGGACTTTCCCGAATGCACCGTTCACCTTTTCAACTCGAGCCTTGACCGTGGCGGCCAACGTGCCCGTTGCCAGCCACCAACCTGTAAAGGTCATCACGAGGCCGACACCAAGCAGGATCCAGAACTTTTGCTTGATGATGGGGGCGAGCTTTTCCATGATGTCTACCTTCTCAAAGCCATCAATCTGACGTGTCGCGACGGAAGTCAATCAATTCATCGAACTACTTTACCGGAGCCATTGCACCCGGTGCCATCTGTCCTGGCAACGCTTGGCCTGGGGCATGAGCACCCGGAGTCGTTGTCATCGGGGCCGGAACGCCAGGAGCCGTTGGAGCGACACCAGCAGGATTCATTGGTGGGGCACCAGGCAGACCGGGTTGCCCCGTCGGTGCCGTCGCCACAGGCTCAGGTCGTTGCTTACGGTTGGCCAGCAATGTCGGTTGCCAGGCGAATTGCACGATACAGGTCGTCTGCGGAATCTTAATGGGCATGTTAGGGCCCTTGTCTTCTTCGCCGAAGCCAGGTCGTAGTCCGCCGCCGCCGGGCCCTCCTGGGCCACCGGGGCCTCCCGGACCTGGTCCGAAGATCGGGGCCGGACCGCCGCCACCTGGCCCGAAGCCTGGTCCTCCACCTGGTCGGTTCACCCTGTCTGTCGGACGCCCATTCGGCCAGAACTGGATGAAATCGAGCGGAGTTGATTCTGATATCGTCGCATGGCTGATGCCAATTGTTCGAACAGGCGTCTCGATGATTGTGCCATTGGCGTCGATCCGTTTGACGCTCCAATCCTGCAGGTTCTTCAGCAGGGTCGTTCGTACGTAATTCAGGCCACGTTCTTCAGAAGGATTCTGTTCGCTGTCGTGGTAATGAACGCAATTCAAGGTGAAGACGTATCCCGGCCCTTTCGGCGGAGTCTTCGCATCATCAGGAGTCATGTAACTCTTGATGGCCTCGGCGCTGCCAGCTTTGAATTCATTGATCCACGCGCCGAGATCATCGTACTTCTTACAGGTCATGCCCCGAATCGTGATCCGGGCCATCCTGGAGATTTCCGTCTCATCGAGCTTGTTGCCTTCGTCCCGTGGCAGCGATTCGTCGATCGCCTTATAGACTTCCAGCCAGTTCTCGCGCGTGTCCAGCATTCCTACGAGTTTCTTGCCCGCCGTTCGCAAGGTCTCGTTCTTCTTTTCCTCGGCGTCGTACTTACTCTTTAGGCTTGTCGCTTCCCCTGCGATTCCGTCGGCCGCTTTTTCCTGCTCCCCGAAGCGATCTTCGCTGACCGACATGTACGCCGCGCCATATCCGGCGGCGGACATCGACAAGCCCACCAGCAGCGTGGCTGCCGTTGCCACGGCCCATGGTTTCTTGCGGCGCACTTTACGAGCGATCGTGATTTCCGGTGGCAACAACGACGTGTGAATATCGGTCAGCTTCAACGTCTGCAGAGCCAGTCCATATGGGACGCAGAATGTCAGCAGGTTGTCCTGGAACAGCGGTGCATTCAGCACGTGGTCGCCGGCCAACCCCTTGAACGTGTCGACGCGTTCCACATCGTATTGCAGATTCTGCTGCAAGAACTTCTGAAGTCCCGCCAATCGGAAGCCGTTGCCGACGCCGATCAAACGGCCAATCTTCGCACTACGATTTACGCTCGAGAAGAACCCGATTGATCGCTGGATTTCGGCCACATAATCATTGAAGACGGGTCGCAAGGCCTGGAAGACCGCTCGCGGATCGGGCGATTTGGTCGCGTTGCACTTCAGGTGTTCGGCCTTCGCGAACGTCAGCTTCATTTCCTTGGTCAAGGCGCGGGTGAAGTGGTTCCCGCCGACCGGCATGTTACGAATCCAGATCTTCTTGCCGTTGGTCACCATCAGCGTTGTGTTGTCGCAACCCATGTCCACGACGACCGAGTACTCGTCCGCTTCTTCACGCGGAGCTCCCAGTCGGATCCCCAGCCAGTCGTAGCACAGGAAGTTGTACAGAGCCAGCGGCGCGATCTGAACAATTTCGACTTCCATCTTCTTCGCGAGATACGGGTTCAGGTGATGCTGAACTTGTTCGCGCTTCATCGCGAACAAGCCGACTTCACCGTCGAGCACGAATCCGCTTTCTTCGACACCGCCGCCCAGCGTCTGATAGTCCCAGATCACTTCTTCGAGCGGGAACGGGATCTGTTGCCGGGCTTCGTACTTGACGATCTCTTTGACGCGGCTGGCTTCGACGGGAGGCAATTGAATGAACTTCGCCAAGGCGGTCTGCCCCGGCAAACTGATCGAAATCAAATCGCCCGCAATCTGATTGCGCGAAAGGAAGGTGTCGAGAGCCTGACGGATCAATTCATCGGGAACCGCATCCGGCTGACTGAGCAACTTCGGGTGCGGGACGTAATCGAAGGCGACTGCCACAACTTGCTGGGCCGCTTCGGCGTATCGCAGCTTAATCGCCTTCAGACCGGCCTGGCCAATCTCGATGCCCCATGCTGATTGTGCGTCTGCCATAATGATCACCCCCGAAATCCAGAACGACCCGAGCCTCTTCCGTCAAAAGAAAGAAACCAGATTGTCTATCATCCCGAAATCAAAAGTTGAAAATCTGCGAAGTGCCCTGCAGCGAACTTGAACCGCCCGCTCGCGACATGAATCTGACCAATTCGGATGTGCTGAATCTGGTGAATGGCGAATTCCCGATCACGAATCGCGGACCAATCGTTCAACCACACCCCATTTCGTAACACCAAGCTATACTAGCGGTTTAATGCAAAGTCAACCGCCTGATTGCCCGGTCAACACAACTTTCACATGACACTCGGCCGCGCTTCGGAATTCCTAAACGCCGACCCGTAAACCTTACGACCGACAAGGGCGATTTTGTGAACTCTTGCCGAGCGATTCTGACGATTTCCGCGAAACAGCCGACAACATTCGGACGAACGATCGTCGCCGTAAGTTCCCAAAATCTTTTTGACTGTTCGTCTTGCCATTGTGGGGAACGACCTGATCCGGCGTTATGATCGTCAGTTCAGACATGCGAGGGAAACTGCATTCCGTCGAACGCCAATCCTTGGGCCGCCACGCCACGACCCATTGACGGCGATCTCAGAAATCCTGCCACTAGAACGAATCCATGAGCCTGCAAGACGTTGTGATTCTGATTCCCAGCCATAGCTTGGAAGATTTCCCGACGGAACAGACCGACAACCCGGCTGCCAGCCTGCTGAATTCCTTCGTAGTCGCCTGGCATCCGGCGCTGCTGGCTGCAACCGAGGTACTGCCCCACTGGCGGCGGGCGGACGAGCCTGCGGCGGTACACGCCAACCAACTCATCTTCGTGCCGACCGTCAGCGATGATTGGCTGCCGCATGGCTGGGTGGAAGACGCCCGTAAAACCGGTGCGACCGTTATTTCGGGATTTCACGACCGCATCGAAATGGAAACGGCCGCCCTGCTGGCGCTGCCGGAGCCCGTCGAAGTCTCGCGCGACCTCGTTGGCGACTTCTATTCGCTCGGTTTCTGCTGGCTGCAGGTCGAATTGCTGTCGCGGCATATGCGGAACTTCAGCAACGTCGACGAAGGCCGCATGCATCAGCGAGCGGTCGCCGCGGCGAAAGCGGCCGTCGCCAATGATGTCGAGGCCACTCAGACACATTTGCGAGGCTGCTTCGAACTGCTGTTGGAAGCGCGCGAGCGATTTTATCCCGTCGAATGCTATCTGATCGACCTGTGCCTGACCTTCAGCGACCTAGCCGTCGAGCGGCTGATTGAGGAACTGGGGCGAGATGTTCCGGTCAGTTTGCTGGCGACCGCGACGGACATTCGGGCTCTGTGCGAGAAATCGCCGGGCCTGCAAACCGCTCTGAAATCGGCCTGCGATGCTCAGCGAGCCTGCATCGTCGGTGGCGAAGAACGTGAAACGCCGCTTCCGCTGCTGCCGCTGGAATCCGTTCTGCATCAGTTCAACCGTGGACGCGAGAGCTGGCAGGAACGGATCGGCCGCTCGCCCGTTGTCTGGGGGCGTCGTAAATACGGCTTGGCGACACCCCTGCCCCAGTTGCTGGTGAAGCTTGGTTTCAAAGCCGCATTGCACGTGGTGCTGGACGACGGCATCTACCCCGATCACGAGTACACCAAGCTGCGCTGGCGCGGGACAGATGAATCGATCATTGACGCTCTCAGCCGTATTCCCTTGGCTGCCGATAGTGCTGCCAGTTACCTGCGCTATCCCGTTCGCATGGCCGAATCGATGGATCACGATCAAGTCGCCGGGTTGATCTTCGCCCGCTGGCCGGACGTGGCCGCTCCGTGGTTCGAAGACCTGCGACGCTCTCAGAAGTACGCCCCGGTGCTCGGACGATTCGTCACGCTGCAACACTTCTTCGAATCCACCGAGTTGCCCGGCCAACTGAGCACTTATCAGTCGCACGAATACTTCCCGCCGTATCTCATTCAGAGTGTGGCACGACGCGAAGCCGATCCGATCAGCCGCTTTGCCGATCACCTGCTGCGCCGTCGTCGCTTCGATGTCGCGATGTGGTGTCGCAATCTGTCGCGAGCGATGATGAAGCAGGCCATCGAGAGCTCCGACACGAACCAGGCCGAGCGAGATCTGGAGACTGCGGCTCCCGAATCGGACGCCGCCGCCGTTATCAAAGCCACCGAAGTCCTCACCACCACGGAAGCCTCTTGGCCGCGTGAACTTTCTCGCTTGGTCATGCACGGTGCCAGCCAAAAGCGTGGCTTCCTGCTAATGAACTCGCTGTCGTTTACCCGCCGTGTCTGCGTCCCACTGCCCGGCCTGAAGTCGTTGCCCGCGATTGCAGGACCGATCAAGGCCGCTCACGTGGATGCTGCCTATCCCGATCAGTCGGTCGTCGTAGTCGAAGTTCCCGGCTCGGGCTATGCCTGGATTCCGGAAGACGAACGCGCCGCCGCCGCACCCGCTTCCAAGCCGCCGCTCGTGGAAGATCTGGTCTTGCGTAACGAATGGTTCGAAATTGTCATCAACGAGCAAACGGGTGGCATCGGTCACGTGCGGTTGCACGAGCAACGCGACAAGCGATTGAGCCAACAACTTTCGTTTCGATTTCCTCGTGAACGAACCATCGGCAGCGGCGAAGAAGCCTACACGTCTCAATATGCCGAGATGCGATGTACCGGTCGAGAAGTCGTCTCCACAGGGCCGGTTCGTGGCGAAGTGGCGACCACCGGCCAGATCGTCGATCAACTGACAGGTGAGCGTCTCGCCTCGTTCCGGCAAACGATTCGTGTCTGGCGAGCGCGTCCGATCATCGAGATCGATGTGGAACTGAGCGATCTGAAAGTTCCCGACGGCGATCCTTGGAACAACTACTTCGCCTCGCGTTTTGCCTGGGGCGACCTCACGTCCGCGTTGACACGCAGCATTTTTCACACGGCCCAAGGGTTCGGCGGAGAACGATTCGAAACCTCCGACTACATCGAAGCCGCGTCCACCAATGAACGCCTGACGATTGTCCCTCACGGATTGCCCTATCATCGCAAATCAGGCCAGCGGATGGTCGACTCGTTGTTGGTCGCGGCGGGCGAAACCCGGCGTCAGTTCAAATTCACCATTGCCGTCGATGCTGCCTATCCGCTGGAAGCCGCCTGGAACGCGACGACCCCACTGGCTGTGATCCCGACCGACAACGGCCCCCCGCGGTCCGGGCCCAGCGGCTGGTTCTTCCATCTGGACGCTCGCAATGTGCAATTGACTCGAGTCATGGGCCTGCTGGATTCTCCGAACGATTCACTGGCGACCGGCGATGCCGATACGATGCCTCTTCCGGAAGGGGCCGGATTTGCCGTTCGGCTGCTGGAAACCGAGGGTCGAGCCAAGCAAGTACGGTTGCAGGCATTCCGGCAGCCGATCTACGCCCGCAAACGAGATTTCCAGGGAAAGACGTTGTCAGAACTGGTGCTCGACGGGAACGCAGTCGTCATCAACATGGGGGCGTTCGAAGTGGTCGACATCGAACTCCGCTTCGGTCAGTCGTGACTGGAAATTTGAGAGCCGGTTGAAGTGGAAAGAGAAGACACGGCCTTGTCGAAGACTCCAAAACCGTGGCACCCAATCCAAAGCATTGATTGTTTCGTACGATCGTTTAGCAGTCTCAAAATCAAGTAGCTCCTCTAGCGGTTCCGAAAGTCATGTCCATCTGGTCGACACTTCGAGGTCACAACGATCAACGCGAAATGTTTCGTCGCGCGGTCCAGCGAGGACGATTGTCGCAGTCGTATTTGTTTGTCGGACCAGACGGCATCGGCAAGCAATTGTTTGCTCGCCTGCTCGCGCACGGTCTGCTATGTCGCGCGGAAGACGGTGATCGACTCGAAGCCTGTTGCGAATGTTCCAGTTGTCGACCATTCATGGCGGGCAATCACCCCGACTTCCTCTACGTGGAGCGAAATGAAGGGAAGCGCGAACTGCAGATCGAACTGATCGCCGGCCCGAAAGAACGCCGCGGGCAAGAGGGACTCTGTCATGATCTGTCGCTGCGGCCATTGGAGGGATCTCGCAAGATCGCCATCATCAACGACGCCGACACGATGAACGATGAAAGTGCCAACGCCTTCTTGAAGACGCTGGAAGAACCGCCCGAGCGAGCGATGTTGATCCTGATCGCGTCCAACCTGGATGCCGTCATGCCGACGATACGCTCGCGCTGCCAGCTGGTTCGCTTCGCACCGCTCTCGCGTAGTGATGTGGAGACGCTATTGGTTGAACAAGGGATGGTCGCAACCGACTTGGAAGCTCAGTTTGCCGGAGCTCTGTGCGAAGGGAGCCTCACCACCGCGCGGCAGTTGCTACGCCCCGAACTGCGCGACCTGCGATCTTCGCTCTATTCCAATCTGTCACGAGACTTCAGCGGCACGATCGTCGCCAAGGCTTTGCTCGAAGCGATCGACGCTATCAGTGCTGATACGCCCGAGCAACGCGTTCACGCGCATTGGGTGCTGCGATTCACGGTCGAGTTCTACCGAGCGGCCTTGCGTCATCAGGCGTTCGAGACCGACGCGGCTGTCATTCCCGAAGCCAAATCCTGGTTGGCCGCTTTGGAAAAGCGGATGGAGCCAACCGAACTGGTGGGAAGCTTGATTGATCGCACGATCGAAGCGTCCACTCATATCGAACAAAACGTGCCGGTTCCTTTAACGCTTGAGTCGTTGTTCTCCGATTTGGCTCGCATGTCGCGACCGGCCGATACCCGTCGGACGTGAGCAGCAATGGGTTCCAAACAATCAGCAAGTTAGCTTCATTGTGCTTCGTTTCATGATTCAATCCGCGATCGCCGCCGGTTGCGATTCCTCAAAGCTTCCGGCATTCTGCTGACTATGACAACATCAGTAACAATCAGAACTGGTGCCAGACTCCACTTCGGACCCTTGGCCGCCTCGGGATCGTCGGGAGGGCAATTTGGCGGCCTCGGCATGATGGTCGAGTCGCCCGGCTACGTCGTCACCGCCGAGCATTCCAACAGCGACCAATGCCACGGCCAGGACGAAGCCGCCTGTGCACGCGTCATCGAATTCATCCACCGCATTCGTCAGTCCTGCGAATCGACTCCCCCACTCCGCATCACGATCACAGAATCGATTCCGTCACACGCTGGCTTGGGATCGGGGACTCAACTGGCACTGGCGGTGGCTCGCGCTGTCAGCGAACTAACCGGAGAACGAAATGTTGACAGCGCCACGTTGGCGCGGCGAGTCGGTCGCGGACAGCGATCTGCGATTGGGCTGCACGGGTTTGATCGCGGCGGCTTCCTTGTTGACGGAGGCCGTCACGGATCAGAACGCTTGGGAACACTCGTTTCAAGAATCGAATTCCCAAGTCAGTGGCGACTGATTCAGGTCACAGTGTCACAATCCAAAGGTCTCTCCGGCACCGCAGAACAGCAGGCGTTCGCCTCACACCCTGCGATGCCACAGTCGCTGACTGGCGATCTCTGCCGCATCGGCCTGATGGAGTGGATGCCCGCCTTGATCGAGGCCGATTTCATTCGAACTTCGCAGGCAATGTACGAGTTCGGGCTGCGCGTTGGCGAGTTCTTTGCCCCGATTCAGGGAGGCGTATTTGCCAACCGCCGCATCGGAGAACTCGCCGAAGAAGTCCGCCGCCGTGGGTTTGCGGGTGTCGCCCAAACATCATGGGGGCCGACAACGTGCATCTTATGCGAGAGCGAAACGTCGGCTCGCGAGCTGATGAATGATCTGGCGAACACCACTTCTTGGTCAGAGTGCCAGTTCTCAATCACAAAACCGTTGAACCGTGGCGCTGACGTTCAGATTGATTAATGACAAGAGCCCGATCGACTTATCGATCGGGCTCTGGCGTGATTCAGTTTAGTCGCGTGTGACGCGAGTTCAGCTAACGGCAGCCACCGCTGCTGTTGCTTCAGTAGGCTGGGATTCCCATGTGAAAAGTCGTGAGGCGATGTCTGGGATCGTCACGAAACCCTTGCGGCCATTCGCAGGCTCCAACTCCAGCCCGACGGTGCGCAGTTGCACGGCGTGGGGCGAGTCGTGGGCAATGCAGTGATCGTCAGGAATTGCACGCCACCATTGCAGATGAGGCCAGTCGCGTTGGACGGTCGCCAGGCAAGTCAACATGGTTCGGCCACCGGCTCCTGGTTTGAAACCAGCGCGAGTTGCAACTTCGGTGAACGTTGCCACCTTGTCGATTCGCTTCAACTCCCACAGCACCTCAGCCACGTTCTCGGCACGAACAGACGCCACAGTCTACTCCTTCCTTTTTACCTTACGTCCGGACAATTCCAGCTTAAGAAGATCTTCGAATGATTGCTGATTGTCACGCCACGCTTGGCAGGTCATAAAACAACACGCGGCATTGAACAGTCTTGATTGACTCGAGCAACGCCGCAAATACGGGCTCAGTGAATTCAACTTCAGATTACTCGAATTTACAGGCCGGAACAACCCTGTACATCGCTCAGAGACATGACAATTGGTTTTTCAAAATGGCTGAAAAATGACGAGATTTTCTTGCCATTTCGATTTTGCTGACGTCTGCGACAGAGTGATCTCCTGCGTGATGCTTGCTTGAAACAGCCCACCCCGACTTCAACACGATGACGAAGCTTCGACCTGCGAATGATCCGCGTTTGCCAAGGCCATCATCAGGCGAACGTCACCACTTGGTAGTGGCAGCGCGTTCCAGTCGGAACACCGTCAGGCCGTTGCGGAAAACGGTCACGGTCCCGGTGGATTGGCTCACCGTGATCGCCATGCACAGCGTATGCACTGTGATCGCCGCGGCGGTTTGATGTCGAGCTCCGAGGCCCGACTGCAGGCTGGCCGGAGCCGACTTCGGCATCAAATACGTTCCGGCACTCAGTACGGTGCCGTCGCCTTGAATCACGAAAGCCCCATCGATCAGAGCATACTCTTTGATGGTTTCGGCGAGGCTCGGGTCGAGGATGTTTCGCAGTTGCTTCGAATACCCATGAAACGGGTTCAGCACCAGTTGCTGAGCATGCCGCAAGACGTTTCTGGCATCACCCACGATGAACATCGTGCCGACGGGATGTGCTTCGCGCCCCTCCGCGGCGATCTCGACCGCAATTGACAGGATCCGCAGCATGACCGCCGGACGAACCACGTCGACACCGCGTCGATTCTTTTCCGAAAGCATGGCGCGAAAGTGTGATTCCGGCTTCGTGATCGAGATACTGTCCAGCCGACGTCCATCAGCACCGGTCACGCAGACGACGCTATGCTTGTCGTTCAGCAGCCCTTGCGATGCGGCCAGCAACAACCCCAGGTTCGAACGGTCGAGTCGCGACAGAGTCGCATGCAGACCATCAAAGACGTGCGTGTCATCGCGTTCAATCTCAAAGTCTTCGCTGTGTTCGGTCGTTACCAGCAGGACGCGGCCTTTCCAACTGGCCAGGATCTCCCACGGGACCCCTTCCAAGCGGTCGACGGCCAACAGCAGCGCCTGCGCACCAACCGACTCGACCAGTTGGATCGCCTGCTTGACCAGTGTCAGCGTCAGTCGCGGAATGCCCGGGGCACGCTGTCGACGCTGATCGGGCTGCAGGCCAGCTTTGGCGAGCAGCATGACGTCGATGGCGCGAGCGTCCTTGGCTTCGATCAGTTGCTCGCGGAACTCGGGTTGCTTCAACAACTCGGCGAGTGCTGCCAGCAGTTCGACATGCGTCTGCTGCAGACGACGTCCGATCACCAGCAAGACTATCAGTTGGACTTTCTGCCCGGTCGGAACGCCATAGTCGACGCCCTGCCGACTGCGTCCCATCACGACGCGAAAGTCGCCGTCCCAGTCGATGAAGGCATGTGGCAGTGCGAAGTCACTGGAAACCAAAGTCTGTGCCGCGGCTTCACGCTCTTCAATGGCGTGTAAAACCGTATCGGGGGCGATCCCCTCGTCTTCCCAGTTCGCCGCCTGGACTAGCGACTTGATGGCCGCTTGTCGTGACTTGGCGGACAATTCGACGATGCGGATCGCACTGACCAGTTCGCCCAAATCCAATTGCCCGTCTCCGCGTCAATCGAATGTTTCCGATGCCTGTCCAAAAAATTGTCTCGCTGAATTCTTATATGCCAAGGCGCAGTAACGACGCAACCTCGCGTGAATTATTCACAGTCAGAACGACCGTTCGCGTGGAGCATTGGATCGGGTGCCACGGACTGGGAGCCCGCGTGAATAATCCGGGCCATGTTTCGAGAATTAAATCTCGATCATCGAATAAAACAACGCCTTGATCGGTCGGGTCGATCAAGGCGTTGGTCAATTGAAAGATCAGATAAATCAGCAGGGCAAACTTAATTTAATAGCGTCCGCCGCCACCGCCACCGTAACCCCCCGATCGTTGCCCGCCACCTCCGCCGCCCGGTCCCCGTTCTTCACGAGGACGTGCTTCGTTCACGGTGAGAGTACGACCCTGGAAGGGCGCGCCATTCATCGCTTCGACGGCGGCCTCGCCTCCGTCTGACATCTCGATAAAACCAAACCCGCGTGAGCGTCCGGTCTCACGATCTTCAACGACCTGAGCACGGGCGACCGTGCCAAACTGCGAAAATGCATCGCGCAGATCGTCGGCCGTCGTGTTGTATGGAAGATTTCCAACGTACAAATTCTTCGCCATAATTGTCCTCTGCGAGCCGAACGGCTCTCCACAAAACCGAAATGAAATTGAATGCGCCCGAGTGGGCGAAGGAAGAAGTGACCTCATTGCAAACCCGGTAATTACGACGTCGAATGTTCCCTCTGGCATCTCCCGACAGACGCAGTTGGTGACTTCGAACCCGTGAACCGGCTTCAATTGTCGCTTTCCCGCAAAGCCGGCCCGCACCGGCTTCGTGATTTATTTGTAACCTGAGCATCAGTCGATCGCCATACAAACACCCACTTATCCGTGATGGCGCGGGAGAGATTTTCCGGAGAGTGAAATGCGAAAACGGCCGGCCTGCGATACCGTCGCCCTTTCGTGGTTCGCTCGTTGTTTGATTTGCCAACGCCGTTCGTCGCCGGGACTGTCATCAGCATGTTGATTGTGGGAATCGAAACCAGCGGTCTGGCTGGCAGCGTGGCCTTAACCCGCGAGGGGCAGTGTCTCGAAGTCCGTTCCCTGGAGCAGGCGGGCCGACGACACGCCCAAGGGTTGGCGTTGGAATTGCGAGAACTACTGAAACGACATGACGTTGCCGCCAAAAATGTGGATGCGGTGGCCGTCAGTCGTGGTCCCGGCAGCTTTACGGGTCTGCGAGTCGGAATGGTCTGCGCGAAAACGTTTGCGTATGCCACGCGCTGCCAGTTTGTGGCCGTCGATACCTTCACCGCCGTCGCGATGAATTGCCCGTCCGACATCAGCGATTTGTGGGTCATGGAAGATGCCCAGCGCGGCGAACTGTTTGCCGGCAGCTATCAGCAGACTGGCGGTGTCTGGATTCGTCCCAATCCGATCGAAGTCGTCGATGCCGAGGCATGGCTGAAATTACGATCTGCGACCGAAATCCTCGTGGGACGCGGACTGGCCCGGTGCGATCTCTCACTGACAATCGCCACTTGCCTGACCGAAGATCGATTTATCCAGCCGCTGGCATCGTCAGTCGCGCTCCAAGGCGAGCGAATGCTTCTCGACCCGAAGTCCTACCCGGACATCGACTTCGATTGCTGGAAAGCGGTCCCCTTCTACATCCGGCGAAGTGCCGCAGAAGAGCAGCGCGACAAACGCGATGCGGCGTCCGCAAACGCGCCTGCGTAGCCAATTTCGCCAAGAAATTGGGCGAAGTCGCTGTGCGAACCACGTCGAAATACACCCACCCAAGGTCTTGGCGACCTTGGCTGCAGGGACAGAATCTTGACAACTTACCCGTAACTTTCTTCGGTTTCTCACCATTTGTTATTAGGAGCAATCTCACTTATTGTCGAATAACATAAGAAAATGTTGATTTGTTCGTGATGATTGAGTAAGCTCCAGATGTGCCGGGCGAACCGGCCAGCCAATAAGGTCCCGACCTCCCACCAGACGGCCTTCACCGGAAGGTACCCACCCCTAGCGGAGTCTCCAGCCATGTTGACATTCCTCGGACGGAAGAACAGGTTCTGCGATGGCATTGGTCGGCGAGACTTCCTGAAGATTGGCGGACTGGCCGTCGGCGGGCTCAGCCTTCCGCAACTGCTGCAAGCGGAACAGCAGGCGGGGACACGGGCAACCGGCAAATCGATCATCAATATCTATCTGCCCGGTGGTCCAACACACATGGACACCTTCGACCTGAAGCCGTCGGCCGCGAAAGAGTTCCGCGGCGAGTTCATGCCGATCGCGACCAATGTCCCCGGCATGGAAATCTGCGAATTGATGCCGCAATTGGCCACTCGCGCCGATAAGTTCTCGGTCATTCGCTCGATCGCCGGTCTACGAGACGAGCACGCTCCGCATCAGAGTGATTCGGGATGGAGTGAAACCTCTTTGCGAACCATGGGCGGTCGGCCCGGTATCGGCTCGGTGATGTCGAAGCTGTGGGGGCCATCGCAAACCACCGCGCAAGGCACCTGTCCCACGTTCGTTGACCTGACAGGCTGGACGAAGACTGGGTTCGTTGGTCAAGTAAACGCCGGCTTTCGTCCCGATGGCGAAGGTCGTCAGAACCTGACGCTGAATCGCGAGATCAGTCTGAATCGACTCGACGATCGCAAGGACCTGCTGGCCGGGCTGGATCGTCTGCGCCGTGATGTCGACAGCCACGGGATGTTATCCGCGATCGATAGCTTCACGGACCGAGCCGTCGGAATCGTCACCTCGGGAGATCTTGCTAAGTCACTCGATCTGCGAAACGAAGATCCCCGTCTGCTGAAGCGATATGGTGCCGACAACGGCATGGGCAACGAGCGATTTGTCATGGCTCGTCGCCTCGTTCAAGCCGGTGTCCGCTGCGTCGCTCTCTCTTGGGGCGGTTGGGATACTCACGGCAACAACTTCACAGAAATGCGCCGACAGCTACCACCGCTTGATATCGCGCTCAGTGCCTTAATCGACGATCTGGACGCTCACAATCTGCTCGATCAAACCATCATTATGATGTCGGGTGAGTTCGGCCGAACGCCACGAATCAACGGCACTGCAGGCCGCGATCACTGGGCACGGGCCTCATTCTTCTTCCTGGCGGGCGGCGGCCTGCGTCATGGTAAAATGATCGGCAAGACGAATCGCAATGGCGAAGAACCGATCGAGCGACCGATTCACATTCAAAGCGTCTTCCATACGCTCTATCATCAATTGGGAATCGACGCGAATTCTGTGACGTTGTCTGATCCCAACGGGCGGCCACAATACCTGACCGACGATCGGCATCTAATCACTGAATTGATCTGATGAGTACTGTAGCCCAAGTCGCCAAGACCTTGGGGCGAGCGTCAATCGAGTTTGCCAGCCCATCGACTCTTGCCCAATCTCTTGGCGAGATTGGCTACTGTCAATCATCAACGGGATTCGGAACCCAGACAGTCTGATCATCACCCACGCCAGCCGCTGCCAATGCATCTCGTAGCGCGATTTCAGCAGCAGTCCGTGATGACAATTTCCGATAGACGCGAATGTGGATCCCGTACTCGTCTCCTTTGGCGGCCACAGCTTGAGAGACGAGTTGGTCCAACTCGATGGGCTGGTCCCCTTCTGCCGAACGCAAGAAATAAGACCGGTCGGCGATCACGACCTTCACAACTGGCGTTTGAGGCAGCGCCGCAATCTTTTCAGGGACCGCTTCCGTCTTATCGACTGCGGGTTTCTTGTCGGTAGCGCCGTCTTTACTTGTACTGGTGCCGGTCGAGTTGCTTGTCCCCTTTGACGAGCCTCCCCAACCTGGTCCCTTCATGAAATCGCCGAGGTAAACGCCCGCAGCGATCCCGGCGATCAGGACGACACCCATCATATTTCGCGTACTGAAAAGTCGCGCTGCGTTCTGGCTCATTGGAGATCTCCTGACCTGTCAGTGGTCGTGTTTGTTTCACTTATGGTCGTGGGGTCGCATCGGGGCGGAAGCCAAGCACCGCATATTCAAATTTTACAGTCCCATTGCTGTCGAGCCGCATTTTTTCTGCCACGATCGGCAACCCTCTCGTCACAGCCCAGCGATATCGCAATTGCGAATCCCCGTAACTGACCAGGATCAAGACAACACTCTTCGTTTGAGGAAACGATTTGTAGAGTTTGAAAAATTCGTCGACGAACAATTCCGGCGTTTCGATGTCGTCTGGCTGCAACCGCTTTTTGATTCCGCCTGCCGTAATCACCAGCGAGTTGTCCTGCTGCACATACAGTTCCCAGACATCGAAACGCTTCTTCATTTCTGTGAATGTCAGCAGATGATCGACGATCTGGTCAGCGCGAGCAGTCGACAGAGTTTTGAACTCACCTTTCAGCGCGGCAATCTCGGCGGCCGACAACACCGCTTCGTCGGAGCTGCGTCGATTCACGATCTTTTGGATTGTCGCTTCGGGGATGCGGAACAATTCCCCAAACAACTGACCCAGTTGTTCGCGAGTGGAATAGTCTTTGTTCTCGGTTTCGTGGCGTTGCTGGTCCAGCATGCTCAGTTGTTTTTGCAGTGCCCCCAATTGCTCCTGGACCGACTTGAGATCGGTTTGCGACTGCTCCACTTCGGACTTGGCGCGCGTCATCTCTTTGTTGGCGACCAACTTCACTTCCATGTATTGAGCGAAGATCACAATCAGCAGCAGGTCGAGTAACGGCGTGAGCTGCAGCGTGAGTTTTCGTCGGGTCATCATGTTTCCTCTCCCACGACCAGGGAGAGTTCTCGTTTGGCCCGCGCGATGGTCTCACGAATATGCTGGCGATTCTCGGCCAGCCGCATGAATTTGATTTCGACGATGCTGTTGACGAACATCAGAATCATCGCGGACATCAGCCCACCGAACGTTGCCCAGATCGCTTCACCGAAAAAGCGCACGATGTCGGAAAGTGTCTGCTGAGCATCAGTCTGACCCGCCTGCAACGCCGAGCCGATCGCCAAGACCGTTCCCAGAACACCGGCGAGTGGATACGCCTCGACCATCGACCGGCAGACGTTGTAGCACGTTTCAAAAGAGTGCGATTGCAGGTAGCGACGTTCTTCGTCGAGGATCCGCATGCGATGCCACAAGGCCTGCCGTTCCGATTTCTTGGCGGGATCGTCCAGGACATCGCGGATGTCAGCCAGAAAGGCCTCGATCTGGTCCGACAAATTGGTGCCGCGATCGAGCAAACTCCGGTGTTTCAACTCACGCGTGAAGGAATCAAAGTCGGAGGCCATTCGCCGCAGATCGCGCCCCGCCCATGCTCGCAAGTACAGAAATGCCAGCAGGTGAAAGATGGCGCAGCCGACGATCACCGGTGTCGAAAGGGCCGACACCCGGCTCAACAGGTCGGCCGACAGTTCTTTAGGAATCGAAAACATATCGAAAATCTCGAATTCAGAGACGAGTCAGACAAACGATCGGGCCAGCCAACAAATGGATTCTAGCTCACCCTTGAGATGGCGTGGAGACCAGAGTAACGTCCGAATCGTTTCACCGCACGGGCGATACCGATGCGGTTATGCAAATTCGAGACCATGTTTGGTTCCTGGGAACGTGATCCTTGTCCACTTCTGCTAACTCTGCTCCCGCCATAACGGAAGTGATCAGCATTCGCGGTGCGCGGACTCACAACCTGCAGGGAATCGATGTGGATGTCCCCCTGGGGCTCTTCACGACGATTTCGGGCGTGAGCGGCAGCGGTAAAAGCTCGCTGGCCTTCGACACGATCCATGCGGAAGGTTTGCATCGCTATCTCGCGACCGTCTCGCCACGGACTCGCGAACTCTTGCAGCAGATGGACCGGCCGAATGTCGACTTAATCGACGGCCTGCCGCCGACACTAGGAATCGAACAGCGAGCACGCGGCCCGCGCCGCCGGACAACCCTGGCCACGGTCACCGATCTGTACGACTACCTGAGAGTGCTCTACGCCCGAATCGGGCGCCTACACTGCCCCACCTGCGGACAGCCCGTCTCCAGCCAGTCGCGCGAAGCGATCGTCGAGCAGGTTCTGAAGCTGGAAGAGCGGCGCAAGGTCATGGTGCTGGCCCCGATGGTACGCCAGCAGGCGGGGTCGCATGCCGAAACGTTGGCTCGGGCCAGTCGAGATGGCTTTGTGCGAGCTCGCGTCGATGGCGAACTGATCGATCTCTCGTCACCCCCTGCTCTGTCGTCGACAAAGCCTCACGACATTGAAGTGGTCGTGGATCGTCTGGTCATCAAAGAGGGGATCCGCAGCCGCGTCGAGGAATCGATCGATCTCGCCCTGCAAATTGGCGGAGGCCAATGCGTACTCAGCCAAGAACTCGATGGTACTTGGAGCGATCGTCTGTACAGCAGCCAGTTGGCCTGCCTGTCGTGCAATGTCAGCTTTCCCGCCATCGAACCGGGTGACTTCAGCTTCAATAGTCCACGCG
Organism: uncultured Schlesneria sp.; assembly: GCA_903840265.1. Taxonomy (GTDB): domain Bacteria; phylum Planctomycetota; class Planctomycetia; order Planctomycetales; family Planctomycetaceae; genus Schlesneria. The sequence continues at coordinate 20,966 of CAIMFH010000189.1, read as the reverse complement.
GAGCCTGTCCGACCTGCCACGGTCTGGGAATTTTGACCCCCGCCGAATCGGATGAAACTGCAGCTCCCGAAATCTGCCCTGATTGCCACGGAGAACGGTTAGCCCTGCTGCCCCGATCCGTGTTTATCGAAGGAACGTCGATCGGTCAACTGACCGCAATGACCGCTGCAGAGGCGATCGAGCGAGTTCGATCCTGGTCGCGGGATGTGGAACTGCAGCCGACCGATAGTGAGGTCACTCAACTCCTGGCGCAACTGGTCCCCGAGATGACATCGCGACTACAGGTGCTGATTGACCTGGGGCTCGACTACTTGGCACTCAACCGCGCCGGCGATTCGCTGTCTGCCGGCGAATTCCAGCGTGCTCGACTGACTGCCAGCTTGGGAAGTCAATTAACTGGTGTCTGCTACGTCATCGACGAACCGACCGCCGGCCTGCACGCCAGTGATACGGGTCGATTGTTGAAAATACTGCATCAACTTCGCGAGCAGGGAAACACGCTGCTCGTCGTCGAACACGATCTGCAACTCATCCGGCAATCGGATCACACCATCGAGATTGGTCCGGGTGCCGGTGTGAATGGCGGCCATCTCATCGCGTCTTGCTCACCTCAAGAACTGGTCAATTGCGAGGCTTCCGTCACGGGTCGCGAATTGCGTCGACGAGTCGCGGGTCTGCCAACACGATCGGACTCGCAGCCCTCGCGGTGGCTAACACTGAACGGGGCGACACTGCATAACCTGCAGGATGTCACGCTGCGTTTGCCGCTGGGTGGTCTCTGTTGTGTGACGGGGGTAAGCGGATCCGGCAAGACCTCGCTGATCATGCACACGCTCGTACCGGCCCTGCGTCGAGCATTGGGAACTGGTGGCGGTCCACCCGGCCCGTTCGGTAAACTTGAGGGAGTGGATCAGATATCGCGCGTGATTCAGATCGATCAGCGACCATTGGGGCGGTCGGAGCGATCGACCCCTGCCACTTATTCCGGGTTCTGGGACGAAGTCCGCAAGATCTTTGCGAAGACTAAAGAGTCACGGATCCGTGGCTACTCACCACGACGTTTTAGTCCTCAACATTCGGAGGGCCGCTGTGCCAGATGTGCTGGTCGAGGCACCATCGACCTCGATCGCAAGCAACTGGTCCAATGGCCGATTCGCTGTCCCGATTGCGGTGGCCGCCGCTTCAATCCGCAGACGCTGGCGGTTCTTTACCGCGGCGTGTCAGTAGCCGATGTGCTTGATATGACGATCGATCAAGCGGCCGAATTCTTCAAGAATCTATCCAGACTCTATCGGCCGCTGCATCTCTTTCAGCAGTTGGGGCTAGGTTATCTGCAACTAGGTCAGCCCGCGCCAACGCTGTCGGGTGGCGAAGCTCAGCGAGTAAAGCTGGCGACCGAACTCTGGAAGTCGGACGCTTCTATACCGACCCTGTTTGTACTCGACGAACCAACGTCAGGCCTGCATTCTGCGGACGTGGGCCAGATGATCATCGCCCTGCGCGGTTTGGTCCAGGCTGGCAACACCGTCGTCGTCATCGAACATCACCTCGACCTGGTCGCGGCCGCCGACTGGGTGATCGACCTGGGTCCTGGGGCTGGTACCAAAGGTGGCCGGATCGTTGCTGAAGGATCGCCGCAATTTATTGCCGATTGTGAAGCGAGTCTGACAGGTCAGGCGCTGCGAACCGCGTTCGCTTGAACTGGCTGGCAGAGAATAAAGTTGCCGAACTCTCGCCTGGCCGGATATCGTGATGCGGCGTCTTGGTCTCTTCGCGAATTAACGCCATTGCGCGTGGAGTGGCTATGTCAGAGCAACTACCCAACATCACAGACTTTCGCTCCATGGTTGTTCGTGGTCAATCTGCGGTTCTCGCTGAATGGCAGATGCGGCCCGACGACGCAAAAATAAAAGCGGCGCTAAGCCAATATGATCGAATATTCGGCATGTTGGATTCGATGACAAACGCAGAACGACTCTCACCAGTCGCGCTGATTGACTCCGGTCGCATTCGACGGATCGCGCGCGGAGCCGGGTCGACTGATCAGGAAGTGATTCAGCTGCTGTTTAACTATCAGCAATACTGTGAGTTAATCCTTCGTTCCATTGCGATGCAACGACGCGACTGCGCCTGACGGTCTCGCTTTACCGCGACAGCCAGCCGCCGTCGATCGCAATGCAGCTGCCATGCATGTAATTCGAGGCATCGGACGCCAGGAACACGCATAGTCCCGCGAGTTCATCGGGTTGGCCCCAGCGGCCGACGGGGATGCGATCCAGGATCTGGGGGCCGCGGACGGGATCGTCCTGCAGGACGTGAGACATTGATGTTTCGAAGTAGCCGGGGCAGATGCAGTTCACGTTGATCCCCTGCCTGCTCCAGGCGTTGGCTAGCGACTTCGTCAGCCCGGCCAAAGCATGCTTGGCGGCGGCGTACGCGGGGATATTGAAGCCACCTTGGTATGTCATCACTGAGCCGATGTTGATGATCTTACCGCGGCCGCGAGTCAGCATTGGCTTGGAGACTTGTTGACACAGGTCGAACGACGCGTGCAGATGCACTTCCATCAGTTGATGCCATTCTGACATCGGATACTCTTCGGGTGGGTGCCGGTGTGAAATGCCGGCGTTATTGACCAAGATGTCGACTCGTCCCGCCTTTTCGATGGCGCGCTCGATTAACCCAACTCGATCGGCGGGCTGACTGAGGTCGCACTTGATCGACCAGAACTGCCGACCAGTTTCTCGTACGAGGGGCTCGACTTCGTCGCAATTGCCGGAACTGCTGACTGCGATGATGTCGGCACCCGCTTCGGCTAGTCCGATCGCCATCGATTGCCCCAGGCCGCGGCCGGCTCCGGTCACAAGTGCAACGCGGCCATCCAATTTGAACAGATCCAGAATCATAAACGAGGCCTTGCGGGTGAAGTCATTTTAGTGAATTTGGCGGTACAGCTTCGCCAGACGGTATCTGTGGTTCAACTGTCAGGATATGCGGAATCGGAACCGATGCCCAGCCAACAAACAACGTCGCGTATGTGACCCAAAGTGATGGGGCACAAAGGCGATTTGCGGCCGATGTTGCTGGAACAGGTGGCAACGTCGGCGTGCGGATTCCCTTCGGCTTGGAACGGCGGTAGAGTCATGGCGGTCTGGAAAATGCGATGGTGGAAAAAGGACGGCGAGATGTCCGTAGCCGAAGTGGGTCTGGAACGGGGGGATGGTGTGTCGCGTCGCGATTTCCTTCGCGTCGGTGGACTGAGCGTAGTCGGACTTTCGCAATCGGCGATGGTTCGTGCGGCGGCCGCGTTCGCACATCGTCGAGCCATCTTGATCGTCATGACCGGCGGTGCCAGCCAGCTTGAAACATTTGATCCCAAGCCCGATGCCTCTTCGTCGGTGCGTGGACCTTTTAAGTCGATTGAAACTTCCGTTCCCGGAGTTCGCTTCAGCGAGACGCTGCCGCTGTTGGCGCAGCGAGCCAATCGGTTGGCGATCATCCGCTCGATGAATCACGATGCGGCGCCGATCCATGAAACTGGACAGCAACTGTTGCAGACGGGGCGCCTGGCGATCGGCGGCGTGAAGTTCCCTCATTGGGGCAGCGTGGTGGCCAGTCAGTCTGCGACGCGGATGGGTATTCCCAGTAACGCGATTGTCCCCGCGTTTCTTTCCAACACTGGTGTGAGTGCTTATCGAGGCCAGGAAGCGGGATTGCTTGGTAGTGACTGGGAACCGGCTGCGATCTCGGCTGAGATCGAAGGGGAGCCCGAGTCGATTCGTCGGCAGTACGGCGACACTGATTTCGGTCGCATGCTGCTGCGATCTCGGCAATTGGTGGAACGCGGAACTCGCTGCGTTACCGTGAACTTGTTCGATTCGCTGCATCAGCGGTCGACTTGGGATTGTCACGGCGATCCGAACTGCGGGCCGGCGACGCTCAACGACTATCAAAGTAAGTTGTGTCCCGATTTTGATCGTGCTCTCTCTGGACTGCTGGATGACCTGGCTCAGCGCGGGTTGCTCGACGATACGCTCGTGGTGGCGACTGGTGAGTTCGGGCGAACTCCAAATGTGAATGAACGTCTGGGTCGTGATCACTGGACGGATTGCTGGTCTGCCGTGGTTGCGGGTGGCCGTGTTTCTGGTGGCAACGTGATTGGTGCGAGCGACTCGACGGCATCACGGCCGATCGATCGACCTGTTGATCCCGGCGAACTCACCGCGACCATGCTCGATTGGTGTGGTGCGAATGTGGAATCGTTATCGGTTACGATCGACAAGACAGACCTACCATTGATCCCCTGTCAGAAGCTGACGGAACTGTGGTCCTGACGTTTGTCCTCTAGCCAATCTCTTGGCGAGATTAGCTACAAAGTCGATCCCTACCGCTGATAAATTGGCAAGTATTCGTATTCGACGGTCAGTGCCAGGACCGCCATGCTGGTCATGTAGACCGGTCCTCCGATCGCTTCATTGCCGTTACTTGTTTCCCATTGTCCCTCGGCCGATTGGTGAGACAAGATGTCCGCAAACAGGATCGGCCGGGTGTTTTTCCAACTGTCGCCACCTCGTTTGAACATGCCGACGGACGTGTAGTAAATCCCGTAGTAGTACCATTGGTCTTGCAACCGGAGCGGCCGGAACTCGAGGTATTCGGCCGCGCGATGAACCTCGGCACTTTCTTCCTGGCCACACAGTTGCAGAGCCAGCATGCCGGTCGCGCTGAGGACCGGCGTGGCCCCGTTTCCAGGTTGGTATCCAAACCCGCGGCCCGTGTTTGGCGAGCACCGTTTGACGTAGTCGACCGCCACGTCGATATTTTCGGCCGGGACATCGCAACCGATATCCTTGGCCGCACGCAGAGCCAATAGCTGCCAGCCGGTCACACTTAGGTCACTGTCGGTGCTCTGGGGTGTGTAACGCCAACCGCCGCGCTGATTCGCTGGCTTCGGGACCATCTGCGAGGCGAGGATCAAGCGAATCGCTCGTTCGAGCGCCTTCCGGGTCGGCGCGGCCATTCGCTCGGGGACCATGCCACTGACTTCGGCCAGCATTAACGTGCTGATGCCATGATCATACATCGGGCCTTGATGGCCGCGATTGACGTACAGCAATCCGCTGGCGTCCTGATGATCGATGACGAATTGAACGCCTCGAACAATCGCTTCGCCATAGGGCCCTTCGCCCGGCGTGTGGCCGGCCGCGAGAAACGCCATGACAGCCAACGACGTTCCCGAGGTTGTTTCCTGCGTGCCGCTCAACTTCCAGCCGCCGGAATGCAGTTGCTGACGTGCCAGATATCGCAGTGCTTTGACGATCGCTTCGTCAACGACGTGGTCAGAAGGGCTAGGAGCCGCTTGAACCGGAGCGGCGGCGATCGTCAGCAATCCAATGAGGATTGCCGCGCAGGAAATCTCGCGTAATTGATGGAAGAAGAGCACTGGTTGTGCGAAGACGGCCAACCAGTGGCACCCTCGGCGCAACAGACCGAAGTGAACTTCGTCGTCAGCAGAGCACATCCTGTCAGGCCACGTCTTCAATCAAAACTCCTGATCACTTCGGCGCGGGATCTTTGGCGGCGGGCTTGGTGATCTCTTCGAAGTACGACTTGATCTGCTTCTCGTATTCAGGTCTTGGTCGCTTGTTCGCTCCTTGAAGAATCTCCGTCTTCAACTGACCCGGCAATTGTCCCCAATTGCGTGGCGTCTGTTTCTTGAGGGCCGCGTTCAACTCGTTGAGATCACCCGAAGTACCAGTGACACCCGAGCCCGTGTTGCCTCCGCCCGGACCGGCTGCTCCCGGTTCTCCGTTGGGATCTGCCTGGGCCTGTTGAGGGTCACCTTGCGGTGGCGGGTTGAGACCACCCTTTGACGAGGGCTGACCGTCGCTGTTCGCCGCGCGCCTCATCGCATCGGCTGCTTGCCGGAATTGTTTGGCCGATTGAGCAATCGCTGACCCCGGCTGCCCCTGCCCCGGCTGCCCCTGCCCCGGCTGTCCCTGTCCCGGCTGCCCCTGCCCCGGCTGTCCCTGTCCCGGCTGTCCCTGTCCCGGCTGTCCCTGTCCCGGCTGTCCCTGTCCCGGTTGTCCCTGCTTTGGCTGACCTTGGCCTTGTTCGCCTTGACTTGGCTGTGATTCGCTCTGGGGATTTCCGTTGGACTTGGGCTGTGACTTCTCTTGCGCTGCAGAGCCTAGCTGCTTCTGGGCTTGTTGAAGTTGTTGAGCGGCCTGTGCGACTTTCGAGGCGACCTCCTCGGGGATCGATTGACCCGACTGAGGCGTTGCGGGAGTGTCCTGAGCTTGTCGCGCGGCGTCCTGCAGTTTCTCGGCCGCTTGTTGGGCCTGGCTTGCAGCGCTTTGTGCATCGTTTGACTTGGCCGATTGAGCCGCCTGTTGCATGGACTGCTGGGCCTCGCTCGCTGATTGACTCGCTTTTGATGCGGAGTCACCGGCCTCTTTCGCATCCAGCGGCGACGAGTTCAGGTTCTTCGCCGCTTGCTCCAACTGCTTCGACAATCCCGCCGTGGCATCGGCCAATTGTTGCTGTCCGTGGCTCTGTGCCCCCTGCTGTGCGGCCTTGGAATTGGCGATCTGGTCTAGCTTCTCGGCGAGGTTCTGCTGACGTTGGGCGAGTGATTCCGCTTGTTCGCTGGCTTGCGGACTGGCTTGACCAGACTCAGCGAGTTCTTTGGAGGCTCCGGCGGCGGTGCTGGCGGCTTCGTTGCTTTGCTTGGCGGCACCGTCGAGGTCACCCTTGGCGGCCTGCTGGGCGGCGGCAGCAGCTTGACGGGCAAAATCGGCTGCGGCTTGAGTCGCTTTGGAATCGGCTCCCGGTTGTTTGGCCGTTTCCAACGCTTGCCGAGCCGCCTCTTGAGCGAGTTGTTGCTGCGCGTTCGCGGCCTCCGCACCGGCCGTTTGTTCAGCCCCTTCAGCAGGCGGCTGATTCGCAGCCTTTGCGGTTGGTGGTGCTGTTGGCGACTTTGCATCGGCTCCTTCAGCCGGGGTATTGCCATTCTGATTCGCGCCCTCGTTGACAGGGGGCTGATTCTCGGCCTTGAGCGAATCGGCCGGGTTTGCAGCCTGATCTTTCGCTTGATCCTGGAAGGCCTGCGCCAGTTGTTGCTGGGGTTTTGCCAACTGCTGAGCCTGTTCGGCAAGCTGTTTCAACTGCTGCAACTGTTCGCGGCGAGCGGCGTCGACCAGTTCGGGGTGCTTCTTGAACAACTCGGTCAGGTCTTCCGCTAACTTCTGACCTTCCGCCTGCAGCTTCTGAAGTTGCTCGGTCGTCGGCTTGTCAGCTCCAGGCTGCTGATCGAGTTTTTCGAGTTGCTCGGCGAGTCGGTCGGCGTTGCGAGCGACTTGTTCGAGCCGCGCCAGATCCTGCTCCAATCGATTCAACTCGGACAACCGCTGATCGAGCGACTGCAACTGTTTGTCGACCGAGGCGAGTCGATCGATCGCTTCGCTCAGCGGTTGCAGTTGATCGCGGGGCTCGCCTTGCTTGGCCTGTTCCAGCCGTTCATTGGCCGCTGCCAAGTCTTGTTGGGCCATCTGCTGCGCATTATTCGCCAACTTTTGAGTGAGTTTGCGTTCACCGAGTTCCGCTGCCAGTTTCTGCAGGCGTTCGGCGAGCTCAGCCTGCTTCTGCTGGAGCTTTGCGAGTTGCTCACTCTTGTCGCTATCCTTCTGCTTCAGCGATTCGTCCTCGGTCTGACGATGCAGCTTGGCGAGTTCATCCTTGGTCTTGGCGAGGTCCGCTCGCAATTCAGCGATCTCTTGCTTCTCGGCAAGTTCCCGCTGTGCGAGTTCCTTATCTTGCGGCGTGGTGGGGTGGGTGACGACAACCAGGCTGCGGAGCTTGCTCCATGTTTCCTGTGGATTCGGGACCGGCCGGTTATCGACGGCTTTGAAGCGATAGGTCAGCGACTGACCCGGCTTCAGGTCGAAGTCGGCGACATCGATCGTGAACTCGCGAGCCAATGAACGCTCGCGCAATTCGGCGGCGGGAATGGGAACGATCTTGTTCTGATTGGTCGACGTTTCCAGATGCAATTCGACGGCGGTCAGTCCGTAGTCGTCATGGAACTTGGCCGGAACGATTGATCGATCTTCGGGCCGAACCATGACAGGTTCATCGGAACCTTCGAGCGAGATTTCCGGTGGCAGATCGGGATCGATCACGATCGATCGCGCGGGTTCGTCGTTGGTCAGGCCAAGTTTGTTCTTGAGGCGAATTGAAAAGGGGCCGGGATAGAGCGCCAAGGCTTCGACTCCGGCGACAAGTCCATCGTCGGCGAGCTTCATCGAGTAGGTGAGGCTAGTCCGCTTCTGTTCTTCGCCGGGCATCGCGTTGGGGTCGGATTCTGGTGGAATTGGCCAGATCAGTTCCGCTTGCGACACCGGTCCATTGAATTCCATCTTCAGGACAACTCGGCTACGTTCGGGAGCACGGATTTCACCGAGGGCTCCGTCAGAGGTGCGCGCGGGCAGGCCCGTGTAGGCGGGTGGTTTGATATCCAGATGCAGGCGAGTGATGACGGGAGGCTCGGCGACTTGGATCTGGCGTGTTTCCGATTGGGAGCTGTATGCCGTGGCGTAGACGCGGATGCTTTTGGCCAGGTGCGGCAGCGTCACCGCGAAGTGCTGCGTCTCGGCGTCCCATTCGAGGCGACGCGAATCCTGAATGCCCGCTTCATCCGTCCAGTGCAGCCAAACTTGTTCGCGGTCATCCTTCGTGGCGATCATGGGACGCGTCTGGTTCAGTTGGACCTCGACCAGCACGTCGCTCCCTTTGGCGACGACTCGATCGCCGTTGACGATCAGTAACTCGGTCGAGCCCCAGTGAAAGTTTGCCCACGGGGCGAATAGCCTGGCCCACAGCAACCCATAGTCATTCGGGGCCACGGCGAATGGGGCGAACAACAAGGCGATGGCCATGACCGCGAGAACTGCAGTTCCGGCCGATCGAATTGCCGGGACGGCGTCGGAGACGTCCAAGCGATCAATCGCCCGAGCGGTCTGTCGAGCCAGCAGGTCGCGCATGACCCGCGATGTGCCGGGGGTTTGACTGTCGTGCAGTTCCACGAGGGACGTGAGACGTTCTTTGAGTTCAGGATGCTGACGTTCAACAAGGGCCGCGAGTTCTGAGTATGAGGGGGCTTTGAATAGCGGTCGAAGCACTTGCCACCAGGCAATGGCGACGATCAGCAGCAGCCATGTCGCCAGCAGAGACAGTCGCGTGTTGCCACCCAGTCCCAGGAACCAGTCAGTCAGCAAGCAGGCTCCCAGGAGGAGCGGAACAGCGACACCAAGGCGGCTGATACCGCGCGAGAAGATAGCGTCTCGAACCTGTCGGTCGAGGACCAGCAGTTGCCGCTCAATGCTATCGGGCAATTCGACGATCGCCATCTGGCACCTCACCGCCCCCGGGGGGCTCGCAGATCTGATGAAAGTCGGCAGTTAGTATGATAAACACCGGCCGATGAAATTCCGGTCTATTCGTCATAACGATCAGAAATTTAAGGAATTGCGTGCGGTCAAGTATGCGGCGTCTACACCGCGGTTGCAATCAGATCACTGTCTTCGCCAAATCCCCTAGTTCAACAATTTTGGCAGGATTTGTCAGTCCATGGCAGTGTTTTGGGGGTGTCTGCCGTTTTTTGAGTGGGATGGGCTTCCAGACTGTCGCCTTGGCCCTGGTATTTAATGGTCATCGTGAGTTGGGCTTTTAGATCGAAAGATGGACGGATTGCAAATCCGTCCTACGTTAAAGAGGAGCGGCCACACGCTTTTCGCCTCATCCAATCCGACGTCAATTATCCTGCTGCCGGTGTGCGCGCCTAGATCTTGATTGAGCTATTTGCGCAGAAAACAGTGAGAAGAGCGCGGGTTGGAATCTGGGCTACTGACAGTTTTTGACACCCACGGACAGATTTAGACCATGGGGGACAAGATAGGGGGTGTTTTGGCCGTTTTTCCTCAATTTAGCGCCTTTTTGTGACAGATCAGATTTCAGTTCGAGGCCACTGCTACGAGCAACGTGCGAGGCCCTGTGCTTGCGTTGAAAATGACTTGCATAACATTATACCTTTTGGTGTAATGTTGCTGCTTGATCGAGGTCATTCGGTCCGTTTCAAACTCGGAGATATCAGTGATGGGCACTCTGCTACATCGGATTCTGATGGTATTAACCTTCGCCGCCGTGTCGGCATTCGCGGTCGTGCAAGTCGACGCCGAATCAAATGGACAGTCGAAAACGTCGGCGACAAAACAGACTGGCTATGCGCCCGTGAACGGCCTGCGGATGTATTACGAGATCACCGGCGAAGGGAAGCCGGCGGTTTACATCCACCCCATCGTCAGTCACTGCGGGCTGGTTCCACGATTGCCGGAGAATCGGCGGTGGATTGCGATGGATCTGCAGGGCCACGGCCGCACGGCCGACATTGATCGTCCGATGACGTGTGAACAGCACGCCGACGACATTGCTGCTCTGTTGAAGCATCTGAAAATCGATGAGGCCGATTTCTTCGGCGACAGCTTTGGCGGCGCGATCGCAGTGACGATGGCGGTCCGACATCCGAAGCTCGTTCGCCGAGTGATTATCTACGGCAGTCCGCTGGTTCCGCTTCCCAAAGAGCTGGTCACGGCCTTCACTGCGGATTCTGATCTGATCAAGTGGGAGCGAGAGGAATATCAAAAGGTCGCCCCCGATCCCAAGCAATGGCCCTTGCTCTTCGCCAAGGTCCTGAAGTGTGGCATTGAATGGAAAGGATTCTCGGCCGACGAGTTGAAGGGGATCAAAGTTCCCATCCTGATTGCCTGCGGAGATCACGACCTGATTCCGGTCGAACGCTGCGTGGAACTGTCGCGTCTGATACCGCACGCTCAACTGGCCGTCATCCCGGATGCCAGCCATTTCGTACTGTTCTCTGAGCCTGAGAAGTTGCTGCCGACTATCGCCGCGTTTTTGGATGAGCCCACCCCTAAGGTGCCGTTGAGTACTTTCAAGACCGGATACAATCCCGGCGTGACTAGATGAGGTGTGACGTTGAGTACAGACCAGCTATCGGATGTCCTGACAGCTATATCTCATCCCTCGCGACGGGCGATCATCGGGCGGCTGACGGCGGGGCCTGCGCGATTTACTGATATTGCGAAGCCGTTTGAATTGTCGCTTAACGCGATTACGAAACACCTCAAGCTACTGGAGCGAGCCGGGTTGATTTCGCGCGAGAAGCAAGGACGAGAAGTATTCATTTCATTACACCCTGAACCGCTACGGCTGGTCTCGGGGTGGGTGCATGAATACGAACAGTTCTGGACTGAACGCCTGGATCAATTCGAAGAGCACTTCCGTAAGAAAAGGCAAAGGAAACGAAACGATGAGACCAGAGATCAAGACGATTAACGTGGAACTGACACGCACGATTCCCACTGCTCCTCTGGAAGCGTTCCAGGGTTGGCTCGATCCTCAGTGTCCCGGGACTCCCTGGATCGTGGCGGAGAAGCTGATTCTCGACACCAAGGTTGAGGGCCTGTACTACTGGTTATTCATCAACGAGGCGGGCGAGCATAAACCTCACTACGGCCGCTTCACCATCATCGATCCGCCGACCAAGATCCAATACACCTGGATGTCACACCACACACGCGGTCTCGAATCGCTCGTCACCGTGACCTTCCAGAAGCAGGGCGAAGACACTTTGATGACTCTTCGCCACGAGAACCTGCCAGACGATGAACAAGGGCGAGGCCACGAGAAAGGCTGGGGCCACCTGATGAACCAATTTGCGGATCGCTTTTCGAGCAATCGCGATCAATCCTGAGTGAGGCGGCCTGATTTGCGGAGGTCTACGCGTCGCGCCAGTTGAGGATTCTCAACCCTGGTACCCAAGCGAAGTGAACGGTGTTCCCTGTGACGAGAATCCGTCCGTGGTGGAGTGCGGTGGCAGCAATCAGCATGTCCGCGTCCATAGAAGACATTCCCTGGTTGCGGCCGGTCACCCATAGATCAGCAGCGCAGTCTAAAATGTCGTCGAGGACTGGCAGCACAAGAGTGTTCTGGCAGAACGCAAGGAATCGGACCAATTGCGCGGTCGCGTTCTTCTCTTTTAAACCTCGGAGCACTTCATAAAGTGTCATGGACGAGATCGCGAACTGGCCGTGCTGAGCGAGATAGTCCGACGCATGCCGGACGGCGTGGGCATTCTTTTGCTTGAGAACCTCGTTCAGAATGTCCGTGTCGAGCAGTGCGGTGTCCATGCGTTACTCGGTCGATCGGCTCAAGTCGGCGCGTCGGAGAATCGTCTGCTCCACTGCAGTAATCTCATCATCCGATAGACCTTCGTAGACATTGCACCATATGGGCAATGTCGGCTGGCCGTTAGGCGTGCTGATGGTTGGCGCAGCGACGATTTCGACATGAATCTTAAGATCGACGATGTTGATCACGAGTTGCTGGTTTTCGCGCAACGACAAACCAAGTACGTGCTCCAGCGACTGCCGGTCGTGGGCATCGATCTGATCAACGTTTCGAATGACGGTGTCCATGACGTCAGTCTAATGCAATTTCTGAGCGTCGAGCAACGTAATTTGCCGAGAAATGGCGTCTTCGTGCGGAGCGATCAGCAGCTTCTAGGGCTCCCCATTGTTCAGAACGACCACAAATTGAAGGAGTTGCGTTGCCCAAAACATAGGCGGATGACATTGCGACCCCTGGAATGATTACCAGCCGCATACAATCACGATCGACAACGCCAGGCTGTGTAGGTTCGTGCCACAACTGGAAACCTTCAAGGCAGAAGTGGCGAGCCATGCCGATCACCATCGGAGCGGTCAGGCCGGGCGCTGGCTTTGCGATTCAGTGGGAACAGTTCTGCTAAAGCATAACGTACGAGAAGCGGCCTTGGTCTAGCGATAGATCCACTCAGGTTCGCCTTCGAGCTGGATCTCGCCTTCGTTTTGTTCGAACCGATCGCCGCGTCGGATGTATTTGGTTTTGATTGTCTTTGTCTGAATGATCGGCTCGCCATCGGGGCCGTCCACTTTGCGGATGCCGTTCGAGAAGCCTGTCATGTACACGGTGTAGCGATCGGCGTCGGGATCGACTGCTCGCCACATCGCCACGCCCATCAACGCGGTCTCGGTACCTGAACCGGCGGCAGTCGCTTCGGGAAGCGGGCCGACGACTGCGACGGAACTCTTGTAGTTGGTCTTCTCACGCTTGTTGATGGCGACCAGCGCTTCGGGAATGACCTGGTCAGACAGGATTTCGGTGCGGTCGTTGTCGGTCAGGAGCATCGTGAATTCGGGAATGAACAACGGCGGGCTGACCGGTTCATCAAATTGATTTTCGGGTGTGTTTGGCTCGGTACGATCGAGTGCTTTGCGATGGACGGCGCGGTAGGTGATGTACCAGACGTATTCCAGCTTCTTTTCACCCGTCTTCGGATCAGTCAGCTCGACGGCAATCAGCCGCATCGGTTTCATGTAGACTTCGAGCGCCCAGATATTGTGCTGAGCGGTCATCTCTTCGCCGGTCACTAGCGCCGGGATGCGGATTTCGTTGCGTTTTGGCGCCTGTGCCATCGCCATGGTCGGGACGTAAACGACAAGGGTTCCCACGGCCAGCAGTGCTGGAAACAAGCGAGCGATAAGCCTGACCATGATGCGTATGTCCTGAAACGTTCGCCGGAACTCTTGATGCAATACGAAAAGTTTAACGATAGCGCTGGAAACCTAGCGCGGTCAACTGCGGGATTGTTCGCGGACACGAATTGACGGAAGGAACTGCCGAACTTGCGGGCAGAGCAGCTTGTCAATTCAAGTCCAGGCCTGTCAACAACTTCTCGATCGCATCGGCACGATGGGCCACTTCGAGCACGCTGCGGCGAATTTCTTCGGGATCGACCGTCGACCTGGGATAATTGTCGACCATCAGGAACTTCGCCTCACCATCAATTTCGGCGATCGCCAACGCTCCGTGCAGGATTTCAGAGTTCAGCCTCAAGGCCGGTTCAAAATAAACCGACAGTGCGGGACAGCACACGCTGGAGATCCGCAAAGTCCGATCCGCCGCCGCGTGATGGCTCGGTTCGACCAGCACCAGTTGGCGACGCCCGTCATTGAAGACGAGGTCGACGCGGTACCGATCACCCTGCCGAGTCCACTTCACGCCCGATTGATGCGCAAATGCCGATTGCATCAATTGGTCCAGATCTTCCACTTCTCCCAACACTGCCGACAGCAATTGAGCGGCGTCGACCCCGGACTGAGGCCGATTCCCCGGAACTTTCTCCAGCATGCTCTGCAGGCATTCGGACATTTCGAGCGGGATCGGCGGGACCTGCCGCCGCAAGCTTGGCAGCGGGTCGTGACTGACCTGCTGGATCAGTTCCGACAGCACCGGCGACGTAAAGGGGAGCCGCCCCGTCAGCAGATAGAAGTAACAGACCCCCAACGCGTAGACATCGCTGGCGGTGGTGGCCTGCTGCTGCTGGAACAATTCTGGAGCCATGAAGGGGGGCGTCCCAACGATCTCCCCTGCGGCCTCTGATGATTGTTCCAGAACGACTCGCTTGGCCAGTCCAAAGTCGGTGATCTTGGGGACGCCCAAGTGAGTTAACATCACGTTGTCGGGCTTCAGGTCGCGGTGCAGAATGCCCGCCAGATGCGCGGCCGCCAGTCCTTCTGCTACGCGCAGAATCAGCGATGTCGCTCGTACTGGATCTTGCGGTCCTTCGTCTTCAACCAATTTGCGCAGCGACTGCCCCGCGACAAATTCCATCTCCAGAAAGTGATAGCCGCGGTCTTGACCGATCGCGTGGACCGTGACGATGTTCGGATGATTCAATGCCGCGGCCGCTCGACCTTCGTCCGCGAATCGCTCGGTATATGCGGCATCACTTTCCACCAGTTCTGGCGGCAGAATCTTCAGCGCACAATTTCGGTGCAGATCCAGATGCCGAGCCAGATAGACCCGGCCCATCGCACCCGCTCCCAGTAGAGCATTGCAGTGATAGCGATCGATTCGCTGTCCGATCAGGGCATCGACGCTGGAGGCACTCGAGGCGCGAGGGGTGATTTTGGTCTGCTGATTGTCTGTCCTTTTCTGGACCAGCCTCGTTTCCAGAGTCCCATCGAGTGAATGCCCACAACCGGGACAGACGACCCGATCGGGTGCCGATTCGAATGCAAACTTGCAACTTGGACAGAAGACCGCAGCGAAGAGCTGCGTATTCAAATGGTTATCGCCACCGTCGTTCATGACTGTACTTTACCGAACGCTGCAGAATTGCTGTCGAAAACACAGGTGACACGAAATCACCTCCACGAGTTCAGACACTCGCGGTTCGTCAAACACCCGAAAGGGGTTGACTGATGATTAGTTCAACATGCCTGCGAACGAAACGGAAGTCGAGATCGCAGAATTCCGCGTTCGAACATCAGCTTCCGCTCCACGGGTGCCACGGACTTGGAGTCCTCGACATGGCCGTGTCTTCGACACGAAGACTCTGCAACGTTAAAACGGAGCTCTAGCGAGCAGTCGATAATTCAACCGGCCGCTGCTTTTGAAGCGTGATTTCGTTCCCCGTCGCGTTGAAGCGCATTTCGTCCATGTACATTTTCATCAGAAACAGGCCGCGGCCACTGCAGCGTTCCAGATTCTGCATCTGTGTGCAATCACTGAGCAGGGCTGGGTCGAACCCGATTCCTTCATCACGAATGACGAATTCCGCTCCCTGGCTATCGAAAGCCGCCTGAAAGCGAATCCGACGATCTCGATAAGGGAGCGCACCACGGCGAGCACGGCTTTCTTCTCGCCACGATTGACCGCTCCCCTGACGCAAGTCGGAACAAAGGTCTAAGTTGCCGTGATAAAGGGCGTTGTCCAACGCTTCGCTCAGGGCCACCGTCACCCGTTCCAGCTCGATCGAATCCTGGAATGGCCAACTGACAATCCGCTGGCGCACGGAAGACACAATCAGCGGCAGCAAATCGGGATTGTTATCGATCGTGTACGAGAGGACTTCGCGATTGCTGACCGCTGCGTCGGGTGAAGCCGCGGCAGACGCGCCGAGAATCGACTGCAGCGTTGGAATCAGATCTGATTCCAGATCGGTCCAAGGGAGCAGCCCGCTGACACCGGCTCGCAGGGCACTTTCGCTGCAGATCCAAGGCGATTCGCCCGTCAGCACCACGCAAGGTACGGACTGATAACGCTGCCGCCACGCAAGCAGGCGTTCTCCTGAGACTTCGGCACCGACTGCGCCAATCAGGATCAGCGAGCACGCCTGCACGTCCAGATCCATCGCGGCGGGCGTTAGTGACAGGCACTGATAGCCAGCTCGCCGAACGTGCAATGGCACGTCGGCGATATCAGCAGCAGCCTCTTCAACGACCAGTACCGGCCGCATACCTGCTTCCTTGACCTGTTCAACGATCTGAAATCTCCTCGCGGCGGTCCACCGCCGCGATCATCGCATCGACAAATCCATTGCGATCTGCCACGAGCTATTTTGGCAGTTCCGGGGCTTTGTGATCAGGATAGCTGTCACAGGCCAGTCCCTCTTTCATGAAGGTGACGATGTCAGCCATCTGTTCTTTCGTCAGTTTTAGAGCATAAATCTCTTCGTCAAGCTGCTCGTGTGCGTTGCCACCCTTGTTGTAGTGCTCGACGACTTCTTCCAGCGTCTTCATACTGCCGTCGTGCATGTATGGGCCGGTGCGAGCGATCTCGCGCAACGTTGGCGTTTTGAATGATCCCTTGTCTCCCAGTGTCTTGCTGATCACGTGTCGCCCATGGTCATCGCCAGCGATTCCAATATTGTGAAACGCGTTGTCTGTAAAGTTATGTCCCGAATGGCAGGCGACGCAGTTCGCCTTGCCGAAAAACAATTTCATTCCCCGTTGAGCTGCTTCGGACAGCGCCGTCTTGTCGCCCGCTTTGAACCGGTCATACGGAGCGTCGCCCGACAGAATCGTCCGTTCATATGCGGCAATCGCTTTGGCCATCCCTTCGGAGGTGACATCGGTCCCGAAGACCTTCTGGAATTCCTTCTTGTAGCCTTCAATCTTATTGAGCTTGGCGACCACGTCCTCCAGCTTCATATTCATTTCGATCGGATTGCCAATCGGTCCCAGCGCCTGTTCTTCGAGGGTCTTCGCTCGTCCGTCCCAAAACTGGAAGGTATGGAATGCGGAGTTGATCACCGTCGGTGAATTCCGTCCCCCCTTTTGGCCTTCGACGCCGGTGGCAAATTGTTCACCATTGCTGAATCCCTTCTCGGGATCGTGGCAGGTGGCGCAAGAAACCTTGTTGTCGGCCGACAGGCGGCCGTCAAAAAACAACTGCTTGCCCAGAGCGATCTTCTCGGGGGTTGGCTTGTTGTTTTCGGGATGCAGGATGGCGGGGAAACCTTTCGGTTCAGCGGCAACTCCCGCCGCACTCGCCAAGGCAGCCATCCCAAAAATGGCGGCCGATAGAACAACTTTGCTACGACTCATCAGGGAATCCTCGTATCGATATCTGGAGATCACGGTGGGGTAACCGACCAATTTGCTCGGCGGGACTGCTATTCTTTGGCTGCCGCGCCTGTCTTGCAAGTGTTGCGGCATGTGAAATGAGCCACAATCGCGCCACATTCCGCTTTGACAATTCGTCTTGTCGGGAATTTCAGAATCAACTATCAGTCCTCCGCGCCAATATTGTGACCGGCGACGAACCATTCAGGTAAGGTGCCCGGCCACTCGAATTCACGTCTCCAGACCCGACAAATCGCGCCGAATCAGGTGATTTTGCCTGAGTTCGGGACGAGGAACCCTAACCCATGCAGCACGCAACCTGCGACAGAGCGAACCGACTCTGGTCGCTGCCGCACGCACTCGTGCTGGGCTGCGGACTGCTATTGGGCGGTACGACCGCCTGGGGGCAGCCTGGAAAAGAAGTCTACGGCCCCGGCGGCATGGACGTTCCCAGCGCGGGCCGGGGACTGAGCTTGCCACAGGGTTCCCGCGCCAGACAGGCCGGTCTAAATCCCGATCAACTCGACAAGACCGAGACCCCGTTTACGCTCGACGAGCCCATGGTCGCGGTCAAGATCAAGGGAAACACCACGATTCCCGAAGTCGATATCGGGAAGCATATCAAGACGCGGCCGGGTCGAGTCGTCACCGCCAAGCAGATCAAAGACGATGTTGATGCGCTCATTCGTACTCGCTGGTTCGCTCACGTCGAACCGATCATCAGCCGCACCGACGAAGGGAACGTGCTGATCTTCAAGGTCACCGAACGTCCGATTGTTCGCAAGGTTGAGTACAAGGGCAACGTTAAGCTTAAGACCGAAGCCTTCAACAAGATGACCCAGTTGAAGCCCGGGCAACCTTATGATGTCAGCGTCAATCGCGAGTGCGTCCGCCGCATTCAAGAAATGTACAAGGATAAGGGTTTCCCCTTTGCCACCGTTGAGCTGGAACGCGGTGACGTGCAGACCGATCCAGATCGCGAAGTCGTATTTCTGATCGACGAAGGTCCGAAGGTCAAAGTGACCAAGGTCGACTTCGAAGGAAACAAAACATTTTACGATCCGCTGCTCAAGACGAAGACTCGCACCAAGACACAGCTCTTCTGGCTCTTCGGTGGAAAATATGATCCCAGCTCGATCAACGATGATATCGAAGGCATCCGAAACTACTATTACAGTCTCGGCTATTTCGATGTGCAGATTACCCCCGAGCAAGAGTTCTCCGAAGACAAATCGAAGGTTCAGCTCCACTACAAGATCGAGGAAGGTCTGCGCTACCGCATCAACGAAATCGCCGTGCTCGGAAATGAAGTGATCTCCGAGGGCGAGATCCGCGCGATGATGAAGGTGAAGCAGGGTGACGAGTATAACGAGCGGCACATCAACAAAGATGTCGAAACGATCATGGCGAAATACGGCTCACAGGGCCGCCTATTCGCACAGGTCGCTCCCATCCGCAAGTGGTCCGAAGAGCCGGGCGTGCTGGATCTGGTCTATCGCGTCAATGAAGATAAGGTCTACCGCGTTCGTAACATCGGCATCCACATTGCCGGCGACTACCCACACTCGAAGACCAAGCTGATCAACAATATTTCGCCGCTTCAACCTGGCGATCTGGCCGACCCGAAGAAGTTGGCTCAACTGAAGCAGCGATTGAGCGGATCGGGCTTATTCGAAGCAGAAGGTGGCGGACCGCGGATCGAGACGAATATCGTCAAGAATACCGACTGGCTCAAAGCCCCTGACATGAACGTGGCTCGCGGTCAGAGCCTGTCCGTTGGCCACAGTGTCTCTCGTCCCGAAAGTGGACCGGGTGGAACATCCTCAGGTAGTCGCAGCAGCAGATCCGCCGCGAAACCCGCCGACAACAAAGAAGTCCCGCAAGAGATTCCGTATTTGGTCCCGTTCCCCGAATCGCTGAACGAGGTAAAGGAGCCCGCCGACGACAACGCGCGACTGGCTCCTTTGACCCCGGTCTTCCGTGGACAAAGTCGCGACCCCCTAAAACCGCCTGAAAATCCGATCTATGACGTCAGTCCCCAAGGTGATCCTTGGGGTAAAGCCATTCAAAATCCGGACCCCTACGACTGGGAACGGATGCCGCCACCCGAATTCATCGACGTCGACACGTATCTCAGCGAAGCTCGCACCGGACGACTGATGTTCGGGGTCGGGGTCAACAGTAACTCGGGCCTGGTCGGGAACATCGTCCTCAGCGAACAGAATTTCGACATCCGTCGCCCACCGACAAGTTGGGACCAGATCTGGAACGGAACCGCCTGGCGCGGTAACGGCGAAAAGTTCCGTATCGAAGCCATGCCCGGAACCCAGCTCAGCCGTTACCTGGTCGACTGGACCAACCCCTACTTCATGGACACCAACAACAGCCTGGGTGTCAGCGGTTTCTACTTCAATCGTTACTACTTGAACTGGACCGAACAACGAATGGGCGGACGAATACGAGTTGGTCGCCAGTTCACACAGCAAATCTCTGGATCGGCTTCGTTGCGACTGGAAGATGTCGATGTCTTCAATCCTTCGGTGGCCAATCCACCAGAGATATTGAAGGAAGCGCTCGGCCAAAGTTTCCTGTCCACAGGGCTCTTCTCACTGTCGCATGACACCCGAGATTCACCCTTCGCACCGTCGCAAGGCCATCACTTGGAAGCGACGTACGAACAGGCGTTCGGCGAGTTCAATTATCCCCGCGTCAACCTCGAAGGTCGCCAGTACTTCACGCTCTATCAACGAGCTGACGGCGGCGGCAAGCATATCCTGTCGTTGCGCGGAGAAATCGGTTATACCGGAGCTCAAACACCTATCTTCGAACGGTACTTTGCCGGGGGCTTCCAGAACTTCCGCGGCTTCTACTTCCGCGGTGTCAGCCCTTACCAAAACGGAGTCTACATCGGGGGCGACTTCATGGCCTTGGGAAGCGTCGAATACCAGATCCCGGTTCTGGCCAACGAAATGGTCAAAGTCGTCACGTTCAGCGATTTCGGTACGGTTAGCGACAAAGCGTCGTTCAGCGATTTCCGTATGTCAGTCGGTGCTGGTCTGCGAGTCACCGTTCCAATGATGGGTCCGACCCCGATCGCTCTCGACTGGGCGATCCCGATCATGAAGGATCCCACGGACAAGACTCAGCTGTTCAGCTTCTACATCGGCGTGAACCGCTAACGCCGTTTCCGACCTGCTAGCGACGTAGACAATCTCGCCAAGAGGATTGGGGCTTCCCGACTCACGACACAGTCAATCTATTGTTGCGGGTGCCACGGTTTTGGAGTCTTCGACAAAGCCGTGTCATTGAACGAAAAACACGACCATCCCGATGACGTTGGGATTATGGCACTCATTCCAAAACAAGAATGACCAAGCACGATCATTGAGTATCTTCCCAGAGCAGCCTGATTGTGGTTTGATGCCGGTGTTCACCAGCCCG
>CAIMFH010000188.1 GCA_903840265.1 uncultured Schlesneria sp. | reverse complement strand
TCCTGGGCACCTCGATGAAGCTGAAACAAATGGGGCTGACGCCCCATCTTCTGGCTTCACCGAACTGCACGCATGTGCGCTGCCATTTTCATCCAGATTTTCCCCCGGAAAGCGCCGCCGTTTTCAACCGGGCTTAACACTGCAACTCATCGTCCCTGATCAAGTCGCGATCGTCGGTGCCGATGATGATGATCTGCTGTGCGATCTCTCGCGCCCGTCGCTTTCCAGCGTGCGACTTCCGGCCGAGCGAATCGGCTTTGAGGCGGCGCGGATATTGGATGAGTGGCTGCGAACGGGCAGTGCTCCCGCCGAGAAGACGCTGGTGTTGCCTCCGGCGGGTGTGGCCATTCGACAATCTTCCAATCTGCAGGCGGTTCCTGATCCTTATGTTGCGGCAGCGGTGCGTTTCATCGCTGATCAAGCACATCGGCCGTTTAAAGTCGACGATATCCTACGAGCCGTTCCGATTGCGCGACGGGCATTGGAACGGCGTTTTCGAAAGTGGCTGCAACGCAGCATCCTGCAGGAGATCCGTCGCGCTCACGTCGAGCGTGCCAAGCATCTGCTGGCCACGACAGATCTGGCAATGCCCGAAGTAGCGCATCGCTCGGGACTGACGGATAGCCGCCAACTGTCGATCACGTTTCGGCAAGTGACGGGAACCACGCCGTCAGGATTCCGGCGGCAACTGAAAGTGACCGGCTGACAGACTAAAAACAAAGTGGGCCAGTCAGATGACCGGCCCACTTTGAAACACCAGGTCAGTCGGTGATCCCGATCTTCATTTCATCGCTGTTCGCCTTCAATTCCGGTGCATACATTGCACTGCCCTTAGTTGGCAGCGCGCTGAACTTACCGGGGATTTCGGCTCGCAGGCGATAGCTCAGGCTATGTTTGCCGCGCATCAACTGGCGGACGAAGAAAGCGACTCGTTCGTCGCGGAATTCGACGAAAGCTCCCATTTCGTTGCCGTTGTAGCCGCTGCGAACATCCACGGGTTCGAAGCCTGCTGCTTTCATGTCTTCAAACAACAGATACTCGTAATCATTCTTGCTGTCGATTTCGAGTTCAATCTCGACCAGATCACCACTCTTGAGTTCGCTTAGGTTCGGCAATTCGGTTCGATCGTACTTTTCGACCTTCTGCTTAAGTACCTGGCCGCTCGACCCGGCCACATCAACCTTCTTGTCGGATTTGGTCAGCTTGTAGAACTTTCGTTCCACCTTGACCTCCAGCCCCGCCTTCTTGATGAAGTCTTCCAGCGTGAAGTTGGTCTGGTAGACGTTGAAGTACAGTGGCCCGGTTCCCTGCTTGCGGAACTCGAACGTATGCTCGCCGGTGGTGACGGCGTCCCCTTCGAGAATGAACTTGTTGTCGAACGTGAACAGATTCGACGAATCGATCTTCACTTGCTTGTACTTCTTGCCGTCGAGCCAGACTTCCACAGTCAGATCCGGTTTGTCCTCGCCGCTGGCCTTCATGTAGTCCGCCAGAGCCTCGATGCACAACGCGCTGTCGCGAGTGCTGTTCCAATAGGTCGCGTGCTTGCGATTATTCAAGATGTACTTGACCAGTCGTGAAGCACGAACGTCCTGCGGATTCGTCTTGGAGAGCAACTTCAGGTAATAGGCGTTGGCTTCGATGTCGCTGCCATACCAGTACCACCAGCCGTCATTCGGCAACTTCAGATAGGCCGTCTGGTTTTCTTTGTCTTGAACGACGAACTGCTCGATGTTCTCGAGGACCATCTTCAGCTTGTCAGCCTGCTGCTGTTTGTGCAGGGCCAGTCCGAACAGGGCCTTGGCACAGACTGGCAGTTGCGTGCGGTCACGATAGAGGAACTCGTTCATCTCGCCATTGGCGATGTCCGCGTCGACCAGGATCATGTAGACCAAGGCGTCGAGGGCGTCCGCAAACTGCTTCTGTCGAACGTCTTTCTTGCCCCAGTTTTTGATCCACTGAACTTGTTCGTCCTGATAGCGTTTCAGCCAGTCGACACCTTTTTCAAGGATGCCAGGGACGAGGGCCACATCGTTGGCCTTGGCGACCTGCAGACCGTGGACGACGACCGCCGTGGTATGTGGCCACGAATGTTCGCCCCAACCGCTGAACCAACCCCAGCCGCCGTCGGCACACTGCATGGAGTTCAGCCGTTCGAGACCCTCCTTGACCATCGACTGAACTTCAGCTTCGTCAAACACCGGATTGCGGTCAAACCGCTTCCACTGCTTGGCGCGGGCGGCATCGTCGCCAATTTCCTGTGCGTTCAAGTTCGTGCGTTTTTCCTTGATATCCTTCAGGTTGAGCTGCATGTTCAACAGGATCTTCTGAGTGATCACCGTCGGCAAGAACCGGTTCAGGGTCTGTTCCGTGCAGCCATAAGGATAGTCGACCATGTATGGGAGAGCGTCGACCATGGCTCCCGCCAACGTCGGCGAGAACCGAGCTTCCAGGCGTGACTCGTTCTGTCGCCGTTCTGCGGGAACGGTAAACTTGATCTGGCCCTTCGCGTCGGCCGGACGGATGGCTCCACTGAACGATTCGGTCTTGAGCATGCCGTGGACATAAACCGGGAACGACATCTTCATCGCATCCGATTCCTCGTCGGATATCGCTTTCACGGTGATGCTGGCAGTTCCTTCGGACTTCACCCGGACTCGCCAGTCCACGCGCACTTCGCCGTCAGGTGCGATCATGACGCGCTGCTCGCGATTGCGGCTGGCGACCTCGATGGTATCTCCTTCGAGGTCGATGGAGACCATTGCCGACTTCTCGCCCTTGAAGTAGTTATGCACGTTCGCCGAGATCACGACCTCGTCTTTCTCGACGAAGAAGCGTGGTGATTGGAGACGGACCAGTAGATTTTTCTTGGTAGTGACTTCAGCCTCACCCTGGCCGACCTTTGTTCCCAAGCCCATCGCCCAGGTTTTCACTTTCCAGCCGGTCAGGCTTTCGGGCATCTTGAAGCTGACTTCCGCGGTTCCGGTCTTGTCAGTGGTGACGCTTCCCGCCCAGTAGGCTGTATCCGCGAAGTTTGAGCGAATTGCAGGAGCTTGAATGTCCAATTCACCCCCTCCATTGGCTCCCTTGGCGAGCGCGAGCCCTTCGCGTGCGAAGGATTGTTTATCAGCCGCAGCATCCATCATCATCGAGGCCGCTTCTGGCGCGCCCGGAGCAGCCGACATTGCTCGCATTCGCGTCGCGCCGCCGCGTGCCATCATCGGTCGAGGAATTCCCCCACCTCCGCCGAAGCCTCCTTCGCCATCCAGCATTCCGCCGAAGGCGCCTAAGTCGGCCATTCCGATCTCGCCGTTCTTGAGCAAGTTGTAGAACAAGCGATCCAGTGTGCAATCGCGTTGTGGGTGGTGCTGGCGACGCCATTTCCAGAAGAACTCTTTAATTTCGGGGACATTCGATCCACCCGAGATGTATTCGACGCTCTTGTCGTAGACCGTCAGCACGGTTGAGCCCACAAATGGCTCACCCGTCGCATCGGTCAGCGTCACTTTCACCTTGGCATCGGCCCCCGGTTTGTACTCGGATTGCGAAGGAGCCACGTTAACGTTGATCACTCGCTTTTCTGGAGGGACAACAACTTCGCGAATTTCCTGGAAGTACTTTCCTTCCGCGATGGTGAACGCTTCGATGAAGAAGTTTGGCATGTCCTTCTGGACAACAGCCACTTCTTCCACGGTGTTCTTCCCCTTCAGCCGAATGACTTTCGGCGGCAGGTAGACACCGTTCGAGGGACGCAGAAACAGGACGACGCAGCCATCGGCTCGATTCGTATTCACCATCAGGCGGACTTTGTCGCCTGCGGCGTACTCTTGCTTGTCGGTGATTAGTTCCAGATCGTTGAATCGGAATTCGCGGCCGTCAAACCCTTCGCCACGAACGACAAACAGGTAACCGCCCTCAATGACATGGTCTTTGGAATCGGTCACTTTGTAGGAGAGCCGGTATTGGCCCGCTTTGGTGGCAGCAAGTTGCTGACGCGCATGTCCCGTCGCATCGGTGTCTAGCTTCCAGGATTGGACAGCTTCTTCGACAGGCTGTTGTTTGTCATTGTAAGTGACCTTGAACAGTGTCAGCTCGCCCTTGCCGCTGACCGGTTTGTTATCGAGGGTGTGGGCATCGAAGTTGGCCTGCACATTGTCACCGACTTTGAAGTGACCACGATCGACCCACGCGAAGACGCGGAATGGCGTGCGGCTGACCAGGACAGTCCCCGTCCCGACAATCGTGCGGCGAGATTCGTCAACGACTTCGGCGGTGATGGAGTACGAATGATCCTCGTCACCGTGGACTTGCTTCGCAGCAGATGTATCGATTTCGATTTGGACCGTGCCATCGACTCCAATTTCGACTTCCTGTTCGGAGACGACTTCCGGAGGTGCATTGTTGCGGCCGATCCACCAGCCGATTGGTCGAGCACAACCCCAGCGGTTCCAACCGGGATACCACGTGTAGTCGGAAGCGAACCACCAATATCCCTTGCCGTAGAACCAGTCCCAACGGGCGGTCGGATACCAGTCGCTGTTGTGAGGTGATCGCAGAACCTTGTACTTCACCTTGGCCTTGGTCACGGGGGCACCGAAGAAATACTTCGCTCTGATTGTCGCAGGGACCTTCTCACCCAGCGCGACCGGTTCCGACGGTGCATCGATCACGACTTCGTACTCAGGCTTTTTGTACTCTTCGACACGGAAGCTCCCCCCGGAATTGAACGGGGCCATTACCATTAATGAGTAGTTGCCGAGCATAGCCCCCTTCGGAAGCGGAAACTCGCCTTCGATGCCGCCGAATTTGTCGGTCTTGAAAGTCTTCTCGAAGATCTTCTCACCTTGGGGGTTGTTGATTTGGACCGGAAAATCCTGTTCACCGTAGGCGGCGGAGTCAGGTTGGTCGTACTGAGATTTCTCAATCCAGAACTTGAACTTGACCGTCTGCTCAGGCCGATAGACCGGACGATCGGTAATGGTGAAGACTCGCGTCGCCTGGTAATCCTGATCGTGCTTCTGGCCCCACAGAGCATGAGTAAATCCGTTGTAAGCCAATCGCCCTTCTGGCGTCCTTGCCATGATCAGCCACTGGTACTCATGGCCGACTTTGTTCGAGGGCAGCATCAACTGACCATCCGCATCGGTGAATTCGGAAAAGTTTGTCGTCAAGATCTTCCACTGTGGTTTGCCAGGTGCGACCTGTTCTTGTCGCCAACCGAAGAACTCGACATTCGCTTTGGCGATTGGTTGTCCCGAGACCGAATCGGCAACGAAATAGAGCGACTTTCCATCGAGCGGTTTGCGGACCAGAGCCGTATCGGACAGCCAGACGATCACGCGGCTGACGTTGCCGTCCTTCATGGTGCCGGTGACCAGATAGGCACCCGGCTTCTGCAGCGGTGTCGCAATCGTGACCAGGCTGTCGTAGTGGTCGGCCTTCGGTTTCAAATCGAGTGACCAGGAAGCGACTTTGTCGCCCAGGTATTGAGTCTGATTCTGAGTCACCAGCGTATAGCCGACTTCCTGGACATTGATCTTCTGCCAGTCCAATTGTCCGGGAGCCGTTTTCAAGTAGGCTTTCACGTCGTCCAGCAACTTGTCGATCTTGATCGCATGGGCTTCCAGTGCGACTTGCTTTCCGTTGCGATAGCGCAGATCGATGGTGGCTCCTTTGCCGGCCGGCTGCATCTGCAAGTTTTCGAATCGTCCCCAGTTCTTGACGATCTGATCGAGTCGTTGTTGTCGGTGATTTTCATCGGTGAACTTGGCGATCGCGGCTTCCCAAGCCACGGCGGCCTTGGAGTATTGGCGGCGATCTTCATACGTCTGAGCCACCGTGTCGCCGGCATTCTTCGCGTATTGGTCGGCGCTACGTTGAAAGATCTGCTGGAAGATCTTCAGGCTGTTGAATTCATCGGGCAGCTTCAACCGCTTCACTCCGGTGGCCAACTTCGCGATGGTTTCGTCATCGCTGAGTGTATCGACCGCGAATGGGCCGCTGTCATCTTTGTCGTCATCTCGCCCACCGCCGTGTCGCAACCAGGCCATCGTCTGGACGCCAAATTGATTGTGCAGGAACGAAGCCCAGTTGGAATCGGCTTCATTCCGCAGAGCATTGTCCGCTTCGACTGCCTGCAACAGCATCCAACGCCAGCGTTCTCCGTCGGAGGTTGCTGTTTCCCAGGATTTTGGGACATGATGGAAGATGGGATTGCCCTCGGCATCAACGGGAGCCCCTTTGCTCTCGCCTCCGCGACCGCCACCCCAGCCCATCCGCCCGCGGCCAAAGCCCTGATGGCCTTCTTCATAGTCGGGCAATGTGGCTAAATCGGAAAGTGCCTGTAGACGCCAGGCTTCGACACCTTGGAGCGATCCGGCGAAATCCAGGTAGAACCGACCGACCTCGGCCTTGTTGTCATCTTTGCTGGCGAGTGGCAAGGCTTGTTGCAGCAACTGCAGCATTCGCACGCGATCGCGATCTGTTGATGAAACGTACTTTCCGCCCCCGCGATGTGATCCTCGGTAGAATTTTCCGGCAACCACGAAGCCCCACTGCTCGATGCTGCGGTATTGTTCCGCCGCCTGTCGCAATAGTCGCCAGTTCTTTTCATGAGCTTTGATCGACGCTTCGACAAGTTCGTCGAATTCGTCAACGCGACCCAGATTGCGCAGTGCCTGCACGGCCTGGCTGAGATCACCTGCCACTTGGCCGGGCTCGGTCTTTGGATCAATCGCCAGCTTGCGATAGCCGTCGTAGGCGACCTTAAAGTTGCCAGCATCAAACTGTTGCTTTAATTGATCTCGATTCACGGGTTTGCCAGCCTCCTCGGCCATTAACATCCATGATGCCACGACTGTTGATAACAAACTCGCCAGAACGATGAACTTCCGCATGATGTGAATCATTCCTTGCATCAAAGATGTGCTGGCCGTCCGGGACCATACCGCCAAGTATAGCGTTCATGTCACGGAATCAGAGCCCTGACACGGTAGACGATGCCGGTACCGAAAAAGTTCCCGCGGATAATCGCCCAGCGGAAGTCGTCACGAGTACTCGAATTAAGCCAACACGGCCCGCACGACGTGGCCATGCACATCGGTCAGTCGCCGATTCGCTCCATTGTTCTTGATGGAGAGCCGTTCGTGGTCAATTCCGAGCAGATGCAGGACCGTCGCGTGAAAGTCATAGTTGGTGGTGATGTCGCGCACGGCCCGCCAGGCCCATGGATCACTTTCACCGTACGATGTTCCACCTTTAACGCCGGCCCCGACCATCCAGCCGACGAATGAACCACCGTTGTGGTCGCGGCCTTCACTACCCTGTGAGAATGGCATCCGCCCGAATTCCGTATTCCAGAGAACCAGCGTATCTTCCAGCAGCCCGCGCTGCTTCAGATCCGCCAGCAACGCAGCGATCGGCTTGTCGGTTGCCTGACACATCGGGGCCAATTCTTTGACAATGCTGTTGTGATTGTCCCAGTTATTTGCTGGCCCTCCTGCACCACTCCAGACTTGAACGAAGCGGACGCCTCTCTCGATCAGTCGACGAGCAAGCAGACATCGCTTGCCGAAGTCTTCTGTGGGCTTTTCATCCAGTCCATAAGACTTCTGCGTTGCCTCCGATTCGCGAGTGACATCGAAGGCCTCCGGAGCACTCAGCTGCATCTTGGCCGCGAGTTCGTACGAGCGGATCCTCGCTTCCAATCGCGAATCATGATCGTTCGCAGCCAGATGCGTTCGATTCATTTGCTGCAGCAAAGCGAGTCCGTCGCGATCAGCCTCCGGAGTAATGAATGTTGCCGAAGCGGGAGCTTTCAAGTCAGCAATCGGCTCGGCCTGCGAACTGTTGATGATCGTTCCCTGATGCGTCACCGGCAGAAACCCCGAGGCGAAATTCCCCTTCTGGTTGTAGGGCAGGCCTTTGGCGTCGGGAAGCACGACGAAGGTTGGCAGATTATCTGTCAGGCTGCCGAGCCCATAGCTGACCCAGGATCCGAGAGAGGGAAAACCGGGCAACAGGAAGCCCGTGTTCATCAGGTAGCTGCCGGGACCATGCACATTCGTCCGCGACTTCATCGCCATCAGAAACGCCATGTCATCGACATGATTTCCCAAGTGAGGCAA
Organism: uncultured Schlesneria sp.; assembly: GCA_903840265.1. Classification (GTDB taxonomy): domain Bacteria; phylum Planctomycetota; class Planctomycetia; order Planctomycetales; family Planctomycetaceae; genus Schlesneria. The sequence goes on along the minus strand of CAIMFH010000188.1, from coordinate 32,577 downwards.
CAAGTCGCTGATCCAGCGGCCGCATTGTCCCTTTTGATGCAGTTCGAACGGCGGCTTCAATACATTGCCGGGGGCACTGGTGGCCGCCTCGACCCGTTCGGTGGTTCCGGGGTCGAACTTCTCGCCAGCTCGACGAAACAATTCCGGCTTGTAATCAAACAGATCCATCTGACTCGCGCCACCATTCATGAAGAGCTGAATGACGCGGCGCACTTTGGCGGGATGGTGCAGCCCCCCATTGAATTCGAGGCGAGGTTGCTCGGCCAGAGTCTGCGTCTGACCGAGGAGGTTGGCCAATGCCACAGATCCGAATCCGCCTGCAACAGAGGACAGGAAGTCGCGGCGGGGCGTTCCGACATGGATAGATGGCAGGCTCATCGATCGATCTCTCAGTTCACGAACAAGAATTCGTTGCTGTTGAGCAGCAGTCGACAGGCATTCGCCAAACCGTGCTTCTGGGCATACGCGACCAGCGCGTCAATCTCAGCCTCGGTGGCCATCCGACACAGGATCAACTCGGAAGCACGAGCGACTTGTGGCCGCAGTTGTTTGGCATCGGGCTCGTCCTGAATTCGATTCGCAATATGTTCGCAATGGCGAGCGATGAACACGTCGTTCCACAGCGCCAGCGCCTGCTGAACCGTGACGCTGTTGGTCCGTGTTGGAGTAATCTGATCGCCCGAAGGACAATCAAGCGTTTCCATGAACGGATCGGGGAGTGTCCGGAACAAAAACCGATAGATGCTGCGTCGCCGGCCAAGATCGCTATCGAGGTTGAACTTGGTGTAGTCCACCTTGGGTGTCACGTGAATTCCCGGTTGCAGATCGAACTGTCGATCGGATGGTCCTCCCATCCGCAGTTCCAAGCGTCCCGAGACCTGCAGCACTGCATCGCGAACGCATTCGGCGTCCAGTCGCGTTCGATTCATGCGAGACAATAAACGATTTTCGGGATCCGACGCTGCTGCTTCCGGACTAATGTTCACCGTCTGACGATAGGTGGCACTCGTCACAATCAGGCGATGAAGCTGCTTGAGGGATTGTCCATGATCGCGGAATTCGACCGCCAGCCAATCGAGCAATTCGGGATGAGTCGGGACTTCGCCCATGTGCCCGAAATCATTCAACGTCCCCACCAAACCACGTCCGAAGTGGTGATGCCAGACGCGATTCACGATCGATCGCCACGTGAGGGCATTCTGCGAATCGGTCAGCCAACGTGCGAGTGCCGCGCGACGCTCTGACTCGGGTGCGGTGGCATCAATCTCGAATCGAGACTGCAAGCCGACGACACAACCCAGAGTCCCCGGCACAGCGGCATCGCGAGGATGATTGATGTCGCCCCGATGAAGCACATGAATCGGACGTGGTCCCGGCGGCGGACGCAACCCGCCTTCGGGTTCGAAGTCGGCTGCCGCCGAATAGACTCTCGATGGCGGCGGCAATTGAGCAATCTGTCGCTCGACCTCTTCCATCTGCTGGAACAACGCCAAGTCAATTCGTTGTTGTTCGCTGCGTTGTTCAGACGATATCGCAAGGATTGCCGCGATCGGCTCGGGCATCACATCGAGACGAACCGGGGGGGCCGCGTCAGAGATCATCAATCGCGTGCGGCCGATCAGATGCCCACCGCCATGACGCTGCTTCAGCACGATTTTCAACTTGGTCGCTGCAGTGGGAACAAGAGGCTCGCGCAATTCAAACACAGCGGCGTGAGTCCGCCCCACTTGAGGATAGATCCCCCAGGCGGTCGGCTCGACCTTGTCGATGGCTCGCGCAATGCCCCAATCCTGTTGATCGAAATCGGCTCGCGGATTCACCAACGACAATGGCACATCGCTGCCTTCGACGAAGACTTCGAATTCCGACAGATGGAGATTGCCGTTGTCCTGCCGTCCCGGTCCACGATGAGGCAGGCTGTCGTCGGTAAGCACCTCCAGCTTCACTGCGGTAACTTTGGGAAGCGTGATCAGAGCGATGATAGTGATCGTGTCACGTTCCGGGCGAATGCCACCCGACAGCACCGAGCCATCAGAAAGTCTTGTTAGGGTCGCTCCATCGGAAGAGAGAAACGATTCGGGATCAAGCGGTCGCCACACGGCCCCTTGCGAACCCAAGCGGCGTTCCCAATCAGCGACCTGCTCTTGAATCGGTGGCGCGAGCAATTCGGCTAAGAAGGCCGGTCCCTTCTGCTGAAGCTGCGCACGTCGCGCGGTGAGGTTTCGTCGCTCTGCTGACACAGCCGGGTCGGGGTCGTATGCCCGATTGGCTCGCTCCACACCGGAAAAGACCGCTTGCAGCGCATAGTAATCCGCCTGTGAGATCGGATCGAATTTGTGGTCGTGACAGCGGGCGCACTGCACGGTCTGACTGGTTACGTTGTTGATCACGTTCGCGATCATGTCGTCGCGATCCAGATACCTGGCGATCTGGCGATCCAAGGTGTCTTCACGGATGTCCCTGAGTGAACTTTCGTCCCAGGGCCCGGCTGCCAGAAAGCCGAGTGCGACGGTCGCCTGCGGATTGTCGGGAAACAACACGTCCCCAGCGACTTGTTCCTGGATAAAGCGAGCGTACGGTTTGTCGGCGTTGAGCGACTGAATCAAGTAGTCTCGATAGGGCCACGCGTTCTCTCGAATTCGGTCCTGATCGTTCCCGTGTGTCTCGGCAAAGTGAGCGGCGTCGATCCAATGTCGAGCCCAACGCTCGCCGAACCGAGGTGACTCGAGCAGACGATCGACTAACAGTTCGTAGGCATTGGTCGCAGGATCTGCGACGAACGCCTGAACTTCATCTGGAGTCGGCGGCAATCCGATCAGATCGAAATAGACACGTCGGATCAATGACAGACGCGTTGCTTCGGGGGCGAGTTTCAGATTGCTCGCTTCCAGTTTGTCTTGAATGAACGCGTCGATCGAGGGACGGCGATCATTTCGCAATGTGATGTTGGCCGCAGGCGGCAATGGGCGAAGAGACCACCAGTCGCGCTTGTCTTTCACTTCCCCCGCCAGTGCGTCCGGCCATTTCGCTCCCTGATCGATCCACTTCCGTAGCGTACTGATCTCCGCCGTCGTCAGCCGGTCACCTTCGGGCGGCATGACCAGGTCACCGGTCCCCGAGATGAACTTGATCAGCGGGCTCTCGTCACCCTTGCCGGGAACGATATTGGGCGCATAGGACTCGCCACCATGCAAAACGCTCTGCCGGCGATCGACACGAAAATCGGCCTTCTGTTTCTCGGGGCCATGGCAGCGCAAACAGGCGCGTTGCAGGATCGGCTGGACGGCGCGTTCGAAGTCAATCACATCCGCGACCGGATCGGCTGCGACAGCGAGTTGAGCTAACCCGAAGAGCAGACTTGCGATCACCAAAGCGACGGAGCGGTGCAAGTTCGTGTATCCCACCATCACCAGTTGCCCACACACCATTGCGGATATTGTGGCGAATCGTGACGGCGGCAGTCAGCCCAATTTGACCTAATTCACGATGCACCCACAAAGTTGTGAATAGGTCATACTTTCAACTCTCGCTCATTTCAACCTTCATTGATGGTTGTCAAGTAGCGGGACTAGAGAATCAGCAGCAGTATTCTGGCTCTTCAGTGGTGGTGGTCACGTTCTAGGACGCGATGTCTGCCAATTTCGCGATTCCCTGCAGCTTTCCGATCGCCGACATCGCGATCTGGCGAACTCGCTCTTTGCTCAGTCCGATTTGAGAGGCGATGTCCTGCAGACTCTGTCCCCGAGGCTGGCCGTCCAAGCCAAAGCGGGCCGTAATCACAAGCCGCTCGCGTTCGTTGAGTGAGTCGAGCAGGCGATGGACCGCTTGAACGCGGTGCTCGGCGCTTCGCAGTTGCTCGTCGGGATCGGTTCGCTCGTCGGGCATTTGCTCCAGCACCGACTGATCGCGACCGATGTTTCTATCCATGGTGGACTGCCGTCGCTTCAGGCAACGCAGCATGTGATTGCGAACGGCCCAGGTGGCGTAGGTGCTGAAGCGATTTCCCAAACCGATATCGAAGAGCTCCACAGAACGTATCAATGGCACGGTGGCCTCAGCGACCAAGTCGGACATCTGATCCAGAGATGTCGATAATTTTCTGGCGAGGGCGACAACCAATCGCAGATTGCTGCTGATGATGCGGTTACGAACCGCGATTGATTCTGCACAGTCGGCTTCAATCTGGTCGACCAGCGATTCATCGGGTGAATTCAAGCTGAGTCGCTGGCGACGCTGTTCCGCGCGATACTTCAGGAAGTTCATCCACTTAAAGAGGTACACTTCCTCGTCGGGGGCCAGCAAAGGAGCATCGACCATTCCCGGTACGAACGCGATCGCGGGTTCAGTGTGGGTCACAGTGATGTCATCGAGTGACTGCGGGCGAGACATGGAAAGCCGTCTTGCGGCCCCTGTGCCAATGTACTCAGCGTAGTCAACGTACTTGATTTCCCGCTCGACCCAGTCTCGGACGCGAGCCAGCAAAGCAGGAGTGGCTCGAAGCCGCTGATTGTCCGGGTTTCGCTTCCTCGCGGTTGTATTTCCCATCTCAGTCCGTCCTTCCTGAAACGACGCACCGTAACTCTCTTAGTTCTGGATACGATGTTCACCGGAGAACGGACGCAAGATTAACGTTCGCCCGCTGGATTTCTCAAAAATTAGACTTTGGCACATGCCATCAGCCGCCAGTCGCGCCGCGCGACGGATCGGCCGTATCAACGAAAGGTGATCGATGCGCAAATGGGTTGTGGCATTTGTTTTGCTTTGGGCCGCGATGATCTTTGGAACCTCATGCACGGTGATCGGAACAGATGAACTCTTCTCACTGGTCGGTCTCATCTTTGGGAAGGAGTTGCTCGAACAGTTTGAGATCTTTTGGGGGATCGTCTGGTTCACCGTCGTCAAAGGATGGCACGTCACCGAATTCGCGATCCTGACTGCCGGGATGATAGGCCTCTTGAATGTTTGGCGACCCAAGAAACGAATGCCAAATATTTTTGTGGCAGCGGCGCTGGCTCTGCTATTCGCCGCCTCAGACGAGTTCCATCAAACATTTGTCCCAACGCGTGGAGGCACCATCTGGGATGTCCTGATTGACTCCCTCGGCGTCGGGTTGGTCACGCTCATCTCGCTGATGAGACTGCGTCAAGTGACCTTGGCTCAGTCTCCACAAGAGACCGATAAACCGGTTCGTCCGCCATCTTGAATACGGCAGGCAGACCAGTTCAGGGGGTATCCGCTAGCGCATGTTTCAATGGACACTGTGGATCGATAGCCGCGCCGCTCCGATATCGTTGCAGTAGCTCCTTTGACCGCTGAGCCAGCATTCGCCGAATCTCGCGACGCTTCCCTTTCACGCGTGGAATCACCATCCCATCATATCCAGTGGTTTTATGCCGCATCCAGGCGATGACGGCCGCTTCGGCTCGCTCTTCGACGGGGATGCGCTTGGTCCGAGCAACCGTGCCGCTGCCCACAGGCGTTGCATGATCTGTGACAGCGCGCGCAAACCGATCAGTCAGCGCCACGTGGTCCGGATGAAACGCAAGGAATGACACGACCGCTCCGAAGAAGTCCTCCACATACTCCGTTTGGACTTTCTCTCGTCGCCGGACGCTGGCTTCCTTCTTTTTCGCGAAGCTTTCGGTCGACCGCTCCGCTTCAAGCTCCAGTCGAATCCGTTCGACAGTGGCTGCTGCCGTATAGACGCCACGAGAAAAGACCTTTCTCCCTCGTTTTTCCTGAACGATCCAATGTTCGCCGGCCGCCTTGACACGACGGGTCAAGGCCGCGTCGCCAGGAGGCAACAAGACCCAGTCGGCAGGGATTGTAACCAGCGTGCCGTCACTAAATCGGACTGTGTTCGGCGTCGTGCCGGGCGAAACAATGTTGCTCATCCGTGAATTGCTTTCTCAACCTTCTGGAATGGGGATTTCTTCCGCGAGGCGTCACTTTAGATGACGGGTCGACACCCAGGCAACTCACTGTTGCATCCACGAATGGGCAATCGTTTTCTTAATTTGGGTGGCATGCTCTGAGGCTTTGCGAAGGGCGTGGTCAGGAATGAAGCCGAAATCCCACGCCCTTCGAACTCATGGTGTGCCACACTCCTTGGATTGCGACAATCGCGATAGCCCTGAAGTCGTTTTTCGGGCATTCTTGTGACAGCCGTGGTCGTGGGATATCTTGGACGTGTGCGACGCATTCGCACGTGAGTCATCGATCATCAACGAGCGGACCCGAAACCGAATCTGTATGGATAAGTTGCCCAAAGAAATTACCTTGGTCGTTGACGATTTGTGTCGCAAGGGGGACCACTTCGCCGGCTTGGAACAGTACGACGATGCATTGGAGAAGTACGGTCAGGCCTGGGATTTACTCCCCGAACCCCGCAACCAATGGCCCGCCGCGACGTGGATTCTGATGTCGGCCGGTGATGCTCACTTTCGCATGAAAGAGTATGACGAAGCAGCCGATCTGCTGTGGGATGCCCTGGAGTTCCCCGAAGGCGACGAAAATCCATTCCTGCATCTGCGATTGGGACAGTGCCTGCTGGAACTCGGTCAGATGAATGAGGCCGCCAATGTGCTGGAAGAGGCATTTCGAGTTGGCGGCGAAGATTTATTCGCCGACGAAGATGCGAAGTACTTGGGCTTCGTGAAAACACAGTTAAAAATTGGCCCTGGCAGCTCGTCTCCGCGAGGTCGCTTCAATCATCCCTTGGGCTAAACAGCAGATCGCTAAATCGAAGGGTTTCCGTGACGTTGAACATTTGCTTCTCAACGTTGGCTTGCCCCGATTGGAATTGGCAAGAAGTCCTGAAATATGGATCGCAGTTCGGGTTTGATGGTGTCGAGATTCGCTTACTGTCGCGTGAGACGGATCTCCTGAAGATAGCCGACCTGCGGCCGACGGAATGGTCGATGCGACGCCGCGAACTGGTCGATGCCGGTTTCCGCGTGGCGGGACTCGCGTCGTCCGTCCATTTCGACGACATCGCGGCCAGCGATCGAGCCCATCAGCTTGAAATCGGCAAACGCTATCTCGAACTTTGCTCGGCCTTGGGAGGCGAATTCATCCGCGTCTTCGGTGACACGCTGCCAGCGGCTGGTGATCCCAATCGATCGGCGATGATCAACCAAATCGCCGAGGGACTGGTCACTCTCGCGGATTTGGCAGCTCCTGCGGGAATTCAGATCCTGCTGGAAACGCATGGTGACTTTTCAGCGTCGCCCCCGTCTGTGGAAGCGATGCTACTGGCAAATCATTCGCACGTTGGGCTGGTGTGGGATACTCATCATCCCTGGCGATTCCATCAAGAGCCACTCGCACTGACGTGGAATCAACTTCGTCCGTGGACGCGGCATACTCACTGGAAAGACTCGGTAACACTCCCGGAACGAGCGACGACGACCGCGACACAGTCTGCAGCCAGTGCCGCCAGCCAATTGATGACCGGGCATCGACACGCTGACTATGTTCTATTCGGCGGCGGCGAATTCCCTGCGTTTGAGTGCCTGAAACTGCTGCGGAACGATCACTATTCCGGCTGGCACTCACTGGAGTGGGAGAAGATGTGGCATCCGGAACTGATGGGTCCAGAGATCGCATTGCCCCTATTTCCTCAGAAGCTCCGCGAGCTCGAACGCCACCTGCAATACTGCGCGGGGAGCTGACCTACTCGCTCGCTGCGAGAATTCAGAACACCGTGGTCATTGAGTTACCGGTTTGTGGTCCTGTGTAGGTAGGTCAATGTCTGTGAAGCCCTATTCCGACGTTGGCACCTGCTTTGCTCCCCCTCAAGCATGTTCGGTTGCTGCCTAGCAGCATGCTACTGCATTGAAAAAAGGAGCCCAAAATGTTGACTGCAATCTTAATGAGCATTGCGATGGCCGCCCCGGTTTCAGCTTTGGACTCGCCCGTGTTCTTCCGGAACGCAGGTGACGTGGGGCAGGTCGCTAAGACTCACGATGGCAAAGTTGTCTCGGTCGCAGACGGCAAACTGGTGATGTCTGACAACGACGGAAAGAACCAGCACAATCACATGATCACCGCGACTGCGAAGATCATGCTCGATGGGAAGATGGCAAAACTGACCGACCTGAAGGCGGGTGATTCGATCAAGGTCACGACAGCCGAAGGCGAAGTCACGATGATCGATGCTGTCCGAGCACTCGCGCTACCGAAGTAGTTCCCGGATTACCAAGCCAATTTCGCGATCCGAAGGCCACCCACCGACAACTGGTGGATGGCCATTCTTTTTCTGAGCGTCGGCCTCAGTAATGACGGCGTTCTCGCGACCTCCCTGCTGCCTCACTCGCAGGCTGGGCTTGAAAAGCCATGGGCGATCGAGTTGCTGCGATTTCCTGATTTGATCCTGGTATTATTGACGATATAATTTTACCTGGATAAAATAGGATTGCACAATTCAACCTTGGAGTCGCCCGATGTCCGCTCACACTCAAACCGATTGCGCCGCTTTCGAAGGCTTTTGCCTGATCGCTTCTGGCACATTGGGCGTTGTTGCCGCCAAGACGAAAAAGGTCATCGACCGGGGTGAGAAAGCCCCGGTTCTGATCTTCGATAACACCACCGGCGAACAGATTGAGGTCGACTTTCGCGGGGACGTGAGCGATGTCGTGAAGTCACTCCCGCAGCCTCCCTTCACACCCGCCGTGGCGGAGAATATCGAGCCGTCCGCCGCGGCTCGTGGACCGGGCCGACCGAAACTGGGGGTTGAGGCCCACGAGGTCACGTTGCTCCCCAGGCACTGGGAATGGCTGCGTCGGCAATCGGGCGGGGCATCTGTCGCTCTGCGTAAGCTCGTCAATGAGGCCAGCCGTGCGAATGAAGGCAAAGATCGGATCCGAGCCGCGCAAGGAGCCACCTATCGCTTTCTCTCTTCTATCGGTGGCAATCTAACCGGTTTCGAAGAAGTGACTCGCGCTTTGTTCGCTGGCGATGGGGCTCGATTCCAGCAGTTGACCGAGACCTGGCCTAAAGACATCCGCAACTACGGCCGCCAGATGGCAACTGCTGCGTTCCCGGCGGAGCAAGCCAACAGTGAGCCAGCTGCGCTGTCGGTTCCGTAGAACGGATTTCCAATCCGTTCGGCCAAGAAACCAGTTCGGACGGATTGAAAATCCGTCCTACGGAATTGCACGGCTAACTGCTCAGCGATTCCGCAACATCCGTTTGATAGGCCGTCATGCCCGGGAGGATGCCGATTAGGATGGCCATCAGCAGCAACACCGGGAACAGCACCAGTTCGGCCGATTCGAAGGCGAGCGGGTTGACGATCACACCCGCTCGTACTTCGATGATGGGCGCGGCGGCAAACACCAGGCCGTGTCCCAACAATAGTCCCAGTAGGCCACCACCGAGGCAGAGGATGATTGATTCGGCCAGGATGATGGTGAAGACCGTGCTGCGTTGAGCCCCCAATGCGCGCATGATCGCAATTTCGCGTCGGCGAGCCGTCATGGAATTGTAGATGCTCACGAAGATCCCAATGCCCGAGACCAGGACGATCATGGCGGTCATCACCAGCAGCAGTTGCTGAATGGGCCCGACGATTGTCGTCATCAATTCCTGCATTGGCAGAATGGGATTCACACCTTGGGCCTTGCTCCCCTTTTTCAATTCGCCTGCCAGCAACCGTGCCGCAATCGGAGTCTTGCACTGCACCAGAATCGAAGTCACTTCCTTCTGGATCGGGGCCGTTTGATGTCCGTGATCGTGATGAGCGTGGTCGTGCCCTTCGTGGCCGTGGGCATGATCGTGCGATCCATATTTCGCTTGGATGTTTTTAATTTCCGCCGCCATTTCCTCTTCGGATAACGGCGGTTCGCCGTAGAACTCGCGTTCTCGTTTGATCGCTTCATTCAGCGGCTTGTCGTGCCCCTGAATCTGGTAGAAGCCTTCCAGATGCACATAGACAGTCTTGTCGTGAGGTGTGCCGGTCGCCTGCAGGATGCCGACCACGGTAAACTCTTCATCGTGCACGTGATCACCTGCCGCACCGCCATGTCGTAGCTTCAACTTCGTTCCCACATCCCAGTTGTTTTCGATGGCGACTCGAGAACCAATATAAGCATCGAACGGCTGATGAAATTCCGTCCCTTTGACGCGGAATTCACGCCTGGGTGCATACTCAATCTTAAAGAACTCGGGGATCGTTCCGACGATGGGGAAGTTCCCCTTTTCGGTGACATCGCCCATCGCAATCGGGATCGCGACCGTGACTCGCGGATCTTTTTTGATGTCTTCATAGAATCGGTACGGCAGATTCTCGATCGGCGGGCTGATGTGATAAACCGTGCTAAGCACCAACTGCAGGGGCGATCCCTTGGGACCGACGATCAGGTCGTAGTTGATCGAACGCTGGTTGAACGTGTTCTGCAGGATGCCGTAGATCACCAGAACCATCACCATCAGCATCACACCCAAGGCGACGCTGATCGCCGTCAATGACGACGCCAAACCACGTTGGCGAACGTTTTTCCAGGCAATTGTCGCAAGGTTCACGAGTGAAATTCCGTCTGACAGCAGAATGAACAGCAAATACGAATTCGCAAGCAGGGCAGGGCTCTTCGTGACTACGCCCCGGCGACTCGAACGGGTTTGTTGAAGTCGGCCAGCTTTTCGACCCGATCGAATTGACCGGCAACTTCTGCAGCATGCGTGACCAGCAGCAGCGACACGTTGTGCTCTTTGCACGAGCTTCGCAGCAGGTCGAGGATGTTCTGCTGGTTGGCCGCATCCACGTTGGCCGTCGGTTCGTCCGCCAACAGCAGTCGTGGCGTATTAACCAGGGCCCGGGCCACTGAAGTTCGCTGTTGTTCCCCGACCGACATTTGGGACGGCTTGTGATAGAGGCGATGCTTCAGGCCGACCTGATCCAGAAGCTGGATGGCTCGTGCGCGATCGGGCCGCTTCCCGCTGAAGCTCATTCCGAGCAGGACGTTTTCCAGTGCCGTAAACGCGGGTAGCAGGTTGAAGGTCTGAAAGACATAGCCCAGTCGTTCCGCTCGGAATCGATCTCGAGCCGCCTCGGGCAGCTGACTCAGGTCCGTTCCATCGATGCGAACCTGGCCCTCATCGGGAGTGGTGATCCCTGCAATGATATTCAAGAGTGTGGTTTTGCCGCCGCCGCTCGATCCGACCAGGACGACCTGTTCGCCGGCGGCCAGAGTGAAATTCGCGATATTGAGGACGGGCAGTCGTCCCCCGCCCGGCTCGCGATAGGTCTTCGTGACGTTGCGCAACTCAAGTGACATTGTGGTTCCTTCCGGCCGCATCTTGACCGATTGACACGATCCGGGCAAGCCGTGTCGAAGCGTACGCCGAAGAACTACAAAGTGTTGGAAGTCGAGAAAATCGGCGCTTCACTGTAGACGGCCAATGGGACTTACGTCCCCCCGCCCGGAAAGTGCGATCTCACGCGGTGGCATCACTGAAAGCAGATTCCGGCTCGATCACGCTCATCGTCTTCCAGCGTCCCCCTTGGAACCGGAAGAAATAGATAAAACCAAGCGTCATCACATAGACGGAACACCAGATCCAACTCCAGAATAACAGGTTTTCCGCACGGTTTTCCTGCACAAACGTCCATGTCAGGTAAGTGGGCAGGACCAACAGCCCCCAGGCACAGAGGAATGTGACAATCATCGAGAAGACCGTGTCACCCGCCGCTCGGATCGCCGAACCGAAGATAATCGCCATCGCATCGAAAAACGAGTAAATGGCGACAAACCGCAGCAGGACAATGACTACGGCCCGCACTTCGGCAAAATTCCCTTTCGTGACGGAATTCTCGACAGCGATGGCCGAAGCAACGGCGGTCGGATCAGCAACGTGGCTATTCGCACCGTATTCATAAGGAGCCAGCAGGACTTGGGGAGCCAGGACGTAAATCGCCCCGAAAGCGATCATGATTCCGCCCGCCAGGACGAATCCTTTGCGGACAGATTTCTCTGCGATATCCGGACGACCTTCGCCGATTCGTTGTCCGACCAGAGTCGAGACCGCGATCCCCACCCCGATCACCGGGATGAACGCCAACGTATTCAGATTGAAGGCAATATTCGTCGCGGCCAGTTCGCGCTGTCCGATCCAACCGATCATCATCATGAACGCCGTGAATCCGGCGACATCCAGAAACATCTGCAGACCGCTGGGGCCGCCGAATTTGAACAGGTCGAACATCAGCACTTTGTCTAGTCGCCAATGCTTCCAGAAAGAATACTTCACGCGCGCATCGTGTCGTGTCAGCAGCAACAAGTAGCAGATGGCAGCGAAGACGTTGGCAATATTCGTGGCAATCGCGGCTCCTGCCATTCCCATCTGAGGGATTGGCCCCCAACCGAAAACCATGGCGTAGTCGAGGACTCCATTCATCAACATACTCGACGCGTTCACCAGCAGCACGAGTCTCGTCTGACCACGACCGCTGAAAAAACACGAAAGTGCACCTGCCAGCAACGCTGGAGCCGCTCCCATACACAGCCACGAGAAGTATTCAACCTCCAATCGCTGCACGGTGGATTCGTGGCCGACGATACGAAAGAGCGATTCTGACCAATACGCGGGAATGATGAGCAGCAGCCCGCAAGCGACGGCGAAGTAGACGGCCTGCCAGACACAACTGGCCGCGCGACCAGGTTGCTTCGCTCCGTCGTATTGAGCGACGAAGGCATTGGCGTACGATACGACTCCGAATGGCAGGCTCAGTCCGGCCCAGAACAGGATGCCGGCCGGTAACGCGGCGGCGACAGCCGCTTCTGAATACCACGTCAGGTAGATGCGGTCGATCACATGCATGAGCGACTGCGTTCCCGAGCTTAAAATCATCGGAACGGCAATGGCCAGCAGTTCTCGATAGCCCCCGGGGACACCCTTCACCTGTAAATCGCTTAGGTCGCTCGAACTGTGATCTGCCGAGAGAGCCATAGATTTCGCAGAAGCTGGTGCCGAATGTGCCTCAACTGGGGAAATGGGCGAGGGTTCAGACACGGAGAGCGCGGCCTTTGGCAGATGAACTCGAACTTTTCACCACAAACAGTATGGTTTTGGACAGGCTGTTGACAACCTTGCCCAGGATAAAGTTCACGCGAAGTTCATCGGATTGGCGGTCCGCTTGCTGGCATCGTCGGCATCCGTTACGGTTTGTCAGGGCCATGTTTCGTTTCGGTCATGCTTAAGACGAAATACTGGTGCCCCTTAAACCTTCCGGAATCTTGTTGCATGTCATGGTTTCGCACGATCTGTGTCGCGCTGACTGTCTCGCTGATGGCCACTTGCGCTGCTCAAGCAGATGTCAAACTGCCTGCGATCATCAGCGACAACATGATGTTGCAGCAGGGACACGATCTTCCCTTTTGGGGATGGGCTGAAGCGGGCGAACAGGTCTCGGTCACTGTCGCCGGCAAGACCACGATGGCGGTGGCCGGGCCGGATGGACGCTGGTCCTTGCGATGCCCCGCCGTTTCAAAGTTCGGACCGGTTGAAGTTGCTGTTGCTGGCAAGAATACCATCACCCTGAAAAACGCAGTGGTTGGCGATGTCTGGATCTGCTCGGGCCAATCCAATATGCAGTGGCGCGTGTCGGAATCGACCGGGGCAAAAGACGAAGTCCCGGCCGCGAAGCTGCCCTTGCTGCGGTTCTTTCAAGTCGAACGCCAGACCGCACTGGAGCCGCAGCACGACATCGAAGGTCGCTGGGTGGAATGCCAGCCGGAAACAATCGGCGAGTTCTCTGCCGTCGGATATTTCTTCGGTAAAGAACTGTACACTCGGCTGAGCAATCGGCCCATCGGGCTCATTGAAGCCGCCTACGGCGGATGCGGGGCCGAATCGTGGGTCAGCGATGCCACCTTGAAGGCCGATCCGATCTATCAACAGCTACTTGAAAAGACGGCCGCTGCCAACAAAGACCCAGCTCAAGCCAATACTCCCGGCCGAGCCAGTGTTCTGTACAACGGTGTGATTGCCCCATTGCAACCGTTCGCGATCAAAGGGGCGATCTGGTATCAGGGCGAACAGAATGCCACGCGAGCTCATCAATATCGGACATTATTCCCTGCGATGATCGAAGACTGGCGGCGAACATGGGGCCAGGGCGATTTCCCGTTTCTCTTTGTCCAACTCCCGAACTATCTGACCGATAAAAACAAACCGGATCATCCGGCCGAACCAGAGTCCAGTGCCTGGGCAGAACTTCGGGAAGCACAGCGCCAAGCACTGTCGGCATCGAATACCGGGATGGCCGTGACGATCGACCTGGGGGACGCTCGAGACATCCATCCGAAGAACAAGCAGGAAGTCGGTCGACGATTGGCTCGACAGGCCTTATCAGTGGCGTACTGCCAATCACTCGTCGCTTCTGGTCCGATCTTCCGATCGATGACCATCACCGGCAACGAGGCTCATTTGCAGTTCTACCACGTCGGTGGCGGACTGATGGCACGCGGGACCGACCTGCGAGGATTCGCGATCGCCGGTGCCGATCAGAAATTCGTCTGGGCCAAGGCGACGATCATTGGGAACAAGGTGGTGGTGAGTTCCGATCAGGTAGCGATGCCGGTTGCCGTTCGCTACGCCTGGGCAGACAACCCCGACTGCAATCTCTACAACAAAGAGGGACTTCCAGCATCCCCGTTCCGCACGGACGACTGGCCGGGTGTCACGTTCGGGGTACTTCGGTAATGCTTCGTCTAACCTCGTGGGCGATGCCCACGCGGTTAAACGACTCGATCTCAATCACAAAAAACTGCGGAGCCCTGATGGACTCCGCAGCGATCGACTAGTCGTTCATCACCTCGTGTTATTCGCTGTCACTCCCGGCCAATCATCCGTACGGAACGGAGTCGTTGGCAGGCCTGCTTTGGAGTACAGGTTGACGACCGGGTTGTTGGCCCAGGCGTAGCGAACAGCCACGGGTTCAGCTACGGCAGGACTTGAAACTTCGATCTTATTGTCTGGCAGGATCTTGGCTGTGCCCCAGACGAACTTCTTGTCGGCACCGGCAATAGCAAACCCGCGCGGTTCGGCCACGTCAAAGGGACGCCAGCCGCTATCGACGTGATCGAACGTCAGCACAATCTTATTCCCTTGTACTTCCATCGATTTGTACTGTGGGCTGTGAAACGGAATCTTCACTCCGTAATCCTTCGCCAAGGCCCAACGTGCGAGGCGGCGACCAACATCGAGCTTGTTCATCGGGTGGATGTCCTTCCCTTCGCCGATGTCGATGATTACGGCTTCACCGGTGTTGGGCAGGCGGCTCATCGTCATCGTCTGAGCTTCACGCACTTCCGCCCAGGCACTGTCGGCAGCAGGGTCAGTAGTTTCGCCCATGAAGTCAGCGAGTTGAACCCAGTAGAACGGGAAGTCACCCTGACCCCATTCGTCACGCCAGTTCTTGATCATCAATGGGAACAGATCGCGATACTGATAGGCGCGACTAGCGTTGGATTCGCCTTGGTACCAGATCGATCCCTTGATGCCATACCCCAGGTGCGACAGCAGGACACCGTTGTAGATATTCGCGGGGCGATGATTGCCGCCAAGTTGGCCTCGCAATGCGTTGAGCTGCTTTTTCTCGTCTTCCGTCGCCTTGTCACCCTTGTCACTGAGGGCCTTGGCCTGAGCTTCACGCTCAGTCCAGCTATCGAGCAGCGGCTTGTACTTGGTATCAGCAGCCAGCAGATCGCGGCGAACCCAGGCTTCGCAGGCCGAACCACCCCAGGAATTATTGATCAAACCGATAGGCACGTCCAACGTCTCTTGCAATTGCCGACCGAAAAAGTAGCCCACGGCAGAGAAGTCGCCGACCGTTTCCGGCGTGCAGACCATCCATTTGCGATCGTGCGTCCAGACTGGCTCTTGAGTCCCGACATTCGGGAAGTTGATCATGCGCAGCTTCGGATACTTTGCCGCGGCACGCTCCAGATCAGCATCATTGGACCCGTTCACAGTCCATTGCATGTTCGATTGACCGGAGCAGATCCAGACTTCACCGACCAAGACGTCTTTAAAGGTGATCGTGTTCTTGCCCGCGACCTTCAATTCGTAAGGCCCGCCGACCTTGAGCGGTTCCAGCATGATCTGCCATTTGCCATCAGCACCCGCTGTCGCTTGATGACTTTGCCCGTCGATCGTCACCGTGACATTTTCACCGTGTTCTGCCAAACCCCAGACTTTGTTCTTCTGTCCCTGCTGAAGAACCATGTGATCGCCGAACACATTCGGCAGCTTCACGTCCGCCTGAGCGTTACTCTGCACGAACGTGATCAGACTCAACCCTGCCAGAACCCCATGTCGTATCCAACGCCAAAATGACTTCTGCATAAACCCGATTCCTTGCCTGTGATGTCAATCTTGGTCAGCCCGCGGTCGTCCGTTGCGGGAACAGAGCCGAGTATATCGACGATCGTCAATGGGCTGAATCGATCGGGCTGCCGTTATGCGATTATTTCCCGATTGTCATGATTGCTGCCCCCACGGCGACAAACAGTGCTCCCACCAGTCGCAACGGGGTGGCCTGAAACAAGGGGGCGTGCAAAAGTCCGAAGTGATCGATGAGCAGCGACGCCACCATTTGACCGGCAATCACCATGCTCAACATCGGCGCGACACCGATCTTGGGTGAGATGATGATGGCGGTCCCGACGTAAATCATTCCCAGCATGCCGCCGAACCAGGCCCACCACGGAATCCGCGACAAACTGTCGGCCGATGGCAACGGGCTGCCCACCATCAGGCAGCAAACCAACGCGGCCAACATGCCGACCGCGAACGAAACGAACGTCGCCTGCATCGGGTGAGCAAGATTGGTTCGTAGTGCTGCGTTCACCGGGACTTGAACCGAGGTGGCAGCCCCCGCGACAAACGCCAGGCAAAGATACAGAATCCTCATGGTCACTCCGATTGGTACGCTTTCTCGGCCAGATTGTTGTCGCCCTTCGTATGCGATTGACCGTTGTTTTCATAGCACGGCATCAGAATTATGGGATCGCTCAGCGATGTCGCATCATTGAAGTTTATGGCAAGTGCTGCGATACATGGTGAAGCGCCGCTTCGCAAGAAATGAGAAGGAATCGAGATGTCGCAACCAACTTTCACTCGTTGTTCACCAGACGAGGTCTTCGTTAGTACCCTGAAAGTGTTCCTGCTTTGCGCGGCAATCGCCGTCTTCGGCAACCCCTCTGCGCAGGCTGCCGATCCGAAAGAGAAATCGATGGATCAGGCTCTGCAACGGTTGGCGGAATCGTATCTCGACGAATCGCCATCACTCTCGCCGAGCGGTGCGACGACATTGGGCGATCATCGATTCGATCAGAAGCTGGACGACATCAGCCCTGCCGCACGTCAGCATCAACGAGATTTCTGTCTGCGTTACCTCGGCGAACTGAAGAAGATCGACCGCAATCAGCTCTCACGCGACAATCAAGTCGACTATCAATTGCTCGAGCATAGCCTTAAGGGCGATCTGTGGTCGTTGGACACCTTGCAGGAATGGGCTTGGAACCCGATCCAGTACACCCAACTAACCGGCGGCGCCATTTACGGCCTGATGGCTCGCGAATTCGCTCCCGTCGAGCAACGGCTGGCCAGCGTCACCGCCCGCCTCGAACAATACCCGCGTCTCTTTGCGCAGATCCGCGAAACGCTTGATCCTGCTCGCGTCCCCCCGATCCATGCTGAAACCGCGATCAAGCAGAATCGTGGCGTCCTCAGCATCATCGAAAACCTGGTGCGGCCGCATCTCGAAAAGCTGCCTGATCCTGATCGTGAACGATTACTCAAGGCCATCGCCACGACCACAGCAGAAGTCGATCAGCACCAGAAATGGCTGGAAACGGAACTGCTGCCGAAGGCACGTGGAGATGCCAAGATCGGGCCGAAGCTCTACGACGAGAAGCTGGCCTTCACTCTGGCAGCCGGTTTGACCCGCGGCGAAATTCGCGAACGAGCCGAATTCGAACTTCGCCGTGTCCGAACAGAGATGTATGCCATTGCGAGAACTCTCCAACCAGAAGCCAACTTGCCTGAATCCCCAACGCCCGAGCAACAACAAAAAGCGATCGCGGATGCGCTGGAGAAGGCCTCCGCGGACATCCCACCCCGAGATGGCGTCCTGCAGGCCGCTCAGAACTCTCTCAAGATCGCTACGGAATTCGTACGCAGCCATGATCTGGTTAGCATCCCGCCCGACCCGCTCGACATTATCGTGATGCCGGAATTTCAACGCGGAGTCTCCGTCGCCTATTGCGATTCTCCGGGGCCGTTGGAAGTGGGTCAGAAAACCTTCTACGCAGTCGCGCCACTGCCCACAGATTGGACCGACGCTCAATGCACCTCGTTCCTTCGCGAATACAACATCCGCTCGATTCATAACTTGACCATTCACGAAGCGATGCCCGGACACTTCCTGCAGTTGGCCTTCGCCAATCGCAGCCCAAATCGACTGCGGGCCCTCCTGTCATCGGGTGTCTTCGTCGAAGGTTGGGCGGTCTACACCGAGCAGATGATGTCCGAAGAAGGGTTCCTCGACCGAGATCCCTTGATGCGGCTGGTCACGCTGAAGTGGTACTTGCGCGTCATCGCGAATTCGATCCTCGATCAATCGGTACACGTCGACGGCATGCGGCGCGAAGAGGCGATGCATCTGATGATGCACGACACATTCCAAGAGGAGCGCGAGGCCGCGGGCAAGTGGACGCGAGCCCAAGTCACGTCAACTCAGCTCTCGACATACTTTGTCGGCTATCAGGAACACCGCGACCTGCGAATCGCTGCGAAGGCGGCCTGGGGTGAGACATTTGTACTGAAGCGGTATCACGACGGCGCGATCTCGTTCGGCTCTCCGCCGGTCCGGTTCGCGAAAGCCCTGCTGTTGAATCAGCCGATTCCGGAAAAATAGCCATCGCAGATGACTAGGGATCAGAGTTACGGCTCATTTCACCGCAATTGTGTCGAAATCGCGAACGGAACCTTCATCGAAGCCGCGAGGGGCTTCTCGAACGTGGCCCCATTGTCCGAGTCTCTGTCATCAGATAGACTTGAAATGTCATCGATTGCCAAGCGATCAATGTTTTTCGATTCGACGAACTGCCCGGTACACCCCGCCAAGATGTCCGATACGCCAACAGATTGGGAGCATGTGGACCGCGCGTCCACGGCATTGGAAGTCTTTCTGTTGGGGAAGGTCGATTTCCCGTCGGCGATGGGATTGCAGGCACGGTTGATGAACCAGGTGGCTCAGCGACAGGATCGCCATGGGATTGTCCTCGTTTGCGAACACCCTCCGACGATCAGCATCGGTCGCGAAGGAAGCTTCGCCGATGTCCTGGTCGATCAGGAAGAGCTAGTCGCCCGACAAATGGAGATCCGGTGGCTGAATCGCGGCGGCGGAACATTCTGCCATGTCCCCGGCCAGGTTGCAGTCTACGTCATGGTGCCCCTTGACCGTTTGAAACTCGGGCTCGCCGATTATCGCAGTCGCCTGGAACAAACGCTGGTTGCCACCGCCTCCGATCTGGACGTCGATGCCGAGCGAGCGAAGCACGTTCACGGGGCAACTTGCCGTTGCGGCCAATTCGCGTTCATCGGTGCTGGCGTTCGAGACTGGGTGACGCATGGCGGCATGTATGTCAACGTGTCCGTCCCGCAAGAACCACTCGAACTGGTCCGCTGGACCAACGGCGCGCTACGAGTCACCTCGCTGGCCGCTCAACGAACACGTCCCACCGGAATGGCCACGGTCCGCGAGAGTCTGGTTCGCAATCTGGCGGAATCGCTCGGTTATGACAATTATCATCTGTACACGGGGCATCCGTTGCTGCATCGCTCCACACGCAAGGTCTACGTCTACGCGTGATGCTTCTCTAATCCCAATGTAAGCTGTGACATGTCCACAAACCTGTTGAATATCCTGCCGACCAATCCACCCGAAACGCCCAGCGGCCGTCAGCGCCTGCCCAAGTGGTTGCGACGACCGCTGCCACAAGCAGGGATGCAGTTCACATCAGACGTGATCGCCGACTTGCGACTGGAGACCGTCTGCGAAAGTGCCAAGTGTCCGAATCGAACCGAATGCTGGTCACAGCAAACCGCCACGTTCATGATTCTTGGAAATGTCTGCACCCGTCCGTGCGGATTCTGCTCGGTCCCACGCGGTAAGACCGAAACCGTTCAACTGGACGAACCCGGACGCGTGGCCGAAGCCGCACAGCGTTTGGGCCTGAAGTACGTCGTCATCACCTCGGTCACACGCGACGATCTGCCCGACGGCGGCGCGAACCACTTCTACGAATGCGTACTCGCCGTTCGCAACAAGACCGGAGCCCGGGTCGAAGTCCTGACGCCCGACTTCAAGGGCAATCGCGACGCCATTCATCGTGTGATTGAATCTCGCCCCGATGTCTTCAACCACAATACCGAAACCGTACCGCGGCTCTATGACCGAGTCCGCAGGAACGCCGAATATCAGCGAACGCTGAATTTGCTCAAGCAAGTCAAAGACGAAGTCCCCGAGATGTTGACCAAGAGCGGTCTGATGCTGGGACTGGGCGAAACTCGCGAAGAACTGATGGAAGTCTGCGCGGATCTTCGTTCGGTCGGCTGCGACATGCTGACCCTCGGCCAGTACCTGCAGCCAACATTGGATCACCTGCCGGTCGAACGCTACCTTCCACCCGAGGAGTTCGACGAAATCGGCGAACAGGTTCGCAAGCTCGGCTTCGGCATGGTCGCCAGTGGCCCGTTCGTTCGCTCCAGCTATCACGCTGGCGAAATGACGGATGTGCTGCGAGTATGACGTCCGAATCAACGGCCAAACGAGTCCCGATTACTGTTCCCGATCTTGGTGCTGGCGACGAGAAAATCCGCATCAGCGCATGGCTGGTGGATGTGGGGCAAACGGTCGTTGCCGGCGATAACGTCGTCGAAGTGCTGGTCCCTGGAATCACCTTCGACATCCAGGCCGGGCAAACGGGCGAACTCGTCGAAGTTACAAAGGCCGTCGACGAATTCGTCGCTCCCCATGATGTCGTTGGCTGGATTGCTCTCGACTGACTGTGATGTCGGCTTATCACTTCTTCTGAGCGAAGCAGTACAGAAACTCTTGGCGTCCAGCCCCTGACGACTGTGCGACTCGCACAAAGATCTGACCGCCACAGATCGCCGGGCTGGCGAATGAATCATTGCCGATCTGATTTTGCGCAACCATTTCGAACCGATCGGGTGTGGCTTTGAAGACATACAGAGTCCCCAGTTCATTGGCCCAGTAGATGTTGCCAGCGGCCAGTACGGGTGACGCACTGACCGGGCCGCTCAGCCGTTCTTTCCACATCTCTTTGCCATCTGTCCCGCGCCAGCAGAACATGACGCCGTTGTCGGTCAGGGCATACAAATAACCGTTGTGAGCCAGCATCGATTGTTCGTAGCACTTCTGATTGTTACGCCACAGCACTTTGCCGTTCTCACCCGCCTGCATCGCTAACGTCTCTGGCTTGGGATACCCGCCACTCGCGAAAACGATGTCGCCGTCCCAGACCATTGTGCCGCAGGTGGCAAGCGTGGTTCCTGGGACGGACCACGATTTCTTGCCGTTGCTGGGATCGTACGATGACACCTGATCGGCGCCGCTTAACAGCAATTGATCTTTGCCCGCGACATGCGTAATCACTGGCGACGAAAACGTGATCATGTTCGGCCGCGGAGATTTCCAGGCTGGTTGTCCGTTCTTGCGGTTGAGCGCCGTCAGAAAGCTGTTGCCATCATATTCGGCTGCGATGATTACCGTCTCGCCATACAGCAGTGGTGACGGGGCATAACCATATTCAAATGTGCGAGGGTGAAACGGACAGACAACTTGCTTCCAAAGTTCTTTACCATCCAGGTTCAGTGCGATGGCTTCCACTTTGTCGTGATGGTAGAAGGTCGCGAATAACCGTTCGCCGTCGCAGGCAAGCGTGGGACTTGCTTCAGTATTCTTCTTGTGGTTCTTCGCGGGGAAAGCCCCCTTATTGACATCGACCTGCCACAGCGATTTGCCGGTGGCCCGATCAAACGCCAACACAGAATGAATCTTCTTCTGCTCATCGGCCGTCGTCAGGAAGACTCGTTCACCGACAACGATCGGCGACGAATGCCCGCGTCCGGGAACCGGAACCTTCCAGCTCAAATTATCCGTGTCGCTTAGTTTCGTCGGCACGGCCCCTTCGCCCGCAACTCCGTTTCGGTAGGGACCACGCCACCAGGGCCAGTCGGTTTTCGCGGACAGTTTCGGAAAGTCCTCGATCCCGCGATCTTGAGCGTGCGCGATCCGTGGTGTCAGCATCACCATCCAAAGAAGTGCCAGACCAGCGATGAATCGAGTCCCTCGGTCAGTGTTCACGGCGAGCTTCCCTGAAGGTGAAAAGGATCGGTCTTCAAAAGACGAGGCGCTGCAGGTGTGACGCGAAATGTCATGAAACACATTCCTCGCGAGATACTCCAGCGTCTGCTGCGTACAATACCCTGGGTGTCCCATCCGGTGGAATGGTCGGGACAGATTCATGGCTGTTGGTCTAAATTACAATGCGGAGAGTGTGGCACGCCATGAGTCTTCGAAGGGCGTGGATTTCGGCTACATTCATGATTACGCCCATCGCAAAGCCTCAGAACGTGCCATCCAAATTGAAAAAGTGATTGCCGTGACCGATTCAGCGTGGAGCGACCGATGACCGACGATGCAAAAATATCCAAGTTCGAAGAGAACTACAGCGAGCGAGGCTTTTGGGAAAAGCTGATGGGCGTCGCGAAGACGGCGGGATCGGCTGTCGTGGAAAAGTCTCTGGCTTTGCACTATTGCGCCAGTGATCCCGATACACCGGTGATCGCCAAGGGAATGATCTATGGTGCCCTGGGTTACTTCATCCTTCCCGTCGACGCGATCCCCGATGTCTTTATGGGAGTCGGCTACACCGACGATCTGGGTGTCCTCGCTGCCGCCGCGACCGCGATTGCGACTCACATGAAGCCTGAACACTCAGAACGCGCCAAACAGACCATGAAACAGTGGTTCGGTTGAACTCGCGTCTTTAAGTAGCCTTCTCGCTCCGCGAGAAGAAAGCCAACTGCAAATCCGCGAACTCTGATACACCGGGCTGATGTGGCAATCCTGGCGTCGAATTGATCGGCTTTCTTCTCGGCAGAGCGAGAAGGTTACTTATGAGCGATCAGCAAAGCGATAAGCGGTCTTCGCATTCGTGGCGAAGAACTTCGCTGCCGCCTCGTCTCCTTTGTCGTCAAAGAATGTCGTGACGATCTTGAGGACGGTCGCATAGTCGGCAGCCGGATCGCTGACCGGCCAATTACTGCCATAGATCAACCGGTCCTTCCCGAAAGTTGTCCAGACCGATTCCAGGATCGGTCGGTAGTACTCAGGATCGCGCGGAGCCTTTCTGCCATCGCGAGCCGCGCTTTCGACCAAGGCGGAAACCTTGAGGAACACCTGCGGATGCGCAGCGGCGGCCTTCAATCCGCTGACCCATTCCGGATCGATTCGCGGGCCGTCGATCTTCACGTTGGCCAAATGATTGATGACAATTCGCAGCTCAGGAAGTTTGGACGCCAATCGGTCAACCAGCGGCAGCAGTTCAGGCCCGCCGTTAATGTCCAGTTCCAGGTCGGCATCCAGCAGGCGTTTGATGTCCGCGAGAAATTCAGGATTCTCCAGCCCGGCCTTCAGCGGACCGGCATTCACGCGAATCCCGCGGAACAGGGAATTGGCCGCGAATCGCTTGAGGTGCCCTGCGAATTCAGGCTTGCCCGGCGACAAGTTGCCGACCAGTCCCAGAATAAACTTGTCCTTCTCGGCCAAGTCCAGAACCCATTGATTGTCTTCCACCCAGGGACTGGCTTCGACGACAATCGTCCCTGTCACTCCCAGCGGTTTGGCAAACGCCTCAAAATGTTCTGGCAACACCTGGCGGTACAGCGACGTATCACCTTTGCTCGGCCAGGGGACCCCTTGTGGACGTTGAGGGTCATAGAAGTGAGTGTGAGTATCAACGATCGGATAGGGAGCCTTCGCCGCGTGACACGGCAATGCAGCAGCGCCCGCCACGATCGCCAAGCCACGGGCCAGAAACTCCCGACGCGTCGTCATCAACGCCCCCTCAACTCCCCGGTGAGCCGCGCTGCGTCAGCACGCGGATAACTTCGCGAAGCTCCACACACTTTGCGATTCAAGTTTGAAGGACCAACTTCGCGGTCGGGTGGCTGGGGTTGAGGGCCTTGCCCGAACCCCCAGAATCTTCGGTACTTCGCTGGTTAGGCACGGACGCCTCGAATCACGGTGGAGGAAGCGGCGTTGGAGGCAACCCCGGGGATGGATCCGCCGACAGATCAGGAATCGGTGCCGGAGGGATATCGGATGTCGCAGCAACCTGGCCCGCCTGCTGAATATCCCAACCAGTGCCTCCCAGTGCAAACACATAGGTGCCGGTGTTCAGAGGAAATCGCACCGTTTCCGAGCCGTCGCCATTGCGTTTGAACTCCAACGTCCACGCGCGGTCGTTCTTGATCGTCTGCGAATACCCGGGCTGAATCGTGTACGTGTTCCCATTCAGTGAGTAGGACAATCCACCGGGGGCCGATTTCGGGCAACTGAGTTTGATCGTCCCACGATTGCTTGCCAACTGCGGCACGTCGTAGCTCGACCCCGGTTGAGGACGGGATTCAAGTACGACTGGCGGAGGGCTGGGCTGCACGATCGTTCGCGACAAACCCAGCGTCGGCGTCTGCTGGATCACTGTCGGGTAGGTGCTATCGGGAACATAGCTGTAGCCGTTCCCATTGGTCGAATACTGCATCACGCCACCTCGCGGACCGCCGCGAATGATCGTCGTCGTCGTGCCGTAGACCGGTGGATCCACCACCAGCGGAGCATATCCGCCACCCAGGCCATAGGTCGCTCCCGATCCGGGAACGCCAATGCCATAGCTCGCGGCGGAACCGTAACTGTACTGCCCTGCATAAACCGGCGTCACCGCTCGGTAATGCGATCCGGTCCAGCCACCGTACGGATATCCACCATAGGGGCCAACGGCTGTGGAATAGTAGCCGCCATGATGCCCATACCCGTATCCGAACCCGCCGTACACCTGGGCCTGAGCCGTTTGAAAGCTGCCCAACGCGAATATCGCTCCAACCACGGCCATGGTTGCCAGTCGCGATGTTTGCATGATCTGTTCCTCAGTTGATCGTTCCGACGAATTCCGTCGCCACCCATTGTCGCGTGACGAAGCACCGGAAGTCAAATTGAGGTTCGCTGTTCGACGAATTCGATAACGCGGTGTCTTTGATCCAGAACCCGGCCGACTGCGGGTCAAGTCGACCGTCTCGTTCGGAGCTGATCGTCGCGAAACTTTGAACAGGGATTGACGGTTTTCTTATAGTCCTTCTCGCTTACTACCCGTTTCATCAGGCAGCTGACCTTTGAGCTTTTCGATGTACGGTGATGTGGATTGATTCCAACCACAGACTATACAAGCACCGCCGCTGAATTTGTGTGCGCACGGTTCTTTGCCATACAGCCAATACGCGCATTCACGACAAAGGCCGCTCATGGTCGCGATAGAACGGGTAAATGGGCTCCCGCATTCATCGCATTGACCAGTGGGGCCATCGTCTTGGAGTGGTCGCATTTATGAAATGCCGAACGCCAAAGGTAACTTGCCCGCGATCAACAACGGGCTTTCGATTAACACCCCAACACTCTGAACCGCCAGCCGCTGCGAGTCAAGTTGACCGCCTCGGTACGCCTGGCATGGCGATTGACTAGTGGGGTGTAAGTCCCCTGTACGAGAACAAAGGTCTTAAGGAAGGCAGCATACCAACTGTGGCTCCGATCGACCAAGTACGAGACGAGGGCAACTGCGGGGAGGTAACGAGCCGTGGGGAGGAAGCCTGCG
This sequence comes from uncultured Schlesneria sp., assembly GCA_903840265.1. Classification (GTDB taxonomy): domain Bacteria; phylum Planctomycetota; class Planctomycetia; order Planctomycetales; family Planctomycetaceae; genus Schlesneria. The sequence goes on along the minus strand of CAIMFH010000188.1, from coordinate 6,616 downwards.
AATGTGTCGGTAAGCTGACAGCGAATCGTCGTCAGCCACATTCACGTCAAAGCTGCGAGGTTACGAACAGAAACCCGATACAAGGCCGTTGCGGACAGGCGAGTGAGCCGACCATCACGAAGCCGTCTTTGTTCATCCGCCCCGGTAAATCGGGAGCTTGCGCAGTGAAAGTCATCCGTCTTATCCAGGGAGATCCGCTCGACGTATCTGCAATGCAGGCTTGCCTGAAAGCAGAACTGCTACCGGTTAACGGTCGTGGTGTCGGGCGGAAGTCAGCAGAGGTCGTAGTACTGTTTCGTCGCACTCCAGCGCCGACAGGAAGGACCGAACTTCGAAGACAGGGAGGAGCGACCGACGATCTCGGATCGAGTGATTTTACTCCGACCGGAGTTGACCGATCCGGCGCTCGTCGTCACGCCAGCCCTGAACGTCGCGCGCCGTCGCATGCGACGTGGCCCGGTGCTTCGAGGAACCGCCTGGTGCGGAGCCGCATGCCAGGTGGTGTGGGGAGGGCCGGCAGCAATGCCGGCCCTTACCCGATTTCGGCCTACGTTTGCGTCGACCACGAAAACAGGCCAGGTTTGCTTTCTCCAGTTTCATTGAGAAAGCAAAAACGCGCACCGGATGCACAGATTACGTGCGTTTGTGTGGAATCGTATTGAGGAAGGTCGATAGCGAAATCAACTTCCGCGTTTTTGAGATGGCATTCAAATTCTCCGAGCGGAAGCCCTCGACTGACAATCCACGGTTCGATCTTTAGCGTTTCGCCGCCATCCGTTAAGTCTTGGTGATCGTTGAAAATCCACGAAAGGGCACCTTCCGTGAAATAGAATTCGATATCACCGTATCGCCAAATTGTCGCAAGGTCGACTGCTTGATCGGCACTCCAATCGGGTGGGGGACCCAAAGTGTCGCGAACTGTTGCACACGACAGTCCGTGGCGGAGAGGGCCAAGTTCTCCCGTTTGCACGAAATCGAACATCGATGTACGAATCATGAGGTGCGCAATGCTGCCGAACGTTCAAGGTAACTTGCCCGCGATAAACAACGGGCTTCTGACAAACACACCAACACTTTGAGGCGCCACGGACTGCGGGTCAAGTTGACCGGTTGGTTCGGCCTCATTCAATCAATGGCCTTTGGACCTGATCCGCTGTGAACGAATTCCTTTAAATCCGCTTCGGTCATGTACCCACCGGTCGCTGACGTAATCCGTCCATCATCCAAGAGAATAAAAAGGGGCCGCGCGGTTGACTCTTCGAGATAAGTCAATTCGGGAAGCCATTTTTTCACATCAGCGTCGAATGTTTGAAAACGTCGCGTTGGGCGGATTGCGACTCTGCAGATCCCTACCAGAACCTTAGACAGTTGTGGGGTTTGCCGAGAAATATGAATATCATTTGACGAGTCCTGACCGTACACGATAACCAACCACCGACCAGATTTTAGCATCTCCTCCATACGCTCCACGCCCTCTTGGAGTGGATAAAGGTTGGGAGCGTCGGCCATCACCTCCGGCATCATCTTGCCATTGCTCGCCATGATTGTCCTAAGCTCTGGAGCTGGAAACGACGTTGAGCTTTGACGCGCAGCAACGATCGGAGTCGTGTTGGGAACAGGCAAGGAGTGAAACACAAAAGCAATTAGCGAAAGCGCGAGGAGCGAGGCTTCTACAGCTACCCGCTCATTTGACCTACGCAATGTGTCGCCGATGCTGCTTTGTATCACGGTGCGCACACCGCCGAACGTTTGAGGTAACTTGCCCGCGTATCACCGAGGGCTCCCAACCAACACACTACCACTTTGAACCGCCCGCGGCTGCGGGTCAAGTTGACCGCCTCGTTCGGCGCTTATCGAGTTGCCACCTTTAGTGTGGCGGATGGCTTATGTCCTGTCCGGAACGCCCAGGAAGCGAGACCGCCAATCAGAAAGCCAACTGCTGCTCCGAATGGCAAACCAAGCTTAAGTCCTGCCCAACTGCAGTCTGAACGAATGTACCCCGATATTTTGCTTGGCAACTTCCCATCTTCATCCAAGCGGTAATTCACCATGCCACTTTTGGCTTTGATCAATTCGCGTGTGATTTCGCGCTCAGCGAAAAAGTCTCCGCAAATCAACCCACCACAAAAACCGGCCACAACACCACCGAGTGTACCCAACACGAGCAACAACGCGACGCCACGGATTTCGATTTGGAAGAATCGGAGAACGTCATTTGGCCGGAGCGGTGCCATGCTTTTTCTGCCGAACGCTCAAGGTAACTTGCCCGCGATGAATGGCGGGCCTCCAATCAACACACCAACACTTTGAACCGCCAGCGACCGCGGGTCAAGTTGACCGCATTGTTCGGCAATCGATGTCATTCGGATGGCAGACACGGAAATCAGCGGCGGGCTTTACCTGGATCACCAATCCCCGTCTTTTGCGATGTCTGGCCAGTTCAGTTTTTGAGCGGAAACTTGAACAAAGTCTCCGACGATTGGCGACGTGCACTCTTGGAACCACACCAATACGACAAAGGAAAGCATTCTCGACGGATCGTGGGCAGGTTGACTGGATATCAATTCTGCCATGCAGCAGTACTTTGGGAGTCGACGAAACGGTCCATGTTCGACAAGAATGGGTTCAATGAGGTAGCGATGGACCTCCGTCGGTTGTGAAAAAGGAACCTGATAACCAAGTAATAGTTTGATACCCACGGCGGCGCGACGTACCCAAGTCTCATAGTTGATGGGCAAGCGATACGATCCGAAAATGCGATTGACGGCCTCCAGATTGGACTCCAGCATCATCTGGTTCACTTCGTCCGTGTACTGGCCTTCCAAGAGACCGTAGTACGCTTCACGAACATATAGCGGGCCGACTTTCACCGTGGTATCGCAGCCAAACGTCAGTGTTTCTCTTTCCATGGAATCGGTTTTCCGGCCCCCAAACAAGCTGCGGGATTCCGCTGCCGAACGACAAAGGTAACTTGCCCGCGATAGATGACGGGCGTTCAACCAACACACGGACACTTTGAACCACCACCGACTGCGGGTCAAGTTGACCGCCTCGTTCGGCCACGTCGAAATAGAATCCCACTTACGAACTGTCGCCGAATCGAATGTCACGGACGGTCGGCTGCGAGCCCCATTCAGCCGTCAGTGCCACAATTTCATCGACGCTCAGGGCTTCCCAGCGCGCACGCAGAGCCTTCCACGCTGAGTTGCCCGGCCCGTCTTCAACAAGAGCAAATGGACCGCTATTTTTCTTCAGCACCGCGATTGCGGCAGCCCGTAGTTTTTCGACCCGCACCTCGACTGCGGCTGGTGGGAAACCGTGCCTGAGAGCGTGGTCAAGCTCCTGCTTCCGACGGTTGAGGACGCTACGCTTATCCGAATCTTTGGCCATAGCACGGCCGAACGACCAAGGTAACTTGCCCGCGATCAACGAATGACTGTCGAAGACCAAGCAAAGCATCGAACCAAGCGCGGCTGCGGGTCAAGTTGACCGGCTTGTTCGGCGATCCACGCTCAAGCATGATACACGAACGGACCCTGTGCGGAAGGTCTTTCTCGAACGTTCCGAGCGACTTTCAACTCTGCCGATCGGACGAAGCTAGTCGAAGGTAAAGCCAATCGACTCCGCAGCGAGGTCAGAAACAAAATTAGACAGTGGCAACGGAGTGAGTGCAATCAGCACACCTATGAAGCCCCACAGCCTGAAGCGACGGCTGAAGATGTCCCAGAGCGAAATGGGCAGCCCGAAGAACAAACCCAGGGCAGCTGCCGAAAGCCCGAGACAAGAGCTGAGCGCCGCCTCAGGCTCCATTCCCCTGAACCGGTCACCAGGCTGAGCGAAGAAAAACACTGCTCCTGATGCGAATGCGAGAATATTCGCCGCGGCGCCAATCCAGATCCCTATTGGCTTGCGGATCATGGGAGTTCGGCCAACGTCCTGAAGAACTTTGACGTTCATGATTGTGAGCCACTGAGCCGAACGACGGCGGTAACCGGGCCGCCGCCAAAAAACTATGATTTCAAATCCGGCGTCATCGGCGGCTCCGGTTCACCGCTTTGTTCTGCCATTCGTCTGCGTTCGGTTTCAAGTGCGTTGTTGATGTCCCCAACTGTGCCGTACTGGTCTTCCGTAACTTCCGCGTGAACGAGAGGCTCCCATTCTGAGGCGGCGATGTCGTGTTGGGTTGGTTGTGCAGCACCGGAAGGCAGTACGCGTGATGCGATGACGAATGAGTTCTCTGTGAGGTCGGACGGATTTGCCCACGCGGCACCGCAGTCACGGCAATACGCAAGCAACTTGTTTGTGTCGGGATGTTTGACGAGGACGACGTGCCAGCAGGCATTCGGGCACGCATCACAGATCGAGTACCACATAGTTTGTCACGCCTGTCGCTGGTGGCCGCATTCGAGCTCTTTATCGCCCTGCATGACCTTGAAATCTGCCGTGTCTTCGCAATAGACCTGCGTCGTGTCGTCCCACTCAACGATATTGAACCACGGGGCGGCGGCGTTGCCAAACGCGAGGATCACCAATTCTTCGCCCGGGAAGAGCGTGTAGTCGTTCGCCCACGGTTCCACTGCAACGATCTGTGGACCACTACGCGAGTTTACGATGCCGATCTTCGTGGTGAACCGGTTCATGTGCATCTATGGCAGAACTGTAATTAGACAGAATTGTTTCTGTATAAATGGAATTTTTGCGCAGTGCTTAGCCGCGCGACTTTGTCGCTAGGCTAAACCGCCAGATGGCTGGCTTCAATACAGAATTTGCATTTTCCATTTGAGAATTGCGCGGCGGGCAGCGAAGATTTCTGCCGAATTTGAAACAACGCTCGCAATTACGTTCTCAACCGCCGATCTGCCATTCGAGGAATGTCCCATGGATATGCAGGAAATATGGGCGCAATTGCGTGAGAGCTCCAAGCATACCTCCCCGCCGCGATCCGATCTGACAGCGCCTCCTCCAACAGAGACAGAATTCAGTCCCGACCCAATTATTGCCGCCGAACCACAGGCCCCAAAGCCAAAGCTGTTGGACCAGGTTCGGCGCACGATGCGAGTCGCTCACTATGCCATTCGCACCGAACAGGCTTATGTGGATTGGATTCGTCGGTTTATCCTCTATCACAACAAACGTCATCCCAATGAGATGGGGGCGGTTGAAATCACCGAATTTTTGACGGACCTGGCCGTGGCGGGGAAAGTCGCACCCAGCACGCAAAATCAGGCTCTCTCGGCGCTCCTGTTTCTTTATCAGCAAGTTCTGAAGCGCGAGCTTCCGCGAATCGACGCTGTACGGGCCAGCGCTCCCGTGCGGCTGCCCGTGGTCATGTCGGTTTCGGAAGTTCGCCGCCTATTCGAATCGGTTCCCGAAGGCCTGTGTCAACTGATGATCGAGCTCATGTACGGTTCAGGTCTGCGCTTGCTTGAATGTTGTCGCCTGCGCGTGAAAGATGTGGACTTCGCTCGTCGGCAGATCATCGTCCGCGAAGGGAAGGGGGACAAAGATCGAGCGGTACCGCTCCCTGAACTTCTGACGGAGCGATTGCGGCAGCAAATCGAAACCGTTCGCAGGCAGCACCAACTGGATATTCAGGCTGGATCGGGACACGTCTGGCTCCCGCATGCGCTTGCTAAAAAATATCCTCAGGCGAATCGCGAACTGATCTGGCAATATGTCTTTCCTTCCTCGCGACTGGCACGAGATCCGCGCGAGGCGGACGGACTACTGCGACGACATCATCTCCACGAAACGTCCGTGCAGAAGGCAATGCGTGACGCCGTCGTGAAGTCAGGCCTGAACAAGAAAATCAGTTGCCATACCCTGCGACACAGCTTCGCGACCCACCTGCTGGATTCAGGAACGGACATTCGCACGGTGCAGGAACTGTTGGGGCACGCCGATGTTTCAACGACAATGATCTATACCCATGTTCTTCAGCGCGGGGCGGCAGGCGTCCGCAGTCCACTGGATCGGCTGTGATTTGAGCGACGTCCTCTCTGGCCGTTTTCCAGCTCTTCTGATTCGTGTGAATTCGTCCGATTCGTGGTCCCCTTCTTCTCCTCTTCCCGCCCCTTCAGCCTATTCTGTGGTTCACCTCTTCTCGGTACCCTTCGTGCCTTCGCGTTGCAATTGAGTCCCTATCAACTAGCAATCAGAAATCTGCAGGAAAATGACCCAAATAAGTCATTTCACGGATAGGCGCACACACAACAATATGGCACAAGAGATGATAACCGGAATGCCAATCAGCCCTCATCGCTTGAGGCATGGCGACCGTCAAAACAACCTGAGTTCGCAGCCCGCCAGGCGGGATTGTTCTTTTACATTTGAATGCCGATCAGCAGCGACCTTGGAGTGCGGTGGCTCGACACCGCTTTGGCTCCAATCGCCAGGCACCCGACGGTAGGGTTAACCGAACGGGTTTTTCCTTTGACAATCCAACGCCGACCTGCGACCACTCCAGTAGAATGGGTTGTGTCACACGACCCGGAGCGGAGGTTGTGTCACACGGCCCGGAGCGGAGGTTGTGTCACACGGCCCGGAGCGGGGTTGTGTCACGCGGCCCGGAGCGGGGTTGTGTCACGCGGCCCGGAGCGGGGTTGTGTCACGCGGC
>CAIMFH010000187.1 GCA_903840265.1 uncultured Schlesneria sp. | reverse complement strand
CCCGAGCCGATCCCATTCCCAGGCTCACCCGGAGCCCCAACTTGTAAATATCCCCTTACCTCGCGCCGCCATTTTCCCCCGGAAAGCGCCGCCATTTTCAACCGGGCTTAACAATTGGGGCTTCCCGACTCACGACACAGTCAATCTATTGTTGCGGGTGCCACGGTTTTGGAGTCTTCGACAAAGCCGTGTCTTTGATCGAAAAACACGACCATCCCGATGACGTTGGGTTTATGGCACTCATTCCAAAACAAGAATGACCAAGCACGATCATTGAGTATCTTCCCAGAGCAGCCTGATTGTGGTTTGATGCCGGTGTTCACCAGCCCGGCAAAGCAACCAAATGGCCCGCAATCAACATGATTCTTGAAGGTCTCGTCACCAGTCTGAATTCCGTCGGCGATGTGAATCTCGCGCCGATGGGTCCTATCGTCGATCCCCAGATGACCTCGTTAATTCTGCGACCGTTCCAAACCTCGACCACCTGCCAGAACCTGCTGCGACGACTGTCCGGCGTCTTTCACGTCGTTGACGATGTGTTGCTGATCGCCAAGGCCGCGCTCCATCGTCTGGAAGACCTCCCCGAAACGGTTCCCGCCGAACATGTCGACGGCCGAGTCCTTAAGGACTGCTGCCGTTGGTACGAATTCCAGATCACTAAATGTGATTCATCATCCGATCGCACCAAGCTCGAAGCGACCATCATCCATACCGGTCGCGGACGAGACTTCTTCGGCTTTAATCGAGCCAAGCACGCCGTCCTGGAGGCCACCATCCTGGCCACACGACTCCATCTGATTCCCGAACTCGAAGTCCGCGCCCAACTCCAGGCCCTCGCCAGCCCCGTGGACAAAACCGCCGGTCCCCAGGAACGCGAAGCGTTTGCTCTAGTGAATAATGTCGTGAACGAGTGGTATCGGCAGCGCTAGTGTTAAGCTGGATATCGTTCCAACGCGGAATTGCCCGCACATTCGACGCGCAGCTCCAACTTTTTCACACCATGAACGCTGACTTCGCACCGATCGAGGACCACCTTTGTGGCGCTTCGGATGATATCGCCACTCACTTCTTCAACGATTCCATATAGGCGAGGATCGCGGCCAGTTGCTCGGCGTTCAGTTTGTCGACTAAGCCTTGAGGCATGACCGAGATTTCGCGTTTGCCGCGTTCTTCGATGTCGTCTTTCTTCAGAACGATCGAGATTCCGGCGACGTTTCGTAGTTCAATTTCTTCGCCTGATTCTCGGACGACGAAGCCTTCGTAGACTTTGCCGTCGTTAGTCGCGAAGAATTGAGCTTCGAATCCTTGAGCGATTTTCGCACTCGGTTTGACGATCGATTCGATCAACTCAGTCCGCTTGTAGCGTTTGGAGATATCCTGCAGCAGTGGGCCCTTGATCGGTTCGCTTTGCGAGACGGTGTGGCAGGCCACGCAACCCTGACGGCTGAAGAGACGCTGTCCATATTTAGCATCGCCCTTCAGCGGTTCGGTCTGTTTGACGACTTCGTCATAAGCCAGGGTCGCGATCAGTGGCTTCTTCGGATCAATGGGAGGCTCTTTATCGAGTTCCAGCCGAGCCACCGCGTATTGAGCGGCTGACTTAACGTCGGGCCGATCCGACTTCAGTTGCTGCTGAATCTGCAGGATCTGCGATTCCTGACGCGACCGACCGATGGCTCGGAGGACGCTGATCGCTGCTTCGGGGTGGCTCCAGGCTCGTTCGACGACGCGCATCGCGGCATCGCGAGCTTCTTTCGGGCCTTGAGGGCTTTCGGTCACGAAGACGAGCGTGGCATAGGCCAATTCGCGTGTCGCCGGATCGGTCGATTCGGTTTGTGACGCCAATTCATGCACTAGCTTGTAGAACTTTGGTTCGCGAACGAATTCGTTCCACGCCGCTCCAACGTCTCCCTCCTGGTCCTTCTCCGAGACGGCGGCAAAGCTGCGAAATACGATGTCGAATAGGGCCGTGTCATCAACGCGACGCTGCAATCCTCGTAATGCCTTCGTTCGCAGTTCCACTGCGGCGGGGTTGATCGTGGCGGCGACCTCCAGCAGATGAGCCGCATCGGTCGTCAACTTCGAGGAGCCGGTGCTCACCAGGTCGACGGCGATGGGGAAGAACTCGCGATCGGCGTTCGCCAGCGCGACGATCTTTTCCTGCACGCCAGGCAAGTCGAGCTTGTGCTTGCGAAGCTCGGGGAGCAGTCGCTTAACGATCGAGGTATCGCCTTCGGCAAGTTCGTGACGCAGCGCGACGGCGATCCGTTCGGATTCAGACCACGGCACGTGCTTGTAATAGGGGCCGCTGGTGTCAGGCCGCGTGCCCCACCAATCGCCGGTGTAGTCGGCTTCCTGGTCGTGGAGACGGCACAACGCCTGTAAGACGGCCAACCGGGTCTTGGCGTAAACCTCTGTCTGTGCTTGTGGCTTCTTCGTTAGCCAATTCAGCAGGCCCGTCACGACCGTGGGGTCGTGAAAGTGCTTCAGCACCGTCGCCGCTCCTGCACGTTCCTCCAGCGACGACGCATCGAGAGCCGCCAGGCAGGCTTGTCCCGCATTCAATCGCACCAGGCTATCGACCGCGATGTGTACCACGAGGGGGTCACGATCAGCGGTCAGTGGGACGAGGTTGGCAAGACTTTGTTGCACGTGCTGGCCTGCCTCAGACTTCGACTCGGCGATAAGGCGGAATCGACCGAGGCCTCGCGCGGCTTGCATGCGGACGCGGGGGTTGGTGTCCTTCAGCGCGCCAATGTAAGGAGCGATCGGTGTTTGGCCTAGTTGCGTCTCTCGATCAGCGACCGCCCGCAGAATGTGCTCTCGCAACGTGACATCGGTCAGCAAAGCCAAGAGACGGTCATGAGATTTCTCGCCACGGAGTTGCTTGAGCGTAAAGATCGCCGCGACTCGAACTGGCAAGCTGGCGTCCGAGGCAGCAATCTTTTCGAGGCCGCCCGCCATTTCTACTTTGTCGCCGCGTCGCAGGATTTCATGTTGAGTCTGCAGGCGAACCGTGTGGCTGTGCGAAGACAGCAGCTTGAGCAGGTCAGCGTCGCTCATTTTGACCAACGACTTCAACGCGTTCGCGGTGTCGCTGCTGCCGAGTGGAGGCTTGGCTTTCACCACGTAGCCGACGTTGGGATTGCTGAAGTTGAAGCCACCATCTTTCCAACTGCTGATGTAGATATTGCCGTTGGCATCCACATCCATATCCGTCGGGCGCGGCACTTCGATGAAGGACTGCTGGTCGGCAGTGAATCCGGCTCCGTTGGCCGTCATGGGATGTCGGTAGATCACACTGCGACCCCAGTCGCACGTGTAGAGGCCGTGACCGAGTTCACCGGGCAGAGTTGGTTCGTCGATGAACAACGAACCACAGGGCGAACCTCCTCCATAGTCGGCCAAAGGCTGCACGATTTCGTCGGGGAAGTTGATGAACAGCGAGGGATAACCCATCTGAGCGCCGTGGGGAACGTAGCTCAGTCGAACGTTCCAGCCACCGCCGTCATTGGTGTTGTCTCGAGTGAACAGATCCATCAGTGGACTGACGGCGACATCGTAAATGTTGCGCTGGCCGCGCGAGACTAATTCCAACTCGCTGCCGTCCTGTCGTACGCGAGCGATTCCGCCACCTTTCATCTGCACTTCGCGACCGTCTTTGCCAGTGGCTTTGATGAAGCCATAGTCGCCGACCGCGACATAGATCCAGCCGTCGATCCCCAATTGGATACCGTTGGTGGTGTGGTCGGCTCCGCGAAAGTTCAGATCGAAGCCGATGTCTTTGACCAGGATCTCGGACCGATCGGCAACTCCATCAACGGTGTCATCGTGATAGATCGACAGGTGAGGCGGATGCAGGACGATCAGCGATGTCTTGGAAGTTTTGTCATTGATCGGCTCTCCCGGCAACACGACGATCCCGCGCGGGCTGTCGATCTTGGCGAAGTCGATGAATTCATCGGCTTTGCCATCGCCATCGTTGTCGCGGCAGCGAACAATGCGGCCTCGTCCGGGCTTCTTGTCGAGCGACCCGTTTTCGTCGATGCCGACATAGACCGTTCCGTCGGGTGATGTCGCCAGGCAGACGGGATAGTTGACGGCGGGGGGCTCGGCGAACAGCGTCACTTCAAATCCCGCGGGAGCTTTGATGCCCGACAGCCCATTTCCTTTGACGGCGCGTGGCTTGTAGGTGTCGCTGTTGGTGACGACTCGTTCTTCGGTCTTGGTACCGTGAGCTTCAAATTCGAAGAAGCTGCCCCAGCGACCGGCGACCACGCCAGTAATCGACAGGCGAAGGTAACGCGTGGCCGGTGCAGAGAACTTCAGCGTCTGCGATTGGTCTTTCAAGTCGGTCTTGGTCTGGTCTGACAGCATCGTCCACGTCTGGCCATCGGCGGATCCTTCGACCTTGTAACGATAGTTTGTGTCATCCTGCTCCCAGACGATTCGGCAGCCAGTCAGTTCCTGAGGTTCGCCCAAGTCGACCTGCCACCATTGGCCGGCACTGGCATCGGGAGAACACCAGCGAGTCTCTTCGTTGCCATCGAGGGCATGTTCGGGTGGATGACCTTCTTGTGAGGCCGAGGCTGTGGACTTCTTGCCGCGCGCCAGGTTGACCGGGACCAGTTCTTTCTTCGGGACGAAGAACGGCTGTTGGTACTCGGGGGTGAGTTTGTCGACCGACCACAGGAGGCCGCGTGTCACCATTTCCAGGTAGCGGGGATCGCCAACGGTTTCGTTGTTGTGTCCCAAGGTCGTACTGAAAACACGAGCTTTGCCAAACTGGTTGGCCCAGGCAATGACCGTGTCGTCTACGCGATTGCCGACATCCTGCCGACCACGAGCCAGTGGGACAGCGGTGTCGAAGATTTTGACGTTGTTATAAAGCTCTTCGTTGATCGTGGTCCAATTTTCCAGACCTTTTGTCGCGGGATGGGCTCGATCGAGAAACGTGATATCGATTGGTTTTTGAGGGCCATGTCCGGTGGACTGGATCCCGACGAAGCGGAACCAATCGTCTTTGCCGGTTCGATAGCAGTGCATCGCACAGTGCAGGTTCACGGCGGCCACGCCATTTTTGTGAGCGTTCAGAATATTGTCGACGTAGGGCAGTTCCTTCACATCGGCCGAGCATTCGTCGTGAATGACGACATCGTAACCTTTTGCCCAGTCGGGATTGTCATACATGTCGAATCGGGCACTGGTCCCATTGTCAGTCGAATTGACGAGCGTCACTTCGACCATGACGCGCGATTCGATCCCTCGTTTCAGGATTTCTTTTTGTTTCGCGTAATCGTGGCAGCATCCTCCCGTGATCAACAGGGCTTTGATCGGCTTCGGCTTGGCAGTCTCTTGCGACAATCCGACACGGCAACCAGCGGCAATCACGATCGCTGCGAGAATCAGACGAACCATGGACAGTCTTCCCTTTTCACAATGAATCAGCGGCAGAATCAGCATGATATCTGCCACTGAGAAGTTTGTCTTCCGCGACGGACTTTGTCTTGGATTGGACGACACGCTGCGTGTGCTGAAGTACTTTCCGAAATCGTCCCTGCTTTCTTGCGGGGGGCGCGAGAATTAAAAAGTCTGGCGAAAATCCGCTTGACCCCAGTTCGCCAAATTGTATTATTGAATTAATACAACTGGTGCGTTCCGCAGGCTTCACACACCCCACACTTGATTCTGTGCCCATCGAGGTCGAATCGTGCTCATCCATATCTCTACCAACGACGGCGTGCCGATTTATCTGCAGGTGGTCAATCAGATCAAATATCTGGTCGCCGCGGGGCGTCTGACTGCGGGTGAAGAACTGCCGCCGATTCGCGTGCTGGCGAATCAATTGCTGATCAACCCCAACACGGTGGCCCGCGCTTATCGTGAACTGGAAGTCACCGGGATTGTGGAGAAGCGACGCACGGCCGGGACGTATGTCACGGATCAGGGTTCGCCACTGGCGCGTCGCGAGCGGGTCAAGATCTTGACCGAGCGAATCGATGGCCTGGTTGCCGAAGCATTGCAGATGAACATTGCTCTGGAAGATGTTTTGAAACTTGTCGAACAGCGCCACATTGCGCTGCAACCGGCCCTCACCAAGGAGTAACTACGATGGACGATCCCTTTCCTTCGGCGGCTCCCCCCGTCATCGACATTCGTCGGGTCACTCGCCGTTTCGGGGCGAAGACGGCTTTGGACGACGTGTCGCTGACCGTGCCGCGCGGCGGTGTTTTCGGGCTGATTGGTGGCAACGGAGCCGGGAAGACGACGTTGATCCGGCACATTCTCGGCTTGCTGAGGGCTCAGCATGGCACTGTCCAGGTGTTTGGCCTTGATCCGGTCGTCAATCCGGTCGGGACGCTGGGGCGTATCGGATATCTTTCCGAAGATCGCGACTTGCCCGACTGGATGCGCGTCGGCGAGTTGATGCGGTACACGCAGGCGTTCTTTCCAAACTGGGATGACAAATTCGCCGAGGAACTGCGAGAGGCGTTTGACCTGGACCCGAAGGCCTACGTCAAAAACTTATCGCGCGGTCAGCGTGCCCGTGCCGGGCTATTGGTCGCTCTGGCTCATCGGCCAGAGCTATTGGTGCTCGATGAACCCTCGTCGGGACTCGACCCGGTCGTCCGCCGTGACATTCTGGGGGCGATCATTCGTACGATTGCGGACGAAGGTCGCACGGTGTTGTTTTCTTCGCATCTGCTGGACGAAGTGGAACGCGTGGCCGATCGCGTCGCGATCATTCATCAGGGGCGAATCATGCTGTCGGCGGCGATGGATGAGATTAAAGACCAGCATCGCCGGTTGACCCTGCGGTTTGGCCAATCCGTCGACCGACCACCATCACTGGTCGGAACGATTTCGTTGGCAGGACAAGGGGCCGAGTGGACGTATGTCTGCAGTGGTGAAAGCGGCCAGTTACGACACGCTGCCGAATCGCTGGGCGCCACCATCGTCGACGATTCCGCTTTGACGCTCGACGAAATCTTCGTCTCCAGAATCCAAGGGTAGCCAGAGTAGCAGGCACACTCCGTGTGCCGTGTCCTCTTTCTGCGTCATGTTTCATGTTGCCAGGACAACAGAGTCAACAAGTTTGATGAAAGCCCAATCTCTTGGCGAGATTGGCTACATGAGGAGAAACATCATGCGTTCCATTCCCTATGCCATGACGTGGGAACTGCTGCGACGGGGCAGTTGGCAAATGCTGCTAGCGGTGCTGGGGGCCAATCTGTTGTCGCTGCTGTTCCTCACAGCGTTACGGATGGATGGTCCTTTAGATCTCGATGACCCTGGCTTGGTCGTGATGCAAATGGTTCTGATCCAGTTTCAGCCAATCTTGTTTGCGGTCGCCATTTTTGCGTCGATGGAGCTGTCATCGCGCAGTTACGTGCTGCCGATTCCCACATCGACGTTGGTGGCGTGGAAAATGATCCCCTCCGTGGTGCTGATGTTTTTGGAGTCGATCCCCAGCGCGCTGGCATTAAACTGGCTCTTTGGTCTGCATTGGCCGATCTGGGGGCCGGCGTTCCTCTCGGCCGTTTCCCTGGTCATGATTCTGGCGGCGCTCTGGTATGCGCAAGGATCGATTTACCTTCCCTTCTGCGTCGGGATTGGCGGCACGATCATTGGTCTGTGGTACAAGTCGCGTTGGGGGCCGATCTTCACATTACCAACTCATGCCTGGTCGAGTGTGAGCCCGCTGGAAGCGATCACCATGATTCTATTTGCGGTCGTGTCCTATTTCGTCGCGGTTGCCGGAGTGACTCGCAGTCGCCGTGGTGAGGTATTGGGTGCCGACGGGGCCTGGCTGTGGCTCGACAGACTCTTCAATTGGGCCTTCGATACCCGTACTGACAATCAACTTCGCTTCGCGACCCCACAGGAAGCGCACTTCTGGTGTGAATGGACCAAGAAGGGCTGGGTTCTGCCTGCTGTCGTCTCAATCGGTCTCTTATTCGGACTCGCCGCGTGGACGATTTTCAGTCGCAAACCGGCAGACATGATAGAAGCGCTGATTGCTGGCGGGGGAATCCTGGCTGCAATGGGGATGCTGGGTGGGATCTTGGTCGGTAATACTGGCCCCACCGACTCCAGTTACGAAATGGGGAGTTTCCTGGGGACGCGTCCACTGACCGATCGAGATCTCTCAACAACCACATTGAAGGTGCTTGCGAAGTCAGTGCTGTACTCATGGTTGATCTGGGCCGTGGCCTTTGGCGTCGTGGCCAGTATCCAGTGGTTCTCTGGCGACCTGATGAATTCGCATGTTTTTCGAGAATTGCGCTGGTGGTATCTGCCTATCACGCTGCTTGGTGCCTGGATCGCGAATTCCGTAATCACGTCGCTGAGTCTAACTGGCCACAGTTCCCTGTGGGTCAAAATCACCTGTGTGGTGTTTGCTTGCTATGTCGCAGTCATACTGTCGTCGAAGTTGCTGGACCATCATTCGCGAGCGTGGGTGATCGGAGGGTTGATGGTCCTGACGGGAATCGCTGCAGGCGCAATCTCGATCTACCTCGTGATCGCCGCCCGCAAAAATTCACTGATCACTCCGTCATTCATGATTCTGGGGTCATGCCTCTGGGCGATCATGATTATCGTGATCATTGCAGAATCGTTTCGCTCGCACCTTCCTCCTTCGGCCGTGATCCTCTTGATCGGAGTGGCCTCTCTAGCGATCAGTCCGTTGGCGGCCGCGCCGTTGGCTGTGACTTGGAATCGTCGTCGGTGACTCGTCTCTTGCCGTCTTTCCAGACTGCGCTGGAGTGACGGCAGGATGGATTACTGCAGGAGTCGCTTGAGAGGATTCTGGCCAAAACACCGCGAATGAAGACCATCCAATCGAATCCGTTCATTCATGATGAATCCTTTCTGCCACGCTTTCTACGGAGTCCCGAAAAAGCTCGAATCAGGAAGTTGACCTGACGGGCTTCTCCAGTAGATTGTCAGCAGCATCGAATCCATCACCTCGGCGTTTCTTTGCGCCAACCTCTCGCTCTGTTCCGGGCCAACCGGCTGCCTCGGATGGCAGAAGACAATTTCTCTCCTCACGCGTTTCAAGACGAAGTCGCCTCTTTTGAATGATCATTCGCGAATCCGGAAGTCTTCGGATCGCTTCTGCATCACGAGTGTTCTTGATTGCTCATTCCCGCGAGACGGCATGCGGGGTGATCAACCCAATCCGATCTCTCCATTCCATCATTAGACAACTTGAGGGCACAGTGACATACGAAACGCGACCAGCATTTGCAGCGATGGCCATCTTCTTGTCCACTGTGTGTTCGGCATTCGCCGGGACACCGTCGGGAGTGATCCGAGTCGACATTACTCTTGGTCCCGCTGTCACTGCGCCGAGTGTTTTCTATGTCGATCCGATTAACGGAAGTTTGGATGGAGACGGATCGCGCCTGAAGCCGTGGCGCACTTTTGCAGAAGTTGTGGGGAAGAAACTAATCAACGGTGAAGATTCTACGAAGGGAGTCGTTCACGCCGGAGACATGATCTACTTGCTCAGTGGAAACCACGGGTCTGTCACCATGAACACCTACAACGGCCAGTTCAATAATACTTCGCCAATCACGGTTCAGGCGATGCCGAAACACGCCCCGGTGCTGAATCAGTTGACGTTGCGGAATGTCTCGAACTGGACGTTTCGCGGCTTAACGTTTGTGCCACCGACCTTAGCGCCGGGTGAAGTCATTTCAAACTGGTTCACACTCGCCACCTTTACTGACACCAACGGCGTCGTCTTTGACAAAAACACGCTGTATTCGCAGGCCGACGTGACCGCGTGGTCTGCGCAGGATTGGTTGGATCAATCTGTATGCCGCGCGATTTATTACACTGGCAACGGCTGCACGATCAGCAACAACGTGATCCGAAATGTGCGCAATGGAATCGCCGTTGGTGGAGACTCTGTGGCGGTGACAGGGAACGTTGTTGACTACTTCACGAACGACGCCATTGATTTTACTTCCAGTAATACGATCATTCGTGCGAATGTGATTACGAATCACTACGGGTATCTCGACAATGGTGCTCACAGCGACGCGATTCAGGGCTGGACCGTGGGGGGAGTGACAGGTCACAACATCTTGATCGACAGAAATCTGGTGATGTCGTCCACAGGCCAATACACCACAATTCCGCCCGTGGCGTCCGGTACCGGAACCGACGTGCTGCAAGGAATTTCGATCTTTGATGGAATGTGGAAAGATGTTGTCGTCACCAATAATGTCGTGATCGTTCCGGCTTTTCACGCGATTTCCATGTATGGCGTCAGCAGTCTGAACATTCAGAACAATACTGCCGTGACATATAGCACATCGCCAGGCATGGTCGGATGGATCGGCGTGTTTAACAAGAAGGATGGCACGGTTCCGACAAGGATCACCGTGCGAAACAACATCGCGACATCATTGAGCATCAGTGTTGCGGGCGTGACGAAAGACCACAATATCGTGCTGACTCCAAAAAAAGGGATCACGGACTTGGTCGCTGATCCGCTGAAGGTGTTCGTGACGTACAAACCAGCCCTGGGATTGTTTGATCTGCATCTGGCGGCAGGCAGTCCAGCAATCGGTGCTGGCGGTGCACCGATGCTGAGGCAGGACAAAGACGGGAAGACGCGAGTGATCAACGACTGCGGTGCTTACGCTTACTGACGTGCAGCGCATTGCACAAAGTCGTCGCCGAGCATGAACTGCTCGGCTTTTTTATTTACTATCAACTCCCATGAGCACCTGCTTCTACGGCCGGCGACGAAAAGTGGGGGTCGTTGCGCGCTTGATCTCCCGGATGCTGATGGCGGAACGGGCTTGAGGCATGTCCAAGTTCGCTGGCAGGTACCCGAGCACGTGTCGCGGACGTGCGCGGAAGCGCAAATGAGATCGGGATCTGTTAGCTTCGGGCCAAATCGGTACTAGATCAGGCCGCCGCTAATTCTAATAGTGTATTATGCCCGCCAAAAAAGCCCCTCCTGCGCCCCCTTCTCCCGAAACGCTTGAACGAGTCCTGGTGGTGGTGCAATCGACCACCGAACCGATGACGGCCGGCCAACTTTCCAAGCTGCTGGTTGCTCCGCACAAGCTGACCGAGGCGAAGCTGACTCCAATTCTGGACGAATTTGTCAACTCTGCTCGTCTCAAGCTTTTTGGTGCGAAGACCGCGAAGGGGAAGCCACGTTATTGGGATCGCGGTGTCAACGAACTGGGGCAGTCATTGATCACTGCCGCGATTGCCAAAAAAGGTCCGCAGGCCAGGTCGTCGCTGCGTACGGCGGCGAAGCAGGTGCCGGACGAGACCTTCGAAGTGGCAATGAAATCCCTGCTGGAAACGGGGGCGATTTTCGAGCATCCCCCTTTGCTGAAAAAGAAGGAGTTGTTCGGGACAACACCTCCTTCGCCCGGTCCCTATCTGACCGTAATTGGAACGCAATTGACGAAGGTAGTGGATCAACTGTTGGCGGCCAAGGTGCCCCAGTCAGAAATGCGTCGTTCACTGATGGAACTCGTGGAAGCCACGGGGATCTCGGTCTACTCGGGGGTTGCAGCGCACGAAGCCGCGTCGCCCTCCCCTGTCGCTGATGTCGATCTGCTGGCCTTAATGAAGCGCATCGAACCGGCTGCCGAAAATGGGGCGCTGGTTCCTGCACGCGATCTGCGTCGCGCCGCCAACATCGAGAAAACTCGCTTTGATCACGCGGTGCTCGAGTTGGCTCGACAGGGACGAGTGATGCTGCATCGCCACGATTTCGCGGCCGGACTCAGTGAAGCCGAACGCGATGAATTAGTCACGGACGGTCGCGGAACTTATTACGTTGGCATGGCCCTGCGTCGAGGGGCCGCCGACTGAATTGGTCGGGCGAAAGTGAAGATGCCAGTCACATCGTTAACCGTTGGTAAGGGCCTGCGATGAATCCGTTTCGCGATACAATCGTCTCCAATCCGTGGGATGAAGCGGCAATTGATGTCGCCGAGATTCAGTCGGATGTGTTTAGCGAATGCCTGCAGGGTATTGACCATGTCAGGCAACAACGGCATTCGGCGGGTCTTCTGATTCATGGTGCTGCGGGGGCCGGCAAGACACATTTGCTCCGCCGTTTGCGGCGACGACTGACGTTGCAGGCTCCGACCGCAACCGACCGCGACGAATGCCTGTTCGTCTGGGTCCGGTTACAGGCCAGCCCGCGGATGATCTGGCGGCATGTGCGTCGGACTCTGGTTGAAGATTGGTTTCGACCGGTTCGAGGACACAGCACGCAGTTCGAGCGGATTCTGTTCCATCGTCTGGCCGAACTCCGCGTGGCCGATGGGGATCTCGAGCCGTGGTTCGAATACATGCTGGAAACCGATCCCGCGGCACTCGACCTGTTGCTCGATCGTGTGGCGGATGACCTGTATCTCGATCGCAATACCACCATCGCGTTTAAGCATCTCGCCTTCGGACGGCATCGCCGCGATCTGCGGGCCTGGCTGGGTGGCGATTCACTACCCGAAGAAGCATTGGCTCGGTTGAGTTTGTCGCAGGATGAAGGGACCGACGAAGATCGCGAGCATGAAGCTCGCCGCGTAGTGCTGATGCTGTGCCGGTTGGCGGGAAATGGCCTGCCGATCATCCTCAGTCTCGATCAGGTGGAAGCGCTGCAGACTTCAGCGGGCGACAGAGAGGGCTTGTTTGCCTTCGGGCAACTCGCCAGCACGCTGCACGACGAGACCACCAACACGTTTCTGATCTCGTGTGTGCAGTCTTCGTTCGCCACAGAGCTGAAGGCTCAATCTCGCGGAGCCGACTATGACAGGATGACGTCATTGGGGGCGAGGTCGCTGGCGACTCTCACGCGTTCCCAAGCTGAAAAGTTGATCGCCGCACGTCTGACGTTGGCCGGGGCCGAAATGCAGCGGCCTGCAGACGCGGATTCGCTCTGGCCGCTGCAGCAGTTTGATTTTCAGAGTCTGACGGATCGCAATGAATTGACTCCGAGACGGGTGCTGGCGATCTGCGCCGATCGCTTTGCGAGCTGGCAAACTGGAACTGCATCGGTGCCGCCAGATCTTGAGTCTCTCGTGACTGAGGTCAGATCTGTCGAAGAAATTCCAGTGGCCGAACCGATGGGAACGTTCCTCGACGACGAATGGAAGTCGCGCGTCGAGCAAGCCGTTTCGGCGAGTCGCCCTGAGCGAACCGAAGAGATCGTGCGCCATGGCCTGCCACAACTGATCAACCTGGTCGCGCCGCAGTGGAAACCGGTTCGGGACGAACGGCTGCTGGATGTCTCGTTGATCTTCGATGGTCCGTCAGGCCGGACAGGCGTCAGCGTGTGCGCGCAGGCGAATATGAACAGCTTGGGCTCGCGTTTCAAACGGCTTATTTCTCAATTCACTCCCGATCGACTAGCCAAATTGGTGATCGTGCGAGACGCACGTCTTCCATTGTCCAAAGGAGCGAAGGTCGCCAGCCAGGCATTGAGCCAGCTTGCCGATCAGGGAGCGGAGATTGTCGAACGTTCGTCTGAGGTCTTCGCGGCACTCGACGCTCTGCGGGCGTTGTTATCCGAGGCCAAGTCGGGCGACTTGGCTCGCGATGGTCGAACGGTCTCGCCGCAGTCTGTTGAGGAATGGTTGAAGCGGCATCTTCCCGACGGCTTGCGTGAGTTTGCCGATTGTGTGACGGGCAGTGTCGCGATCGACGCGTCACCGTCGGACAGCCTGCAACTGGAAGCACTATCGACGCTGCTGGCCGAACGACCTGTGCTGCCGCTCGAAGAAGCGAGCGCGGCTTTGAACTTGTCCGTTGGCGCAGTGACGGCAGTTATTGAGAGGCATCCCGATTTTGCTCGCCTGCTGGCTGGACCTCCGGCGGTGATCTTTCGCGTTGAAAAAGAAACGTAACGAGCAACGTCCTCATCCGTGTGTTCATGTCTGCCACGCCGACTGCAAAGGGTCGTATCCATGCCGGTGACAATCACGGTCAGTGAAGTACGCAGAGCGTTGTATCTCGCTGCGGGAGCACAAAGCGCGGGCGGTGATGGGTCTCCTTCGGTGGGCGTGCTCGGGCAGTGGTTTCACGATGCGATCGGGTGGTTGGTTGAGGAACGGCAAGGCGTGAATACGCTCGCGATCCTGGCCGATGTTGATGAAGATCTGGAGGTCTGGAAGCAGACGTTGGTGACTCGAGCCTATTCGCAGTTTGTCGGGCCGAGACTGACTGCTCATCATGCGGCGTTCCATGATCTTGCTCCGCAAGTCCTCTCCTTTTGGAAGGCGATGCAGGCCGCTTGTCAGTGGCTCGCTGAACTGGCCTGGAGCGTGCGGCCGCCAAGGGCGACGCGAGCTGGGAGTCGACCCGCGCCGTGGGAAACCCTCGCCGATTGGCTAAGCACCGAGGAACCGTTGTCATGCGAACTGAAGGAGCCCGGTTGGTCCGACAGCGTGAAGTTGATCGGAATTGCCGATGCCATTATCAGGCTGAAGGGTTTGACGACCTCCGGCGGCTCAATGCGTCACCAAGCCTGGTGCGCGATCGAATTCAAGCTGGGGCAAACATCCCCTGCTGCTGATCTTGGTCAGGCGTGTCTCTATCTTTTGATGCTCTCCGCCGCGAATGAACAAAGTGCATCGCCGGGTGCTGAGCATTCGGTCGCAGACGATGGGATGCTCGCCCTGATTAGTTTTCGGCCCGAGCGTCATGAGCAACTGTTCGACGCCGCTTCGCTGGCTTCTGCCAGACAGCGGTTGGTTGATCTGATCGGAAAACTGGCCGGGGTCGACTCGACGCAGATCGTCGCGCCGCCTGGGAAGACAGGTCCGGTGCATCCGTTGCCAGCACTGCCGAAGTCAAACGTTCCTCAATTCACGAAGCCGACCGCCGAACACCTGCGTCTGGGCGAGGAATTGGTCGGGACATTTACGACCGAGTATGACATCGCCGTCTCATTAGACGGGCCGCCGATCGTGGGCCCGACATTTTTGCGGTTCCCGATCAAATTGGGACGTAAAACGAAAGTCGCGGCGGTTCAGCGACGAGTCGAAGAATTGCAATTGCGTCTGCGACTCAAGCGAGCCCCCTTCATTGCGATCGAGGAGGGTTCGTTTGTCATCGACATTCAGCGTCCCGACCCGCAGATGGTGATGTTTGATGATATTCGTGCGCAACTGCCAGCCTCGGATCCCAAGCTGGGTGGTTCCCATGTGCCGATCGGCGTCGACATCACAGGGCATTTGGTTTGTGCCAATCTGGCCAAGACGGAGCATTCGCATCTGCTGGCGGCGGGGACGACGGGGAGCGGTAAGAGCGAATGGCTGCGGACTGCGATTGCCGGATTGATGGTGACGAATACTCCGGACACGTTGCGGCTGTTGATCATCGATCCCAAACGCAACGCCTTTCACGCTCTTAGAAAATCGCCCTATTTGTGGAAGCCACTGGTTTTCCCCGATGAGCAGTCCACAGCAGAGGTGTTGCAGGAATTGGCGACGGAAATGGATCGGCGATACCGGCAACTCGATGGAGCAGACTCGCACGCCCAGTTAGTGGCTCGTTCTGATGTGCCGTTGCCGCGGATCGTCTGCGTCTGCGACGAATATCGGGATCTGATCAGCCGCAGCCGGGAAGAGCGAAAACAGATTGAAGACCAGATCTGTCGACTGGGTGCGAAAGCTCGCGCGGCTGGCATCCATCTGATTCTGGCGACTCAGGAACCTCGACGCGAAACGATCAAAGGGCCGCTGGATTCCAACATTCCTGCGCGAGTCGGGCTGTGGATGCAGAAGGCTCAAGAATCGCGAATGCTGTTGAGCGAGGCGGGGGCCGAAAAACTGTTGGGCAACGGGGATCTGCTGTTCAAAGATGTCGGGCCGCCTCGTCGACTGCAGGCTCCGTTGCTGACGGAAGAGAACCGCAATGCCATTTTCGGGGCCTGAGGGGCGGTGGGTGCTGCATTGAGGAATCGACAGTGAAACAATTCGAATTGTCGATCAATCATTGATCAATGAGCTCGAATAATTGATTCCAGCTCCTTAATGCGGCATTTCCATGTTTCGCGGATTCGTTGTGTCGGCTAGCATTCACGGCGCGAGGCCTCGTGATTTGTAGTGAAAGAAACGGAGTTCGATCATGCGTAGGTGTTTATTTCTGGCGGTCATGCTTTGTGGAGGGCTGTCATCCTCACTGTTCGCGACGGGGCCCGCGGAAGCGGTCGTCGATTCGGAACAAGTGCTCAGTGAGTTGATGGCGATTCCCGCTCGGCAGATTCCTCGCAAGTTGCTGTCCGAGGCGCAAGGGATTGTGATCGTTCCCAACGTGATTAAGATTGGCTTCGTGGCGGGGGCTCGTCGTGGTCACGGAATCGTGATGGTCCGCGACGCTGATGGCGAGTGGAGTCTGCCGCAATTCGTCGCCCTGACCGGCGGCAGCGTTGGCTGGCAGGCCGGCATTCAAGGGACCGATGTCGTCCTGGTCTTTACGACTCGCAAAGGGGTCGAAGGCTTAATGCGAGGCAAGTTCACGATTGGTGTGGATGCGGCGGCGACGGCAGGACCGGTCGGTCGCGAAGCGGCGATCGGGACCGACGCGACGCTGCAATCGGAGATTTTTTCGTACTCACGCAGCCGGGGGCTGTTCCTGGGCGTCGCCTTGGACGGATCGATGCTGGAGATCGATAACGAGTCGCATGCGTTCTACTACGGTAGCCAATCAGGTCGGGTTCCGGGACGCATTCCCGCTGCGGCGGCCGAACTGCGTCGGTTCATGACCGAACTGACACCGCATCACCATACTGCTCCGGTGGGGACGGAATTGCCGCTGTCAGATGTCATGGTATCGCCCAAGTTGATTGAAGGGCTGCGACGATCAATGATCCAGAGTGCCGGCCAACTGCACGCGTCGCTCAATCCAGAATGGCGACGCTATCTGGCGCTCCCGAATGAATTTCAGCAACCCGGCGTGATTGCGTCGCCTGAATCGTTGGCGAAGGCGCTGCAGCACTATGGCAGCGTGAATGCCAATCCCGAGTATCAAAAGTTGGCCCAGAATCCTGATTTTCAGCGAACGCTGGAATCGCTGATCGAATATGAGAAGGCCACGCAGGCATCAAGTCCGACGATGATTCTGCCGCCGCCTCCTGTGACGCAGTAGTATTTGCTACTCGTTAACTGATAAGACACACCGCGTTCGGGTTAGCCGCAGCGCGGTGTTTTATTACCAGTTGATAAGATTCGGTGATTGGAGATTCGGAACGAAGACAAGGCACGGCCACGTCGAGGAGTCCGTGGCACCCTTGCTTAGAGAGTCCAGCGTCCAAATCGAACCGGTGTGATTGACAGCCGCTGCGACACGATTTATTTTGCCATGCGGTAATTAACCGAAAGGTGAAATAATATGTCCCGCGATCATTTGACTGAGACTTTCTCGGCTCTGGCCGACCCGACTCGACGCGCGATCCTGACTCATCTGGCATCGGGCGAAAGCACCGTGACGGAACTGGCGAAGCCGTTTAAGATGACGATGCCCGCGATCACCAAGCACCTGAAGGTGCTGGAGCGTGCGGGGCTGATTCAGCGAACACGCGATGCACAGCGGCGTCCCTGCCAGTTGCAGGCGACGCCACTGCGTGAAGTGGCCGACTGGGTCGAGCAATACCGGCAATTCTGGGAACAACGACTCGACCGACTGGAAGACTATCTGCGGGATCTTCAACGAGCCTCGGTCGAAGCGTCGCCGTCTACCAAGCCATCTACCCCCAAAGGAACCTGATTCATGACCGCTCCAGCACCAGTCGATCCTTCGCTGCCCACGGCACCCGCGCCACGCAAGTCTGGAATATTGAGCTTCATCAAGTGGGGCTTGCTGCTGCTGATCCTTGGCGTGGCTGGCTTCCTGGGCTTTGTAGCGACCTTGCCGGATGACTTCACGGTAGCTCGCTCGATTACAATTGACGCTTCTCCCGAGCAGTTGTTTCCCTGGATCAACAATCTGAAGAAGACACAGCAGTGGTCGCCTTGGACCAAGCTGGATCCCAACGCCAAAAACACCTTTGAAGGCCCGGAAGAAGGAACGGGCGCGAGCCACGCCTGGGTCGGCAATGACAAAATGGGCGAAGGGAAAATGACGATTACCGATAGTCAGCCCAACAAAGAAGTCACCAGCAAGCTCGAGTTTAAGAAGCCAATGGAAGATACGAGTACCGTGAAACTGGCGCTCTCGCCAGAAGGTGAGCAGACCAAAGTCACGTGGAGTATGTCAGGGCACTATGGCAACCTGTTCCAGAAGGCAATCTGCTGTGTGATGAACATGGACAAAATGATCGGTGGCAATTTCGAAGAGGGGTTGAACAACCTCAAGACAACAGTTGCCGCGGATCAAGATCACGTAAAAGAAGAAATGAAAGAAGAGGCGAAATGAGGGGGCGACGCCTGTAGGTTATGCTTCAGCATAACTCTTTGTTGAAACCTAAGGCCGCATCGCCAGAGAGTTATGCTGAAGCATAACCTACAAGGTCACGGGGTGCGTTCGGTCTCTGTGCCTGAACTTGGTGTCGTCAATTGCCCGACGCGAACACTCACCAGGCCAGCCACGAGGATTGCCAGGTAGAATTGACCGCAAATTGCTTCCATGCAGGCCAGCAGGCGCGTTAGTGGCGTGATGGGCAAGATGTCTCCGTATCCCAACGTCGACAGCGTCGTGAAGCTGAAGTATTGCATTTGACCCCAGCGAAGTTCGATCAGTGTTCCCGCGCTCGCGGGGATTGGCTCGCTGAAAGAGTTCGGTGAAACGAGATCGATCCAGCAATAGAGCTCGGTCCAGATCACGCCGAGCAACAAGTAGCCGCAAAAGGCACCCACGAAAGTGTCACGAGTGATCTCTCGTCGGTCGATCAGATCCAGCAGAATGCTGATCGTGGTGAATGCCAGAAAGAGCGTCATCGAAGAACGCTGGAGTACGAACGTCGGGTGCGAAGGATGAGGCCATTCGAATAACGACCAAGCCGTGACGACCAGGATCGGAAGTCCCAACAGAAGCGCCAGCAGGCGCGATCGAGGACGAGAACAGGCCGCAGCGACGCAGGCGCCGATCAAAAGAACGACGCAGCCATTGGTCGCCAGATGCCCCACCTGGGTCCGTCCGACGGTGAAGCGAACGACCGTCAGCAGGATCATGGAAGCGAGCAGAACCGTATATTGCCAATGCGAGTAGCGCATGATGCCCAATCAATCTCTTGGAAGCGTTCCTTCAGCGGCAGATCTCTTTCCTGAAGAGTCATCGCCCGACACTTCCGCCACTGCTCATCTTTTTCTTCAGGTCGGCGATGAATTTCACATGGCCGTCGCCTAAGGCTTCGGCCAGCTCGCGACGAAGCTCGGGATTCACGCTGAGCTTTTGTTCGAGCGGCTTCTGCGACGTGTATCTGACCTTGCCGTTGTTGTCCGAGGTATCGACCATCATGTAAATCTCGGCGCGACCTGGGTTCTTACCGATGATGTCGCGCACGCGTTCGATGACGCGGATGTCGTGCAGGCCCTTCTGGAACTTGATCAACACCTGGCGAGTGAATTCCTTTTCAACTTCTTCCAGCGTCCAGATGGCATCAATCACGACGTTCGGTTCGCGACTGCGCTTGTCGACTTTGCCACGAATGAAGCGGATCTGCTCGGGAGCGACCTTCTCGCCGAGACGCGAGAATTCTTCCGGCCACATGATACAACGAACCACGCCCGTGGGGTCTTCGAAGTCGAAGTTCACGTACTTCGAGTGCCCGTTGCGGCTGGGCTTTTTCGTTTGAGCTTTCTTGATCGCGGAGACCATACCCCCCAGGATCACTTCGACACCATCTTCCAACTCCGGTAACTGCTTGTTCTCGTAAGTGGAAAACTGCTTCAGGATGTCTGCCATCTCGGCGAGTGGATGAGATGTCAGGAAGAAGCCGAGAGCTTCTTTTTCGAAGGCCAGCTTCTCTCGCTGTGACCATTCCGGCATGTCGGGGAGGTTGGTGGGTGTCGCCGAGTTTCCGGCGGCGGCTTGCTCTGCGTCGTCATCTCCGCCAAACAGGCTTTTCTGACCGCGCTGCTTATCGCGGAATGCGTTCGAGGCCGATTGCACGGCCCGTTCAATGACTGAGAACAGTTGCGACCTTTTGCCACCGAGGGAGTCGCAGGCACCCGCTTTGACGAGCAGTTCCAGAACACCCTTGGTGACGTTCTTCGGATCACACCGTTCTGCCAGATCGAAGATGCTCTTGAAGGGGCCGTTCGTATCGCGTTCCGCCAGGATGGCGCCCACTGCAGCTTCGCCAACACCCTTCACCGCACCCAGCCCGAACGTCAGTTTGTCACCGAGGACTGAAAACTCAACGTCCCCTTGATTGACGTTCGGAGGCAGAATCTCGATCCCCATGCGGCGACAGTCGTCAACGTGTTCGACGAGCTTGTCTGTTTCGCCAAGTTCACAGGACAAGAGCGCCGCCATGAACTCTTGTGGATAGTGGGCCTTCAAATAGGCGGTCTGGTAGGCGACAGCACCGTAGGCCGTTGAGTGCGACTTGTTGAAACCGTAGCCGGCGAACTTTTCGATCATGCCGAACAGTTCGGCAGCCTTCTCTTCCGCGTAGTTGTTGGCCACAGCCCCCTTCAGGAACTGTTCGCGGTATTTGGCGATGGTCTCCAACTTTTTCTTGCTGATCGCCTTAATGCACTGATACGACTGCGGCAGGTCGATGCCACCCAGTCGATTCAGGATCCGCATCACCTGTTCCTGATAGACCATCACGCCGTAGGTCTCGTCCAGCACCCCGTCCACAATGGGATGCACTTTCGGTAGCGGTAGCCGCTTGTGCTTCACGTCGACGTAGGTCATCACCATCCCCCCTTCGAGGGGGCCGGGGCGATAGAGGGCCGAGGTGGCGATGATGTCGGCAAATTTATCCGGCTTCATCTTGGTCAGCAGATCGCGCATCCCCCCGGATTCGAGCTGGAAGATTCCTTTAGTCTCACCTCGTTGCAGCAATGCAAAGGTGGCTCGATCGTCGAGCGGCAACTTGACCGGATCGATATCGATGTGGCGGTGCTTCTTGACGTTCTTGACGGCTTTGTCGAGGATCGTCAGGTTGCGCAAGCCGAGGAAGTCCATCTTCAGCAGGCCGGCTTTTTCGACGGTCGGACCTTCCCACTGCGTGATGACATCCGTCTTGCCGCTGATCGTCTGCAGCGGGATGTATTCGGAGATCGGACGATCCGAAACCACGACCCCGGCCGCGTGGGTTCCGGCACTGCGAGCCAAACCTTCGATCTGACGCGCCAGATCGAGGATCTCGCGGATCTTCGGGTCGCTCTCATAGAGAGCCTTCAGTTCGGAGCTTTCCTTGATCGCCTCGTCGAGCGTGATGTTCAGCGTTTCGGGGACCATCTTCGCGATGACGTCGACATCTTTCGGCGAAACCGACAGGACGCGAGCGACATCGCGAATCGCCGCTTTGGCCTTCAGCGTTCCGAATGTGCCGATTTGCGAAACGTTCGCTGAACCGTATTTCTGCTTCGTATAGTCGATGACCGCCTGCCGCCGATCGCGACAGAAGTCGATATCGATATCCGGCGGTTCGGTACGGCTGGGGTCGAGGAACCGTTCGAACAGCAGGTCGTATTCCAGTGGGCAGACGTGGCTGAGTCGCAGCACGTAGGCCACCAGAGCCCCGCAGGCGGAACCTCTCGCGCTGCACGGAATCCCTTGCTCGCCGGCGAAGCGAACGAAGTCCCACACGATCAGAAAGTAGCTGGAATAGCCCATTTTCTCGATGACGGACAACTCGAACTTCATTCGCTCGCGATGCGCGTCGGTAATGTTGCCTTCACCGTAACGGTAGATCATCCCGTCGTGACACAGTTCTCGCAGGTAGTCGATGTCGCGTTTGCCTTCCGGTGGTTGAAAGACCGGATAGTGACGCGATTTCAAATCGAGTTGGATGTCGACGCGATTGGCAATCTCTTGTGAGCGAGCGACGGCATCTTCAAAACCGGGAAATGCCGCATACATTTCATCGGGTGTACGGACGAAGAGCTGGTTCGAGTCCATCTTCATCCGCTTGGTGTCGGATCGCTCGGTCTTCGTGTTGACGCATAGCAATACATCGTGCATCGCGGCGTCGGTTACATTGAGATAATGCGCGTCGTTGGTGGCGACCAAGGGGAAACCCATCCGGTTTGCCACGTCGACGGTCATATCCATGCACTGTTTCTGAATCGCAAAATCCGCGTTCTGGATCTCCATGTAGACGCGATCGCCGAAGACCTTCGAGTACCAGTGCATCAGCTTTTCTGCGTCTTCGTCTTTGCCCTTCAGCATCAGTTGAGACAGTTCGCCCGCCGCGCAGCCGGTGAGCAGAATAATCCCTTCGTTGTGAGCCTGCAGCAATTCCTTGTCGATACGGGGCTTGTAATAAAAACCTTCCAGGAATGCCGCCGAGGACAGCTTGACCAAGTTCTGGAAGCCGACGCTGTTCATGGCCAGCAGGGTCAAGTGATAGCTGGCTTCTTTAACGCGCGTAGCCCCCGCTTTGTCAAATCGAGAGCCCGGAGCAATGTACGCTTCCAAGCCCAGGATCGGGTTCACGCCCGCTCCACGGCATTCGTTGTAGAATTCCAGAGCGCCGTACAGATTCCCGTGATCGGTGATGGCCAAGGCATTCATGCCGGCCCCCTTCACCTTCTTGACGACCTGATCGATCCGATTGGCACCGTCCAGCAAGCTATAGTGCGTGTGACAGTGCAGATGCGCA
This sequence comes from uncultured Schlesneria sp., assembly GCA_903840265.1. GTDB lineage: Bacteria > Planctomycetota > Planctomycetia > Planctomycetales > Planctomycetaceae > Schlesneria. The sequence goes on along the minus strand of CAIMFH010000187.1, from coordinate 80,285 downwards.
AAGGGTCGAACAGCAGTCGTTTCGGGAGCAGCAGGCGCAGCAGAATCCGCCATGAAGGGGGAATCCTTTCCGCAAAAGAAGCGAGGGATGATAAGTCGTTGATTGTACCAAGCGACCGGGTGTACTCAATCAACGTTGGTTGATGTTCAGGATGAGAAGAAAGCAACCACGGAACACGCGGAAGGATCGGCAGGACCACGAATCGGACGAATCAAGACTTGGCTTCACGCCGACAGCACATGACACAACCTCCAAATGGGCCTGCCGGAGTGAAGTTCTGTAGGACGGATTTGCAATCCGTCCCGTCAAGAAGCCAATTCGGACGGATTGCAAATCCGTCCTACGAATGACCGTAACAACCTGTGATCGAATGTGGCATGACACAACCCCGCGCGCCGTGCGGCCGATCCAAATGGCGGCCCCCGACGCTGAAGAGGATCGAGAGTTACCACGAAGAGCACGAAGATGGAATTCCGCATTCCGTTCTCTAACTCCTTCGTGTCCTTCGTGGTGTAACCCCTCGTAAATTGGATCATATGTCGCCGCGCGCCTGTCCGGTCAGGTGACACAACCAGCGGTCGGTGACACAACCAGCGGTCGGTGACACAACCAGCGGTCGGTGACACAACCAGCGGTCGGTGACACAACCTCCCAATTGTATCGGGAAGATCCACAATCGATTGTCAAAGAGCAACCCCGCCGGGCGGGCTTTGGATTCGAATTGTTGGCCGATCGACTTCGCCCAATCTCTTGGCGAGATTAGCTACGATACGCCCCCCTCTTGTGCCATAGAACTGGTGACTCGATCAATCCCCCATTTCATCTAATTGGGAAATTTATTCGAAGTTTATTGTCTCGCGATGAAGTCCCCCGAACCTATAAGACAGACGGAGGTCCTACAAGGCCTGCTCGAACGTCATCGGCCCAGAATGGCCCGCAGGGATGCGAGTTCTCGCTGCAATTTGCTGTTAGTGGGATCGCTGTTCAATTGCTCTTCCACTTCAGAAATGCGGTATGTGGCGTCGGTTAACTTGCGACTGGCATCGGAGTGAGGCTGAGCCGCGGCGGGATCACCTGATTGCAGGTATGCTTGCGCAAGCTTGTGTTGAGCCCCGATGTCGAAAGGATTCGCTTTGACTGAATCTTTCAAATCTCGCACGGCGTCACTGACATGCCCCTCGTCGAGATGAATGATTCCCCTGAGCTTAAGCGATTCCGCCGAGGGGCCGTTCCGCAGGATGTGCTGATCAATTTCAGCGAGGGCGTCGAGGTTTCGACCTTCAGTCCTTAAGAGCTGTGCATAACTCAATTGGAGTTTTCCGGAGAGGGGGGCCGCGGTGATGAGTTTGTCGAATTCGCGTCGAGCAGCGAATGTGTCGCCCGTATGAATGAGAAGCTGGGCAAGTGACGAGCGAATTTCCGTCTGGAGCGCAGGCGATGGCGATCGCTGCAGGGCCTGGCGGTAGTCGTGCATCGCAGATGCGAAATTGATTCGGCTGGTGTTGATGTCGCCCGAAATTGCCCACGGCAAGGCCGCCGTTGGTTCCGCCACCTGCCACTCGCGACATCGTTGGAGTGCGTCTTCGGGCCGACGGAATTGCAGATCGAGCCGAATCAGTAGCTCGCGAGCATGTGATGCATGCGCGCCCGGTTTTGCCACGCTTGCGGCGAGAGATTCCATCGCCACTTTCCACTCGCCCGCCTGGATGGCCGATTCGCCCAACTCGAGCAGGTCTGTTGCGTCACATGCTTTGAAATCGCGGATTAATGAGAAACATCCCAATGTGGCTTCCCATTCACCGGTCATCGCCAACGCTCGACAGCGAAGAAGTTGCGCTTCCGGGTAGTTTCCCCCCGCGTCGTCGACGGCCAGTTCCGCCAGCCGTTCCGCTTCACGCGGATCGTGAGCAAGCGATTCGCGGGCGCGTAAGTAATCGGCGCGAGCGGTCAAGCGGCTCGAATATTGATAATAGAGGAACGAGCAGAGTCCTAACCCCAGCAGCGTCAGTCCCAGAGCCTTCATTCCGTAGCGACGCGTCGTCAACGAGGACTTGCCGGGCACGCGACTGGCTGGCCGATTGTCGCGGGATGGTCTTTTACTGCGGCTCACCCTGCCCCTCTTTCAGTCTGTTGGTCGAATTTCGTCGCAGATTCTTGAATCGTTCGGATTTGCCGGTGAGCCATTTTATGGTGATTTGATCGCGACTGTCACTAGTCGCAGGGAATTGGATTCGTTGATCGAATTGCGAGAGGTATCCCGCGCCCGATCGAACGTGGCGGACGAGTTCGCGTCCTTCGAACTGATAGCGAACGCTGGCGCCAACCGCTGCCGGTTCGGAGTCGACTCCTTGAAGTTCAATCGATAGCCAATTGGCGGGTTGGTGTTGGTTGTACAGCACGCTGACAGGTTTATTTTGTTCGACGACAATCAAGTCCAAGTCGCCGTCATTGTCGAGATCGCCAACCGCGGCACCACGCCCCGCGTGTTTCTGGCCGAACCATGTGCCTCCTACTTCCGCTGTGACATCTCGAAAACGCCGCCCCCGGGCACTCGCCTCATTTCGCAATAAAAAGGGGAACTGCAGATAGGAGCTGCGGCCTGTTTCATACAGAACGTGCCCGTTGATGATGAACAGGTCCAGCCAGCCATCGAGGTCAAAATCGGCGAAACCAGTTCCGAAGCGGACGTATGTTCTGCCGAGTCCCCCCAGTCCCGCCTGGACTGTGGCATGACTGAAGAGCCCGTGGCCACGATTGCGGTAGAGTGAGTTGTCTTCCAGTTCATAGTTGACGACCCACAAGTCTGGCAGTCCGTCGCCGTTGTAGTCGGCGGCATCGACGCCCATGCTGCCTTCGGGGGCACCGAATTCACTTCCGGCAGTCCCCGACGTGACCGCGACTTCGCGCAGCGGGAAGGTCGGGCCTCCCAGATAGAGTTGATTGGCGACTTGGTCATTGGCGACATAGAAGTCGATCCACTGATCGTCGTTCAGGTCCAAGGCGACGACACCAAGTCCCTTGCCTCGACTTTCGCCTTCTAATGCATCCTTTAATTCGGAGAAAGTCCCGTTCTTGTCGTTCAAGTACAGGTGTTGCCGCGAGGCCGTATATTTTTGCGGAGGGCAGACATCGCGAATACGGGTCGCTCGTTCCCCACAGAATTCATCGGGAACCGGATCCCATTCGACATATCCGACCAGGAACAGATCGGGCCAGCCGTCGCGATTGATATCGGCCCAACTTGCCGCCGTGATCCACTCGGTCAGCGTCAGTCCCGACTGAGTGGTGATGTCGACAAGTTGCTGGCCGTTGTTCTCAAGCAAACGGACTCCGCCATATCCGGTCATCAGGACATCGGGATGACCGTCACGATTGAAGTCGCTGACGAATGCGCCGTGTGACATGGGCAGCAGCGTTTTCAACTGGATGATCTGCGACACATCCGTGAATCGTCCTTGCCCATCGTTTTGGAACAAACCGGTCGGCAGCCCCGTGATTTTGAGCGGCACCGTTGTAGAGATCGTTCCCCCGCCGGGAAGCAGCACGTCCAAGTCGCCATCCGAGTCGTAGTCGATCAAGGCGGCACCACCTCCGACAGTCTCTAGTATCGTGTACTGTTTGCCCTCTAATCCGTTCCGGTAAGTAAAGTTGAGTCCCGATGCTGCTGTTCCGTCGCTCCATTTCGCGGTCGCCGAAGGTTGCGCCGGACGCTCTTCGCCAGAAACTTCATCGCCGAGATAATGACGGGTTTCGTTTGGCTGAGATTGTCTGGTTGCTTGTTCGAGTGTCCGGTTGATCGACGAGTCCCTATTGCAACCGGCTAGCAGAAGCATGATTCCGGAAGAAGTGGCGACAATGAACGGCAGTTGGCGAAAAAAGCACATGCGCATCGGTGGCGATGTTTCTGATGAAGTGAATCCGCGGTGAGTGTTCGGAGCCCTCAATTGAAACACGTCATCTCGGCGATTGGAAGGTTGTTTCCTTCTTGAAAAGCTGTTTCGAGTTTTGAATGCCATTTGCGTGGTCCACAAATGCGCAACGGCCTGGCATTCACATGCCAGGCCGTCGTGATGTCAAACTGAAGAGTTCGAACGGGAAGCTCGCCCGGTCGACTTATTTGGTCTTCTTCGCCTTCGGCACTTTGTAGTGCGTTTTCTGTTCGTCAGTCAGCAGGCCGTTAATCTGTTCCTTGATCGACAGCTGCAGCTTGGCGAGTTCTGGTTGCATTTCGGATTGCTGCTTTTTCTGATCGTCGGTCAACTTCATCGCTTCGTCCACGGCAGCTTTGGCTTCTTTTCCCTTTTTGCCGTCCGCCTTGGCTTTGGCATTCGCTTCTTTTCGAGCGGCTTTCTGTTCGTCGGTCAACACTGCATCCAGCTTCGTGGTCAGTTCAGCGACTTTTGGCCCCTGCTCTTTCTTGATCTCGTCGACTTTGGCTTGCTGCTCGGCGGTGAGCGTAATTTCCTTGGGGATCGCGAATACAGCGTTGGCCTGGCCATTCGCCTTCTTCCCTTTCGCTTCCTTCGCGGCGTGCGCAACATTCGCTGAGGCTGTGAGGGCCACAATCAGTCCGAGACACAATGCTTTGACAATAGCTGGCATTAGGGTCAGTCCTTTGAATTCTGTCCGATAAGGTGAAGTGTCGCAACGAGTCGTAAACAGCCAATCTCTTGGCGAGATTGGCTACATTGCCCATTACGCGAACAACTCGGGAATGATTTCGCCGTCGCGAACGATCATCACCGGGCGGCCGATGTTAGTTTGGTATTCCTTTTGAGGATCGATCCCCAGGTTGTGGAAGAAGGATGCGGCGACCCGATCGGGCTTAAAGCCGTCTCCGACGGGGCCCATGGCTTTTTCGTCGCTGGCACCGATCACCTGGCCCGGCTTGACTCCGCCGCCAGCCATCAGCATGAACATCGCCCGAGCGTAGTGGTCGCGTCCATTGCGCTGAGTGTTGATCTTCGGCGTACGACCGAATTCGCCCGTGACGTAAACGCATGTCGAGGCCAGAAGTCCTTTCTGGGCGAGCCCGTTCAACAGTGCTGCCAGGCCTTCGTCGAACGGAGGCAACTGCTTCGTCTTCAGGCGGACCCAGTTGTCCTGGTGAGTGTCCCATCCGCCATAGTTCAAGGTGACGAAACGGACCCCGGATTCCACCAGTCGCGTGGCGACCAGGCAATTCAGCCCGAAGCTGGTTTGCCCGTATTGCTCGGAAAACGAGGGCGTTTCTTTGCTGATATCGAACGCTTCGCGTGATCGCGTCGACGTGATCATCGAAAACGCCTGCTGGCCGAATCGATCCAGGCCGTCGAGTAGCTGACTGTTCTTTTCCGCTCCCTTGAACGTGGAGTCGAGGTCGCGGAGGAGGTTTTGACGCTCTTCGACATTGGAAACCGTCAGGCCGTTCTGCAATGACACACCGCGAACACTATACGGTTGACCTGCCTTTGGAGCGGTCGCAGCAGTCAGTGGCGCGTATCGAACGCCCAAATAACCTGCCTTTTGATAGCCGGTTCCCATGGCGACGTAAGGAGGCAAGTCCGGAGGACCACCAAGTTCCTTAGACACGACCGAGCCGTAGCTGGGGAATTCAATCGAGGGAATGGGGCGGTTGCCCGTGTTGACATAGAGCGATCCCAATTCATGGGCTGCCAGCGAGTGGGAGACCCCACGCAGGATGGCGAACTTGTCCATCTGCTGGGCCAGCTTGGGCAGGTGTTCGCTGATCTCGATCCCGGAGACATTCGTCTGGATCGGATTGAATTCCCCGCGGAATTCGCTGGGGGCATTCGGCTTCAGATCGAAGGTGTCCATGTGCGATGGACCGCCACCCAGGTTGATGAAGATTGCCGCCTGAGCCTTCGCATTTTTGACTTCATCGGCCGCGGCGAACCGCAGGTAGTTCGAGAGGGTCAGCGCGGATGCACCGAGCGCCCCGACTCGTAAGAAGTCGCGTCGTTGGATTCCGTCACATGTGCGATGAACAGCCATGATTGATCCTTGGCAAGAAACGTGTGTTGAGCGGGACAGCGTGATTGAGTTAGTGATTGACGACAAATTCTTTGGTGTTGACGAGAGCCCACAGCAAGTCGCGTGTGCCGCGACCCGCATCGGTGGTCTCTTCGTAGTAGCGGTTAGCTCGTGCCAATTCGACCTCAGTCGGGTAGCGGCTGAGTGTTCTCAGATAAGCTTGCTTGATGATCGCGGGCAGATCGAAATCAGAAGGAGGCAGGACTGGTGCAGCAGCAGCGCCATTCTGATTCTCGGTAGCGAGCGTGCGTTCTCTTTCTGCCAGTTCCGCTTTGATCGCGTTCACCATCTCGGGCTTCTCGCGTTTTTCGGCGTTCTGCAGTCGTTGCTTCAGCTTCGCCACGTCGGCTTCAGCGAGTCGTTTGGCCTGGCGAGTCTTCTGTTCTTGCTGAGCTCGTTCTGGCGGGACCGATCGGCCGTTTTTCAGGATCTGCTCGACCCAGCGTCCTTTCCCACCGATCATTGCCAGGACTTCGCTATCGTTCTGGAGGTAGACCGTCTGCAACAAGCTGGCTTCCGAAGAACGATCGCATTCGCAATTCGAGTCGCGGATGGAGCGACCGAAGATCGCCAGGGCGTAGCTCTGCTTGCCGCGGGCTCCGGCTCGAGAATCGACAATCGTATGACCGATGGAGCGGCCCGATAGCGATGTCTTCCAGCTTGCGGCGTCGGCGTCGTTCATCGTCGCCAGTTGCAAGGCGTCGAAGGCGACTTCGGCGGGTAGTCGGTGCGGGACGGCTCTCGCAAAGTTTCGTTCGTCGAATTCATTGGTGCTGTTGGTGTGCCAGCTCAGTTGATACGTACGACTGTTGGCAATCGTACGATGCAGCCACTTCATGTCGTAGTTGTGGCTACGGAACTCGGTTGCCAGGTAGTCCAGCAGTGCTTCGTTGCTGGGGGGATTGGCCAGGCTGAGGTCATCGATCGGTTCGACGATCCCCACGTTGAAGTATCCAGACCAGATTCGGTTGACGATGGCCTTGGCAAAGTAGGGATTCGTATCGTCTCGTAGCCAGTCCATCAGGGCTTCGCGAGGATCGCCTAGTTCTTCGATCTTGATTTCGTCGCCACCGAGAATCTTGGCGGTTCGGCCTGCAACAACTTGAGGACGCTTCTTCTCTTTGTCGTTCTTCGCTTCTTTAGCCTGCGGATTTCGCTTTGGTGTCGGAACGAACAGTTCGTTGAAGGGCATCACTTCGCCCTTGGTCAGGTGTTCGCGGATGACCTTGCTCAGGTCATTCCCCTTCAGCTTTTTCACGTCGATGCCAGCGTGCTGCAGCATCTCTTGTTCGCTGCTGCGATTGCTGGGAGTGACCCCGTATTGAGCTCGCGAGAAGAACTCTTTGAAGCGATCGAAATCGTCTTTCGTCCATTGATCGAACGGATGCTTGTGACACTGGGCACATTGGATGCGAATGCCGAGGAACGTATAGGCAAACCCCATCGCTCGTTCTTCTGGTTTGTTGAATTCGCGACGAATCCAGTAATGCGTCAGTGAAGGCTGATCGGCGAAGCTCGCGGTCGAGTCTTTCTTGTAGTAGCTGCTCATCCGCTCGCAGTATTGCTCATACGATTCGCCGTCTTGTCGGCTGACTGCCAGGATGATTCCTTCAGCGATCTGATCGTAGGGAACGTTCTTTTCAACTCGCGTCCGCAGCCATTCGTACCAGTCTCCAGAGAGCGTCGTAGCTTCGACTCCTGACTTGTTGTTATTCAGCTTGCCCGCATTGTTCCCTGTCCAGTCGGCGAACTTGGTGGCCCACCAGGCTGCGTAGGCAGGTCGTTCCAGCAGTTCATCGATTTTCTTGGCACGTTTGTCGGCTGAGGTGTCGGCGAGGAAGGCTTCTACTTCGGCTGGCGTTGGCAATGTGCCGATCATGTCGAGACTGACGCGACGCAAGAAATCCGCGTCGGTGCAGAGATCGGACTGGGTGACGCCGAGTTTGCGCAGCTTTTGCACGACCAGTTCATCGACCTTCGTTGGCGTCGCGACAGCAGGATACTTGTCGCCAAAGTTTTCGCTGACCGGCAGGATCACTGGCACGGGAACCACACCGTTATCGTAGAACACCACAATATTGGAATCGCCGGGGCCTGTTGATGTGACGATGCCCGTATCTTCAACAGATGCGATCTGGTCATTGTTCGTCTGGAAGCGGCAGAGGGGAGTGACATCTTCGCGAGTTCCATTCGACCAGACGGCGACCACTTTCAGGACGAACGTTTCACCCTTCTGTTTGGCGATGATTTCATCAGGAGTCACATCCAGCCGCACGAACTCGGGAGTCTGAGCGCCAATCGGCTTGGCTCCTCCTTCGATCCAGCGAGTCAGCACTTTGTGCTGCCAGGTGTTTTCCTTGATTCGTGTGCCCCCTTCGTGCGGGATGACCTGGAGCGGCTTCTGCAGCATCAGGCTTTCGGTGACCTTCGCGAGGTTCACTCGTGGCTTCTCGCCCGCTGTCAACGCTTCGTGATCGGACTTGAAGTCATAGCCAAACAGGGACAGGCGGAAGCCACCGCGGCCCTGGAATGAGCCATGGCAGGCCCGGCCGTTGCAGCCGACTTTGCCTAGCAGCGGGACGACATGCTGCCGGAAGTCGGGTGTTTCGGTGATCGTGTCGACAGCGAATCGCTCATCGATTCGCGTGACATCATCCGCGAGTGTGACGACCGGCAGTCCGGCGACCACCGTCAGAAACAGGATGGCATTTGTCCATTGAACACGTGTCACGGCTTTTCTCCCTTGGCATCGACCGGATTCGCGGTCGTCTTTTTGGGCTTGGCTTTCGCGGCAGGCTTGGTCGCGGGCAACGTCTTTCTCAAATCCACAAACTGCTTCTCGACGATGCTGTCGGCTTTGGATGTCATCTCTTCGATCTGTGAATCGAGCTTGCTGACTCGTCCCTGCAACCGATCTCGCTCGGTTCGCTGAGTCGCGATGCGGAACTCCAGTCGTTCTCGTAGCGCGTTGCGTAGATCCGTCTCGACGGTCGGGTCCGAATACATCGATAATCTGGCGGCCAGCAGGCGGATGCGCGATGTCATCTTCCATTCGGCGAGTTCGAACTCATATCGTTCAGGCGACTTCTCTTTGAGCTTGGCCAGCCGATCGACGGCTCGATCCAATTCGATCATCGCGGCTTGATACTCTTTGAATGCATTCCGCTTCAGGCCTTCCAGCAGCGAGGCCAATTCCGGATGGTTTTCCTGAGCAAACGCGATGGCGGCCACTTCACGTTCGGGGGTCACGACCACAACGGGAGGCTTGGCGGCGACCTTCTCGACCTTGGCAGCGGCCCGCGGTCGTTCCTTGGTGGCTTTGTCCGTCTTGTCATCAGCGCGACCAGAGGAAACGCTCAGAAAGCTGGTGGCAATGGCCATTACGGGGACGGCCAACCAGAACAACGTGTTGGTTTGATGCAGTTTCATCATTAGTTCTCCTGCACCTGATCGGAGGGAGTATTGATGGCGTGGCCTGCTTCGATCGAGACCGCAGCCAACATCCAACTGGGGACCGCCACATCTGCCGCATTATCAACGACGTCGTCCATATCATCTGAGTCGTCATCGCTGGACTCCGATCCCGATCGCCAGAGCGAAACCAATTCGGCTGCTTGCGGACGATCGTTTGCCACGCGACCGTCAGTCGGGGATTTGACTGGGATGCGTACGACCAGCAACAACACCATTGCCATGGCAACTGCTGTTGCGACGAAGGCTGACCACGAACGACCCGGTGTCCGTGGGTTGGAATCGCGTCGAACGGAGATGGAGGAGCTATTAGCCTCCATGACGGCGTGTGCTGTCAGCATCAAGCGGCTGGCGGCGGTCACTGCCTCGCAGAGTTCCACTTCCGCTGGAAGTCGCACTTCAAAGGCGTTTCGTTCGGAATCGGGAAGCTCGCCAAGCACGTACTGCATGGCCAGCCAATCTCGATCGTTGCTATTAACGGACATGAACCACCGATCTCTCAACCAAACCACTTTTGTAACTTCTGAACTGCCAGTCGCATTCGCGTGAGGACCGTTCCCAGCGGGACATTCAGTTCATCTGCAATCTGAGCAAAGGTCCTATCTTCTTGAATTCGCTGCCTGACCACCAATTGTTGTTCCGTCGGTAGGTCCTGCAGCAGTCGCTTTAACTTCTCGATCTCTTCTCTTCGCACCAGTGACTGAACAGGCAGTTCGATATTTGGTTGATCAGCCGTCGCGGCCGCTTTTCGATGTAACTTGTCTCGCTGTGATTCTCTTCGTCGCCACGCCAAGGCCTCGTTGAAACCAACTTTGAAGAGCCAACCTCGCGTTGTTTCCGCTTTTGCCTCGTGCCCCGATTCGAGTAATCGCTGAAACGTGGCCTGGCAAACGTCCTGTGCCGCGTCGCTGTTCTTGAGTACTCCGGTCAAAAACAATTGCAGGTCGCGACCATGCAGCAGGTACAAAGCGCGGACGGCATCTGCCGACAGCCGCTCTGGTGAGCCCGGCCGTCCCGAGTGGGTCGGGTCGCCGTCGTCACTCACCAACGTTTCCTCCTGCGTGGCTGCTGATCGTGTTGCAAGAAGAACGATGCTGCAGCCGTCGCCATTATTCTTTGAAGTCCGGCGGCCGAAAAAAGAAAAAGCCCCGGATCTGTGTAAAGATCTTCGGGGCAATCATTTCCGTCGACGACTTGAATCGCAAGCCTAAGTGGCAGACTCCTCGGTCGCGCCTTGTTGCTGCTTCAGCAGGTCGCGGATTTCCATGAGCAGCTTTTCAGAGGCTGTCAACGGGGGCGGCGTCGGATCTGGCTTTCGTGACAGCGCATTCATCCCTTTGACGACCAGAAAGATGCAGATTGCAATAATCAGAAAATCGAACGTCGTTTGAAGGAACGCGCCGTAGTTGATCGTCGCTGGCTTTAAATCTGGATTGAGCAACTCAACTTTGGGGAGTTCAAAATGGAGATCTTTGAAATTGACGCCGCCAATCACATACCCAATCGGGGGCATGATGATGTCTGCAACTAGCGATGTCACGATCTTGCCGAAAGCGGCACCCATGATCACGCCGACTGCCAGATCGACGACATTTCCGCGCTGAACAAACTGCCGGAACTCTTGCACGATTTTCATGACAACCGCCCCTCTGAAGATATGAAGTCGATTGCGCCGCGAGCACGGCTAGGTCGATGCGACAATGAATAACCTGCAATCGTTGCAGTGACAAGTCTTTTGTCACTAACGCGAATGAGGTTCTTTGCCGCTCGCGGTCAGGGGGCGACTCGTTGAGGGGAACGACTGCAGCAACTGACGCCATTGCTCGATGTCGCGCAGCTCTTTTTCGGAGTCGACGTTGGATAGCTCCAGGAACCCCTGGACGATCAAGCCACGACCGTCTTTCTCTGGGTCACCGATCTCGGCGCTGCCTGAACCCGCGGTGGGGACAAGTAGTGTGCTGCCAACGGGCCGAAGGCGAGACGAGTTGGGGAATCTGGCGATCTTGATTTGTCCAATTACTTCGGCTGCGACGTCGGCGTTGCGGAATGCCGACACGGCACCGCTGGACGAAATCTGGACTTCAACGCAATTGGCAGGAATTGTGATCACCGGGTCCAGCAGAAGCGATCCCTCGGGCAGTGCGAGGCAAATCCGGCGCTGACCATCCAACGTCAATGAGCCGCAACGGGTATAGACGGGCTTGTCGTTGCGAGCTGCGATGAAGAATCCCTCTCCCTGGATAGCGAGATCCAATTCATTGCCTGTGTTCTCTTCGACGCCTTCACGTATATCCAGCAGAATCTCGCCAAGGTGGCACCCTTGAACGGGAAGCAAATTCAGCGGGGTCGGTTCGGCAGCGTCGGACCTGCGCTCTGCTGTGTCATGCCAACCTTCTTCGTAGGCGTCGACAAGATTGATGCGTAGCCGCTTGTACCCCGGAGTCATTGAATTGGCGATGTTGTGCCTGGCCAGTGTGCTGGCCTGTTCCAATGCCGTCATCGTCGGAACCAAGTCGGGCAAAGTCTGACGCCGCGTTTGAGAGGCGGGTTCGGCAGGCAATTCCGCAATCCGCGGAGCGGCAACCGCGGGGGCATCTTGCTTGTGCAAAGCCCGTGGTAGAGATCGAAGCTGTTTGCGCACTTGCAGCAGATCGCGCACGACTCCGGCGGGCAAGGTCTTCAGTTCGTCGAACCAGATATCGCGTTCTTCGCGTGATGATTCTGCCAACTCGTCTTCGATGACGCTGCGAACGGCCTGATGCTCAAAGCTGCTTTTGCCGCGAGGCTCGTCAGACTGTTCATTCTCTTCGATGGGGGCCGCTTCTTGAGGCAGCGGAACCGGTTTCGGGATGGATTGGCCGTTGGTATCGTCCGTTTCCACAGACTGCAGCGCGAGGGTCAATAATCCCTTTGGCTGCGTCAGTTCCAGATCTTCGAGTGATCGGGGAATGGGGGATGCTTTGCCATCGTCAGGCATTGCCGACGGGGCATCGAAAATCAATGCTCCGGGATATGGCTCCGCCGCTGTCGTCAATCGCTGGGCGCGATCTTCGAAATGGCGATGTACAGCAATGTTCGCAACGACCGATGCCAGAACGGCCAGCGAAACAACGGTCCCCGTATTCCGGGTCCAGCCCATCGTCGACTCCCTTCGACGCCAATAATCAAGCAGTCATCTCTCAACTGCCGCCATTCTTCGATCTGACAGATTGGCGGTCCGAGACAGTAGTCGAAACTGGCAGGTTCGGCAAGACGCAGTCTGACGCCTGAAGGCGGGGCGCGGTCAGCGCATGAAAAAGCCGGACTCGTCGCACACGAAGCGCTGTGGCGAAGAGTCCGGCTTGAGCCAATGTCTCGAATTAGTAGTTACCTAAGGCTTTACGATCGCCACGGAACTGAAAACTGGATGGCGTTCGTTGATAGGATTGCGGAGCCACAGGGAAACCGGTCACTTGGCTGTTCGCGATCGGGGCCGCGGCTGGTTCATAGGAGTAGCTTTGGTAAGCATTCGTGCTGGTCGTCTGTTGCGGTGGTGGCGGTGCCGTATTCGGATCGGTCACCTGTCCGGCACCATTGTAATTCGGCGCGACGGCATTGCAGCCATTCGAACACGGGTTACTTGTCGACGCACACGTATTGCAAGCGGATGCGCATCCGCAACTTCGCTGGGCACGACAACATCGTCGACCCGCCTGAACGTTGTCAGCTGTGAAACTCAATCCAACAATTGCCAACGCCGCAACCAACAAAGGCTTCATCATGATGCAGTTCCTTTAATCCACGGTTGAGCACAAAACGGAAACGCCACGGAACATTATCCCAGAGCGTAGCGCGCCGCAGCGGTTCTGGCAACAACATTTCCAGATCGTAAGCCTGGAGGGGCCAAAGAGAAGCCATCGCGAGAAATGGTGATTGTCGCTTCACGAAGTTGATCAGCTCAGGTGACCGGCCTGCTCATTCGAGCATGGCGGCCACCGCTGGAGTCTTGCCAACTTGAATTGGCAGGCTGACAAAAGAGACTGACTGAGGTTGTTTCACCCAGTCGTTCCACTCTTGCTGCAAGGCGGTTACGCCGTTGAGCGAGTAGTGATTCTTCAAGGCCTGGTCGTGTCCAATCCGGATCGACTCCTCGATGAAATCTGCAAATTTTGCAGGGGTCGATTTGCGAACGAGCAGCGACGACAACGCGAGGCTCTGTCCGTAGAACGCATCGCGAAGATGCGGGGCAGGCATTCCCTTCGTGGTGACGAGATCACTGATCTTGAACGTAGTTCGCGTGGTCAACACGCCCTGGAAATTCTCCAGTCGCTCGCGATGCTTCTCGGCAGATTCGCTGAGCATGGCGATTCCTTCATCAGCCCAGCGGGGTAATGCATGACCACCGAAACGCTCGCCCAAGACGACGTGAGTTAGTTCGTGCGGTAAGGCCGCGTTCGACCAGTCGCTGGCGTCGGCTCGGACATCGATGCGACGATAGACCGTTCGACCCTGATCGAAATTCATGGAGGTGGAGCCGACAGAGGCATCGCCGGGACGACGTAATGTTTGATTGTAGGCGGGCTGGTTCGCATGCACATAGACTTCGCACTTCGGGGACCAGTCGGCTCGATCAGCTTCCGTGATCCAAGCCGTCCGCAGACGTGAACGCCAAGCTTCACAACTTTCCGTAAGTTGTCTGGCTTCGGCTTCAGGCAACTGCGACCAGCAACGGAAATTGGGAGACTCTATGATCTTCCAGGGACCCGAGGTCTTCAGCGTCAGCGGGATCGGCTGCGATGGAGACGAGTTTGCAATGGGGGATTCCGCCAATGCCGACCCAAAGGAAAACAGTCCAAACAGACTGAACCAACAGGTCAGATGGGTCATCCATTTCATCTCGAACTCCCTGCCACGCAAAATCAGCCACCGGCGCTCATATCGGAAATGCCGTGCCGCGGGCGTTTTTGGCTGTCGCGTTTGCTGCAACTGCAACAAGAGAAATGGATTCCGGACGACGGATGGCAAGGAGGCGGCGCTGATCTATGCCTGCTTCGTTGCCCGCACGTTTGGCTCTCGTGCTTGGTTCTTAGGCCAACCCCCTTTCGACCTGGGACGCGGTTCACCGGTGTCTCGTTGCCGCAAGCCCTGTTGCGACACGCCGAAGAGACCGGTAGCCTAGGTGAATCGACTCTTGTTGATTGGTGGCGGAGGTTGCTGATGCGAAGACCATTTCGAACGTCATTTGTCCACTGCCTGGCGGCGATGATCGCGATGACCTCGATCGCGATTGCAGCGGAAGTTCCCTCGGGCCAATTCGAGAAGTCGGTCGCCCCTTTGCTGATGTCCAAATGCCTGGCCTGCCACTCGGGGGACGAGGCCAAAGGGGGCTTGGACCTAATTTCCGCGGAGAAGCTGCGAACCGGTGGTGAAAGTGGTGCGGGTGTCGTTCCCGGCAAACCCGACGAGAGTCCAATCTGGCAGCGGATTTCGGCCGACGAAATGCCACCTAAGCACCCCCTGTCCGAGAACGAAAAGGCAGCGATCAAATCGTGGATTGAAGCCGGAGCCATCTGGACGGGTGGGAATCTCGATCCCCTGAAGGTCTCGACCGAGCAGCGTGCGGGTTATGACTGGTGGTCTCTGCAACCCCTATCGAAGGTAGTCTGCCCCACTGTTCGCGATGTGTCGCGAGTCCGCGAACCGATTGATTCTTTCGTACAGGCTCAACTGAACGCTCGCGGATTTGAACCCGCGCCGCCCGCGGATCCGCAAGTCCTCATTCGTCGCGTCACGTTTGACCTGCTTGGCCTGCCTCCTGCTCCCGAAGAGATCAACGAGTTTCTCGCCGATGATCGTCCAGACGCCTATGAACGCCTGATCGATCGGTTGTTGGCGTCGCCTCATTATGGAGAGCGGTGGGCGCGGCACTGGCTGGATATCGTTCGATTCGGTGAGAGCAATGGGTTCGAACGCGATCTACCGCGGCCGAATGCGTGGCCCTATCGTGACTGGGTGCTGCAAGCCCTGAATCGCGACATGCCCTATGACGAGTTCGTGCGTTGGCAGTTGGCGGGCGACATCATCGCCCCGAATAGCGTGTCAGCGATGCAGGCGGTCGGATTCCTCGTGGCCGGGCCCCATGACACCGTCGTGCCGGTTGTCGATCGCATGCGCGCGACGATGCGGCAGGATGAACTGGAAGATACGATCGGTGTCGTTGGGCAAACGTTTCTAGGCCTGACAGTGAACTGTGCCCGCTGCCATGACCATAAGTTTGATCCCATCACCGCCAAAGAGTACTACCAGATCGCATCAGCCTTGGCCGGCGCGGATCATGGCGAGCGCGAGTTCACTCCACCCGAAACCACCCGGCAGTTATCCGCGTGGCAAGCTCGCATCGACCTGCTCACCAAACAACTGCAGGAACAGGACTCGCCGATTCGCGAAAAAATCTTAGCGGAACGGAGTCGCACACCAGGCGAAGTTCCGTCGCCCAATCTTCCGGTGCCAATTGCCGCATGGGATTTTACTCGGGATGCGAAGGACCAGGTCGGTCCCATGCATGCGCGATTGATCGGGACCGCCAAGCTGGAACGCGAGGGACTGGTTGTCGACGGCAGTTCATTCGCGATGACGGCTCCGCTGGCAAAGGATCTCGCCGAAAAGACGTTGCAAGTCCGAGTGCGGTTGCAGTCGTTGCAGCAATCGGGCGGCGGTGCGATCAGCTTACAGACAGTCGACGGTCAGACGTTTGATGCGATCGTCTATGGCGAACTGGAACCAAACCGTTGGATGCCGGGCAGCACCGGTTTTCAACGAACCGCGTCGTATGGTGGGACGGCCGAGGAGCAGGCAGACAAACAGTTTGTCACGATCACGCAAGTTCATCGCGACGACGGAACGATCGATTGTTATCGAAACGGCCAGCCTTACGGAAAACCCATTCGCAAAGATCAGGCAGTTCGCTATGTCTCTGGCAAAGCCCAAGTCGTGTTTGGCCTTCGTCATGGGACCGATGCCGGTGGTAATCGCATGCTGAATGGCACTATCGCCAGTGCTCGATTGTATGACCGAGCGTTGTCTGCTGAAGAAGTCGCCGTCAGCTCCGATTCCACGAATACCTATATCACGGAAGCTGAGATCGCTTCGAAGCTGTCGGTCGATCAACGCGTTTTACGGACGTCGCAGCAAAACGAACTGGCCGATTTGCGATTGAAGCACGCACAGGTCGCTAAAGCGGGGCCGCAGAAGATCTACTCGGCGATTGCGACTCAGGCTCCCGCGATGAAGATTCACAAACGCGGCAGTGTCAGTCTGCTGGGTGAAGAAGTCGCTGCCGCCGGATTGGTCGCCTTGCAGGGTGTCGATCCGAATTTTGGTCTGAAGCCCGATGCCATTGAATCGCATCGCCGACTGAAACTGGCGAACTGGATCACCGACGCCAATAACCCATTGTTTGCTCGAGTCCTGAGCAACCGCCTCTGGCACTATCACTTCGGGGCCGGGCTGATCGAAACCCCCAGTGACCTCGGTTTCAATGGGGGCAAGCCGAGCCATCCCGAGTTGCTCGAATGGCTCTCCGGTGAATTCGCTGCCGCGGACGGTCCCCGCCGCTTCTCGATCAAACGCCTGCATCGGTTGATGGTGAGTTCAGCGACCTATCGACAATCGTCACAACTGAATCCGCAGGCGTCCGCCGTTGACGCAGGCAACCGATTGCTGTGGCGGATGAATCCACATCGATTGGAGGCCGAATCGGTCCGCGATGCGATCCTGTGTGTGGCGGGGCAATTGAATGCGGAACTTGGCGGCAAAGGTTACGCGGATGTGAATTCGTACTTCTTCAAAGGGACGCAGTTTTACGATCCGATCGATCCCCCCGGGTTCGCCAACAACCGTCGCACGCTGTATCGCATGTGGGCTCGTGGTGGGCGCAGCCCGTTTCTCGATACGTTTGATTGCCCCGACCCTTCGACAACCACGCCGCGACGATCTGCCACCGTCACGCCATTGCAAGCATTGTCACTCTTGAATCATTCCTTCAGTCTGCGGATGGCCGAGCAGTTCGCTCTGCGACTGAAGTCCGATGTGGGCGATTCGTCCGCCGATCAGATTCGTCGAGCGTACTTGTTGTTATTCGGACGTGAAGCGACTGCCGATGAAGTCGCTTTCAGCCAGACGTTCATCCAGCGACGAGGGGTGCCCGCGTTTTGCCGAGCGATGTGGAATTCGTCCGAGTTTCTGTTTGTCGACTGAGCGCGATGGCCGTGGGAGATGAGACAATGAATAGTCCGAACCGTCGCGATTTCTTGTCCTGGTCCGCACATGGTCTGACACTGTCGGCGTTCATGCATCTACTGCAGAAGGATGGCGGAACTCGTGCCGCGGGAACGCCGGGTGAATCTGCTGATCCACCGCCGCATCTGATGCCGAAGTGTCGCCGCGTCATTCATTTGTACATGTGCGGTGGGCTCAGTCATCTCGATTCGTTCGACTACAAGCCGCAGCTCGAAAAGTTTCACGGCCAGGCGCTGACTTCGACCGAAAAGCCAGAGACTTTCTTCGGCCAGGTGGGCCTGCTGCGAAAGAACGACTGGGAATTCAAACAGCGCGGTGAGAGTGGCCTGTGGGTGTCGGAGTTGTTTCCGCATCTGGCGGGTGTGGCTGACGAACTGACCGTGATCAATTCGATGATCGCCGATTCGGCCAATCACACGCCAGCGACGTTTCAGGCCAACACGGGCTTTCGTTTGAACGGGTTTCCAGTCCTTGGTTCCTGGTTGTCGTATGGGATGGGCTGCGAGACCGAGGACCTGCCTGCCTATATCGTGCTTCCCGATCCGCGTGGCTTTCCCGCTGGCGGCACCATCAACTGGACGAATGGCTTCCTGCCCGCTCGGCATCAGGGAGTGGCATTTCGGACCAAGGGGCAGCCGATCGAGGACTTGTTCCCCGAATGGCATGACAAGACAGAAAATCACGATGCCGATTCGGAAGATGATGTCCGAGCGTTCGTGGCTGAGATCAACAAGCGGCACATGGCGTCGCGCCCGGAGAGCGATCTGTCCGCCCGCATTCGCAGCTATGAACTGGCCGCGCGGATGCAGATGTCGATCCCGCGCGTGACCGATCTATCGGGTGAGACCGCCGAGACGCAGGCGGCCTACGGGCTCGGGCGCGAAGAAACCGCGGACTTTGGTCGAAGCTGTCTGCTCGCGCGCCGGATGCTTGAACAAGGTGTGAGGTTTGTTCAATTGTTTTCGGGTGGCTCGTTCGGGTCGCCACGAATCAATTGGGATGGCCATGAGAACATGAAAGAGAATCACGCGCAGGAAGCATTGCGAGTCGACCAGCCGATCGCCGCCCTGCTGAAAGATTTGCGCCAGCGCGGGATGTTGGATGACACGCTTGTGTTGTTCACGACTGAATTCGGCCGCACGCCGTTTACGCAGTCCGCCGCGAATGTTGTCGGCGGCGGTCGAGATCACAACATGTACGGCTTCAGCGTCTGGATGGCGGGCGGTGGATTGAAGCACGGGATCAGTTACGGAGCCACGGATGATGTCGGCTGGAAGTCCGTCGATCGGCCCGTCTACTGGCATGACTTCCACGCGACCGTGCTGCACCTTTTGGGCATCGATCACACGCGGCTGACTTATTACCACAACGGTATCTCGCGTAGGCTCACGAATGTTCACGGCGAAGTCGTTCGTGACTTGTTGGCGTGATCTGTTTCTGACCGAAGGAACTAAGATGAAATCGCAAATTCAAAACGGATTGTTGTGCGCTGCGATCGGTATTGGAGCCAGTTGCTTTGTACTTTCGGCAGGTTCTGCCAAGCCCGTTGCGGCCCAAAATGATCCTGCTCGAATCATATGGGAGTACACCACGGCCAACGTGGACACAGGAACTTTGCAAACCAAATTGAACGAATTTGGCGAGGCGGGCTGGGATGTCTTCTCGATCACCGCATCCGATAGCAAGGTGGAAGCGGGCGCGGATGGGATTCCCCACCTCACCACCCTGCGGATTGACGTCACCGCCAAACGAGCGAAATTGAAGTGAGTGACGTGGGCCCATGCTGACGCTCGGTTCCGTCTGTTTGACGTGACTCTTCTCCCTTGTCATTCTTTCCGCCTAACTTAGGTCTAAGTAAGGCCAATTTCAGAATCGACAACAGGAGGTTGAAGATGAATGTCTATGGGATCATTCCGGCTCGGCTGCAGTCGACTCGGCTTCCTCGCAAGCTGCTGCTGGCCGAGACCGGCAAGCCACTGATCGAATACACGTGGCGAGCGGCGTCACAGGCCACGTCGCTGAAGCAGATCCTGATCGCGGCCGATAGCGACGAGATCCAGCGGATTGCTCAAGGTTTCGGAGCGACCTGCGAGCTAACGGGCGAGCATCCCAGCGGTACTGATCGGATCGCAGAAATCGCCGCCCGCCGCTGCACCGATGGCGACATCTTTGTCAACATTCAGGGTGACGAGCCCGAGATAGACCCTGCCAATATCGATGCGGTGGTCGCGGCGCTGGTCGATTGCCCCGGAGCCGAAATGGCGACGCTGGCCACGCCGATGACCAGTCTGGAGCAGGTTCAGGCGTCGTCGTGCGTCAAAGTGGTGGTCGGTGGAGACGGACGCGCGTTGTACTTCAGCCGCGCTGCGATTCCGTTCTGTCGCGATCGCGATGCTGCCGAAGCCCTCGCCACAGATCAGCCGTGGCTGTTGCATTTGGGGATTTATGCGTATCGGGCCGATTTCCTGCGAAAACTGACGACATTGCCGCCGTCTCGACTGGAACAACTCGAAAAACTTGAACAATTGCGCGCTCTGGAAGCGGGAGCTCGCATTCAGGTGGCAGTTGTCGAGCATCACTCGGTTGGCATCGACACGCCGGAGGATTATGCTCGGTTCGTCGCGCGACAACGCTCGACGGCTGCCAAGTGATTCCGCCTGTGACGTTTCTCCAAGACTGGCAATCGTAACTGCCGTCTTTCGCAATCTTGTTCCGAGTTCTATTTTTTCCTCGATCGCCTTACGTTTGCTTTTGGACGTGGCGACGGGGGGCAGAATGCATTGATGACCAAGCATATTTTCGTGACTGGTGGCGTGGTAAGTTCGCTCGGCAAGGGCCTGACCTCGGCGTCGATTGGCACGATTCTCGAACGCCGCGGCCTGCGAGTCCGCATGCAGAAGCTCGACCCATACATCAACGTCGACCCCGGCACGATGAGTCCCTTTCAGCACGGCGAAGTTTACGTGCTGGATGATGGTGCTGAAACGGATCTGGATCTGGGTCACTACGAACGCTTCACCAATAGCCCCCTCTCGCGAGAATCCAACTACACCTCGGGCCGAATCTATCTGAAGGTGATTCAGAAGGAACGCGAAGGAAAATACCTGGGCAAGACCGTGCAGGTCGTGCCTCATATCACCGACGAAATCAAAGCGGCGGTCCTCGGTCTGGCATCACCTGACGTGGACGTGGTTATCACGGAACTGGGCGGAACGGTCGGCGACATCGAAGGTCTGCCGTTTTTGGAAGCAATCCGCCAGATCCCACTGGATATCGGTCGTCAAAACTGTCTGTTCGTCCACCTGACACTGGTTCCGTACCTGAAAGCGGCTCGCGAACTGAAGACGAAGCCGACGCAGCACAGTGTTCAGCAGTTGCGCGAGATCGGGATCCAACCCGACATCCTGATCGTGCGAACCGAGCGACCGCTCGGACGCGAAAACGCCGATAAGATCGCTCTGTTCTGCAACGTCGAAAAGCATGCGGTCATCGAAGAGCAGGACAAAGAGTTTTCGATCTACGAAGTCCCGGTTGGACTGATCCAATATGGTTTGGACAAGCTGATTCTGGATCGCCTGAATCTTCCTTCCGGTCCATTGAACATGGATGACTGGGAAGAACTGGTCCGACGGATTAAGAACCCACAGCACGAAGTGACGATTGCAGTGGTCGGCAAGTACATCGAACACCGCGACGCCTACAAATCCATCTACGAAGCACTCGATCACGCCGGCATTGCTCATTCGACGCGAGTCATCATCAAGCGAATCGAAGCGGAGCAACTGGAACGACAAGATGCGGCCTCGGCACTGGCTGGCGTCGACGGGTTGCTGGTTCCCGGCGGATTCGGACATCGCGGGATTGAAGGCAAGATTCAGGCGGTGCGTTTCGCTCGCGAAAATAAGTTGCCGTACTTCGGTATCTGCCTGGGGATGCAGGTCGCGGTCATTGAATACGCTCGACACGTCCTCGGCTTGGCGGAAGCCAACAGCACAGAATTCGATACGGAATCGAGCGACCCGGTGATCTGCCTGCTGGAAGACCAGCGGACGATCAACGAAAAGGGAGGTACGATGCGGCTGGGGGCTCAGCCGTGCGTATTGAAAGAAGGCTCACTGCTCGCCAAATGTTATAAAGCGTCGGAGATCTCCGAACGTCATCGCCATCGCTATGAATTCAATCCTGAATATCGTGACCGATTCACCGATGCGGGGATGTCGCTGAGTGGTCTGAGCCCGAATGGGACGCTGGTCGAAGCGATCGAGTTGCCAACGCATCCCTGGTTCGTCGCCGTGCAGTTCCATCCCGAGTTCAAGTCCAAGCCGAATCTGACTCACCCGCTATTCGATGGATTCATCGCAGCAGCGCTGAAGCGTCGTCAAAGCCGAGTGTGATCGGATCGAGGCGAAGATGTTTAGCCACGGATTAACACTGATTGAACACGGATAAAAGAAGACTCGCGGCAGAGTGGTGGTGAGTATAGGTCCTCTCGGTCCTATCAGTCCCATTTCCATGGGATTGATAAAGAGGTTCAGATGAAGAAGAAATCTTCAACGGCTGCCAGCAATCGTCGCTATTGGCTGTTCAAGTCCGAACCGTCTGCGTTTGGTATCGAAACCCTGGCGAAATCCCCGCAGCAAACTGCTCCGTGGGATGGTGTGCGAAACTATCAGGCTCGCAATTTTCTGCGAGATGATGTCAGCGTCGGCGACTACGTCTTCTTTTATCACAGCCGCGAAGAGCCGTTGGGGATCTTCGGCACGATGGAAGTCGTAAAGGCCGGATATCCCGACCGCACGGCGTTCGATCCGAAGAGCAAGTACTACGACCCGAAAAGTGATCCGGACAACCCGCGCTGGATCATGGTCGACGTGAAGCTGATGCAGAAGTTCGACTCACCGATCACGCGCGAGCACCTCCAGCAGGAATCGACGACCGCAGGTATGCTCGTCTTAAAGCGTGGGATGCGTCTTTCGATTCAACCCGTCACGCCCGCCGAGTGGCAAGCCGTGATGCAACTGGTTGGCCAGTAACGAATGTTGCCTATCGCCGCCGCAACGCATTCAAAGCGGGGGTGAAGGCTCCCAATGCGGCTCCTGCGACCAGTCCCCCCGCGTGCGCCCAGTTGGCAACATTCGGGATGAGGAAGATGCACAGGAAAAACCAACCGATCATATAGGTGACAGCCGTTTGGGGGATCGACAGGCCGCTGCTCGGTTCCAATCGCCCGCGAATCCAAGCGTACCCGAACAGCCCATAGACCACGCCCGACATCCCACCAAAGATCCCATGGCCCATTGCGAATTGTGCGTAGTTCGAGACGACCGCAATGACGAGGACCAGCGCGATGAACTTAATCGTTCCAATTCGCGATTCCACCAGCAAACCCAGGTCACGCAGTGCCATGATGTTGAACAGAAAGTGAAAGATTCCGAAGTGCAGGAAGATCGGCGAGACGAGTCGCCAGACTTCGCCAGACCAGATTTCTCTCATCGTTGGGTAGTTGGAAAAAATCAGTCGCCGCGTCAGTTCTTCGTGCTTGACTGGCTCCAGGCCGGTCAAAAATCCGACCGCCACCATCAGGGCCATCAGTGCAACGGTGGCGGGACCTTGGTAGATCGTTGGCCGAGCCCACCGGTCCCTTAAATCAATCGTCCGTCGACTGATCTCTTTGGCTTGCAGTAACTGCTGGCGCAGCACAATCTCGGCTTGAGCGACCGCATTTCGATAGCGTTCGTGGTTGGGATCAGCGCGGAACTGATCCAGTTCGGTTTTCGCTGTCGCGACATCGTCTTCCTCCTGAATCCAAATCCTCCAGGACGAATCCCCGCCATCGAACGAACAGGGAATTCTCTTGCCAATCAGATACGCCACGAAGCGTTCGGCCTGTTGACGATCTTCAATCGATCCAATCTGTCTCACAACTCACATCCTTGATGGATTCCGCCGCAAAGAGCGAATAGTAGCGTCTCGCTTGGATCAAGTATGTAGCTCAACCAGATCCTTGTCCGCAAGGACATGGTCGCGTCCGACACTTTGACCATCGGCCGCGCTCGTTCCCCAGATCTTGGCGAACTTCAATTTGTCAGCCAGATCGCGGTGTACTTTAGACGCCAGATCTTCGACAGTGCCGCCGATCGGAATCGTAAACGGTGATGAAAAGTCGGCCGGCTTGCCGGGGGCCTTGGTATACAAGCGAATCAGGCCCAACGCCTCGAAGATCGACCGACGGAGTAGTTCCCGATCAGGGGTTTGGTCCAAGTCGACTTGGATGGTTGCGAATGCTGTGGAATTCATTTCGCGGAAGAAGTCGAGGCGATCGCTCACTTCAGAATCGCGACCGTGAGTGACGACCAGCAGCGTCTTGACGTTCAATTTCGAAAAGTCATCTTCGTCGAAC
This sequence comes from uncultured Schlesneria sp., assembly GCA_903840265.1. GTDB lineage: Bacteria > Planctomycetota > Planctomycetia > Planctomycetales > Planctomycetaceae > Schlesneria. Next base: position 56,104 of record CAIMFH010000187.1, on the reverse strand, counting down.
CCGGTCATCGTGGAGAGTGCTGTGGCCCGTTGGCGGAACTGGTCGAGGACTGTCGCGGTCGCTTCCGGGGAATCATCTGATGCCCCATCAAATGTCAACACGACAAGATCGGCCGAACGAACGAAGTTCAGCAGGTAAGGTTCGAACAGGCTGTCTGTGATCGGCGGTGTATCGATCAACTGTACCGTGACATCTTCCCACGCCATCATGCCCGGCATCGGTTCTCGAGTGGTGAACGGATAGTCGGCCACCTCCGGTTCGGCCTTGGTCAGGTCCCGCAGAATGCGGCTTTTTCCCGAGTTTGGTCCACCAATGATGATGACCTGTGCCGCCCCCTGTCGCGGAAACCGATAGACCTTGCCTCCCTTGGGGGCCGTCTTCTCGACTTGGATGTCGGCTTTGGTTTCCTTGAGCTTCGTCTTCAGATCGGCTTGAAGCTTCTCGGTCCCTTTATGCTTGGGGATCAGCACCAGCATCCGCTCGAGAATCTCAAAGCGTTCGGCGGCGGACTGTGCTTTGCGGTATTCTTCTTCGGCTTTTTGATACTGCGGAGGGAGATTGGCTGGCATGAATGATCTTGTTCAAAGTGGTGCGGGAATGAGTGCTATTTCTGAGAATCTCTGTCGATGGCACCGGCCAAGTCGTCGATCGCCTGATCGCTGAGGTTTGTTTCGTGCTCACGCAACCACTGCACATCGGCTTTGGCCTGCTCCCATTGCTGAGTTCGATAGCAGAGGACCGCTCGGAAGAAGCGATCGCGATCCGAATCTGGATTGATGATGAGCGTGGCTTGAACATACCGCAGCATGCGCTCGGCATCTTGAACCTCGGCTGCGGTGCTTAAGAGGTTCCGCAGCATCCGTTCCAAGATCAAGTGTGGCGGTGTGGTATCCAGATAAGAGTCTCGCCAAGGCTCGTCACTGAGCGACTCGAAGATCTTCTTCGCGTCCTCTTTCGATAGCAATTTCCCCCGGTTAAAGACATCGATCAATTGTGAGGCCCCCTCCCGCGGTTCATGACGGACCATGAATTGTTGAGGCATTCCAACACCAACGACGTTCAGCCCCATCTGTTGTGCGATCTCGATGTACAGGACCGACAAGCTAATCGGCAGTCCTTCGCGATCGTCCAGCACTTCGTTCAGGTAGCTGTTTGAGCGATTGTCATAGTCTGTGCGGCTGCCGTGAAAGCCTTGCTCATCGAACAGGTATCGATTCAACGCGGTGAGCTTCGCCACCTCGGTGGCGTCTTTCGGCAGATCCGCTTGAACTCGGCGGGCGTGACGTTCTACATCTTTGATATAGGCCTCAATTTCCAATTCGGGATTGTCTAACCGCGAAATTAACAACCCACCCCGCAATAGGTCGATTCTCTCATCTTTGGATGTCAGCACTTTCTGGAATTCGGTCAGCGTGCGCTTCAATTGCAGATTGGCGGCCAGCTTTCGCGCCCGCGCGGCTTGCTGCTCCAGCTTGACGGCTTGCGCTTCCAGGACGGCAATCCCGTCCTCACCTTCGGATGTCAGTGACTCGGCGGCGGTCGAGAGACCCGCGTCCGATGACAACTGAGCAATCACTTTCGAGACACGGTCAATAGTCTCCGTTGTGGGTTGTGACCGAGAGATCGTCGGGGCCACGTGAAAACCTTTGAACTCGGCTTCCGTCTGCCGAAACTTGCAAAGTCCCACTTTGCCCGTCGTGTACTCTTTGTCCGCCTCATCAATGACCAGCTCATCGTTGACGAAACACTGAATGCGACCTTTCTCTACGCGCACCTTCAGCCAGTTCCAACCCGACTTATTGAGGTACGGCGTCCGGATCTCGCGCAAGACCTTCCACGCGTTGAAATCAGGTCCATCGAAGCGGCTCAGACGCATTCCGCCGTTACTGGGATAGAAGCCATAGTGCTTGTCACCGCCATCGGCATGAAAGACCAGGCCCGCTGCTCCATCATTGGGATCGAACTTCACCTCGACTGCCATTTCGAAGGGGATCGTCGGAGAATCCATGGTCGACAAACACAATGACCGACCACCGAGTCCCCCGCCGCGGCCATCCACCAGCAGTCGACCCGCGCGTTGACGCCAGCGGCCGCCGGGCAATGCCTTCCATTCGTCGGGGTCCAACACTCCAATCGTGAACCAGCGGCTCATCGGGACTGGATTCGGGGAGGCCAGCAATGGTTTGAGCGCGTTGACCGGCATGGCAAAGCCCAGGTTCTCGGTCTTCAAGGATTTCAAAGTCAGGATGCCGTGGACGTGGCCTCGCAGATCCAACAGAGGACCACCGCTGTTGCCCCGTTCGATCGGCATCGCCACTTGCAGCATCGTTCGTCCATCAATCTCGCGCCGCCCCGACAACACGCCACTGACGACGCTACGCTCCAATCCAACGGGATTGCCGATCGCGACGATCGGTTGTCCGTCCTGAAGTTCGTCTGAGTTGCCCAGCGGCAACGCGGGCAGGTTTTTGGCATCGATCCGCAGAATTGCTAGATCGTGGGATCGCTCGGTCGCTTCGACGGCAGTCGCATCGAACTTACGACCATCCTGCAATTCGACGCTGATCGGCCGCCCTTCGCCGATCACATGCAAGTTCGTCGCAATCAGCCCGTTGGGGTCGACAATGAATCCAGATCCCAATCCCTGGCGCTCGCCATCGCGTCCTCGAAACGTCACGACGACGACCGATTTCTTGACGAGGGCCGCCAACTGCTGGACCGACTTCTCCATGCTGGCGTCAGAATTCGCGACGGCCGTCGCATCGGCCGGTTTGTCCTGTGCAGACGAAACGCTGGCCAGACCCAAGATTGCGACAGCGATCACTCGGCAAATCCATTGAATCATGCCAGCTTCCTCAAGGGACTTCGTCAACATCACCCCATCGATTCTATGTTCGTGGCCAGGGATCGTCGATATCACCGTGCGGCGAAGACGGCGAATCTGCGGACCTCGCGCCTTTATCATGTGCCCCGCTTCGGTTGTCACAGATTGAGGGAATAAACATTCACGCAGCCATCGTCGCTGAGGATTGCAAAGTGGCCCAGGTTATTTGCGGTCGTCACCGCGACGGTGGGGCAGACCAATGCGACCCGTCCAATCTCATGAACCGATTTGTCGTCGAAACGACCTGAAAAACGGATAGTTTGCCAGCAACCAAATGTGGCGGTTGCCGCTGAATCTGTTTCGCAGCGAGATCGGTAACCTGCAACTGGTTGCGCCAGGTCGCGGAATCTACAGGCCAGTAGTGTCGAGTCGCCGCCAGCAGGATCAGGACCGAATCAAACGAGGGCGATCCACGGACGAGCAGTCGCTCGAGAACGGCTCCGACTTCTTCACGGAAGGCGACCGTCGCTCCGTGATTCCAGGCAACGACCTTCCTTCGTCCACCCATTTCCAGAAGGAACCGGCAGGTGTCGACAGGTATTTCATCGCGGCCCGAACGTCGTCGTCCATTGCAGCTTTTTCGCTCGTTACTTCAACGTTTCTTGCAACCATTGATAGGCTTCGTGACGCTGAGGTTCGGGGAAATCATGCGGAGCGTCCGGTGTCACCAACTTCAATTGTGACTTGGCGTCGAACAGCGAATAGACTTCGCTGGCTTTTTGAAAGGCCTTTCGAACTCCGCCGACATCGAAATTGTCGTCATGAAGAGGCGAATTCGAGTACACGCCTCGCGGTGCCAGTGCTGTCAGGATCTCATAGAAATCGAAGGGAACTCGATCGGCGTTGTTGCCGTAGACATCTCGAATGCGAGGCATGTAGCGATCACTCGTCCAGCCAGCGAGTTTGCCGCCGTAGTAATCATGAAAAGGAGTAAACCCGCAACTGGTGACGAGTGCCTTCAGGCGTTCATCGAAGACTGCCGTGAACAATGCATTGTGCCCACCCAGCGAATGCCCAATTACCCCGATCCTCTGTTTGTCGACCTGTGGTAGTGACTCCAACAGATCGACCGCTCGAATATTATTCCAGACCGCCTTCATCGATCCGCTGGCATAATGAGCGCCCTCCTTTTTGAAGTCGTATGGGTATTCGCCGAAGGAAGGATAGTCCGGCACGATGCAGATAAAACCACGCTCGGCCAGTTCGTGAGCGTAGTGCAATGACTTCAGGCCTCCCAGTCCCGCGGGCTCGTCCTTCCCAATTCCAGTCGTTTGATGCAGGCACAACATAGCGGGGGCTTTGCTGTCTGCCTGCAGATCAATTGGAATCAGCAGCCACGCGGGAACTCGGTCGTTTGGTTCCGGGGTGAACCTGACCTTCCTCCGGACATACTTTTCGGTCCGGTCCTCCGAAACCGTTTCGACATCAAGCGGAACTCGTCGGGAATCATCCGGCAGCCGCCCCATCACAATCTGCATATTGGTGCGAATGTGGCCGACTCGGGTTGCCCAATCCTGCTTGGTGGTCACGGGCTTCTCGTTACCTGCTGCATCTCTGACAATCAGCAGCTTCGAATGGTCGGGATATTCGATCGGAGGTGGAATATCCGCAGCAGCCGAGATACCGAACGTCAGTCCACACAGTAGGCTGAAGGTGATGAAGTTGTCTCTGACTGCTCTCATCAGTACGCCCTCGATGTGACGTTGAAACTCTCGTCTGGAAAAGTCCCCGCTCGCCGGAATACTTATCGGCCGCCTATGCTACTCGGAACGCCGTTGCCAGCGACAGAAACCGCAACGTCTGAATTGTTCCCTCGTTCGGTGATCCGTCGCGCGTGACGGCAATACCGAGATCAAGTAAAGTGAGCAGACTACAGTACCGCCGTCTCCGCTCCTTCACCCATGACTTTGTTGCTTGTATGCCTATCGAATTCAACTGCCCAGGCTGTGATGCGATTATTCGCGTTCCCGAGAATGCTGCTGGCGGCAAGGGCAAGTGCCCTCGTTGTAGCAGGCGACTTACGGTTCCAAAGACATCGACGCGGACCGAGCCCAAGCCCCCTGCTCCCGAACTGGAAGGATTGTTTCCGAGCCCCGAGCCGGTGGCAACGGCATCCGCACCGGCTCGCGACCCCGATGCGGTGATCTTCGAAGAAGCCGAGCCAGCATTCGACGCCGCGAATCCGATGGATTTTGAGTCGCAGCCGGATCAGAAGCTGGGGCAATTGCCCGAGGTGACTTCGCGACCCATCTCACGCGGCTCCGTCGGCCGGAAAGCGAGAGGTCAATCAAGCGTCCCGATGTGGTTGATTCCAGTCGCGATCGGTCTGCTCATTTGCGGGCTCATCGGCTGGTCTTACTGGCAGCGGTTCCAAGCCGAGAAGTTAGTTGGCGAACTAACTGCGGAATCCGCACCGACTCTAGAACTTCCATCGGTCGAAATCCCGACTTCCCTGTTTCGGCAATCGCCGGATGAAATGAAAGCCGTACTGGAAGGGCTGGAGAAGTCCTCCGTTCGCATCCCAAGTGCTTTGATGCAGGTGCAGATTAGCGCCACCAAGCGAGCTGTGACCGTAAGTGTCAACGCGGGCCCACAGACCTCGTTCTACCGGGTCGATACGCAAAGCGATCCCGCTTTAGCCCAGTATCGAAGGACCAACGCTGTGAATCTGGAGCAGATGCGCGAAGCTGAGGTCGAGGCCGCGGCGACGCTTTTCGCCAGCGAATATCAACGCGTGAAAGAGAAAAAGGTCGGGCCGAACGCCCTGAACGATTTCAGAAATTCACTGGCGCTGCCTGCCTTGGTCCGTGGGCTGGGGCATCAAGTCGTTGCTGTCTCTGGTCAGACGATCTACCGCTGCGTCTATGAAGATGGTGACGGCGGGTTGTACTTCCTGTTGCCGCCGGGAATCCAATCCTTTGAGTTGGCCGGTAACAAAGACAAAGCAGGCAAAGCGACCTTCCTCGGGAAATATGGCGTAAAGGTCACGGGCGAAATGAAAGTCGTTGTGAAAGAAGAGCCCAAGCCGAACGACAAGAAGAAATCGAAAAAGACCGAGTCTGTGGACGACGCCGAGAAACCCGGTCTGAGCGAATCGATGGATGAGGACGAGATGAAGAAACCGAAACCGAAAAAATGATTCGGATTTCTCCGCCCTCGCAGCTTGCTGAATGTTAATTTAATCTGCTCGCGACATTTTCCATCGACCTGAGGACAGTGACAATGACGGGACAAGACACTTGGCCGGAAAATCCCAACGCTCAATCGCCGACCCCGGCTAAAAAGGGTTCTGGCTGCGGGAAGGTGATTCTGATCGTCGGCGGGTTGATGTTCCTGCTGATGCTGGTCTGCGGCGGCGGGATCGGCTTCTTCGCATATTCGTTCTGGCCGAAGATCGCGACGCAGCCAGCCGAAGTGGCGGCGATCAGCAAAGAGATTCTGGATCTCGACATTCCAGAAGGATTCGTGGCCGAGAATGCGATCAGCATGAATAACTTCATGATGACCATGCGGATGGCGACGTACCGACACCCCGAGGGCAAGGGCGATCTGATGCTCGGCAACTTTCAGGTGAAAATGGGCAAACCTGATCAAAGTCAAAAGCCTGATTTCTCTGGCAGCGACAATAAATCGAAGAAACTGACGATTGGCGAAACGGAGATCAAAGAATTCCCTGTCCGCGGGAAACAAGTTCCGTTCCGCTTCTCGGATGCCGTCGACGAAGAGTCGAAGGAAAAATACCGAGTTGTTGAAGGCGAATTCGGTGACGCAGGCGTGACGACGTTCCTGAAGCTCTCCGTGCCTGAAGACAGCTACGACGAAGAGGCCGCTGTGAAGATGATTGAATCGATCCGTTAGCAGTCACGTTGACCGGGCGATGGCTTGCCGCAATTCGGCAAGCACGCCCGGTTCTGTTTCTACTTCCAGGCGCGCCTTCAATGCCGCCACTGCCGGTTCGCCACCGAGCTGACCCAACGACCAGGCGGCCGTTCCGCGAACCACTGCCGAATCGTCGTCCAGCGCTTTGATCAGCGGCGCAACCGCCGCCTGATCGCCACGGTTACCAAGGACAATCGCCGCATTCCGGCGCAAGCCTTCGTATCCGGGACGTTCTAGCGGAGTCTTCGCAAACCGTGCGTCAAACTGCCCACGCGTCATTTCTAAGATTGTGATGCAGTCGGCCGGATTGAGGTCAGCCTGCGGTTGAAAGGCCGCTGCCGAACTTGTCGGAGCCTTCTTGTTCCACGGACAAACGTCCTGACACAGGTCGCAGCCGAACATCCATTCCCCGATCCCGGTTCGCAACTCTGTCGGGATGGGGCCCTTCAACTCAATCGTCAGATACGAAATACATTTTCTCGCGTCCAGAACATGCGGCCCTGCGAATGCATCCGTAGGACAAACTTCCAGACATCGCGTGCAGGTCCCACAGTGCGACGTGGAATGAGGGGCATCCTCGATCAAGTCCAAGTCAGTTAACAACGCTGCCAGCAAGAGCCAGCTTCCCGCTTGCTTGTTGATCAGCATGGTGTTCTTGCCGAACCAGCCCAATCCCGCCAGACGAGCGAAGTCGCGCTCCAATAACGGAGCTGTATCGACCACGCCGCGCGTCGTGCATCCCGGGTGCAACCTGTGAAGTTCGTTCGCGAGTTCCTTCAACTTGTCCCGCAACAGGTCGTGATAATCGGCGGTCCCCCACGCATAGCGGGCAACTCGGCCAGCGTTCGCCGGGGGCGGGGCCGGTTCTTCGGTCCGATAGTTGATCCCCAGCATGACGACGCTGCGGACCGACGCCGACACGTTGCGAGGATGCTCGTACGCGGCCTCGCGTCGCGGCATGTATTGCATCTCGCCGGCGAATCCGGCCCGCAGCCATTCCTGCAGCTTGGGGAACCCCGCTGGTGAAATGGCAGGCGCGATGCCGACGAGATTGAAGCCCACTTGCCGAGCAGAAGCCTTCACCGCGTCAGTAAGTTCGCGCCGGTGAGCAAGCGCATCGACAGGCACAAGCAAGTCCTTGATCGGGAAGACACTGGCTGCTCAAAGCGGCTGCCTGTGGAACCCGAAAAACTAATCTTCGTCGCCGGTATCCAACACAGCCAGGAACGCCTTCTGCGGAATTTCGACCTGACCGAACTGCTTCATCCGCTTCTTGCCTTCTTTTTGCTTTTCCAGCAGCTTGCGTTTTCGGCTGATGTCACCGCCGTAGCATTTGGCAGTCACGTCTTTACGGACGGCGGAAATCGTTTCGCGAGCAATAATCCGAGCACTGAGCGCGGCCTGGATCGGGATCTCGAACTGATGTCGCGAGATCTGTTCTTTCAACTTCTTACAAAGCTGTCGACCACGACGTTCGGCCTGCGAGCGGTGAACGATACAGGCCAGAGCGTCGACCTTCTCGCCCTTCACCATAATATCCATCTTCACGAGGTCAGCAGCTCGGTACCCGATGACTTCATAGTTCATCGTGCCATAGCCAGCCGTGATGCTTTTCAGCTTGTCGTACATGTCGAAGACAATTTCGGCCAGCGGCAATTCATAAACGAGCTGAGCTCGATTCGGACCGAGGTACTCAGTCGTCTTGTAGACGCCGCGACGGTCGGCCGACAATTTCATGATCGAACCGATGCGATCGGTCGGCAGGATGAACTGCACCTTGGCAATCGGTTCGCGAAACTCTTCGATATTACCGGTGTCGGGAACCTGCTGAGGGTTGTCGATCAGGATCGTCGTGCCGTCGCGCAGCAGCAGTTCATAAGTCACGTTCGGCGCGGTCTGAATCAGATCGACGTCCGCTTCCTGCTCGAGGCGCTGCTGGATGATCTCCATGTGCAGCATGCCCAGGAACCCGCAGCGGAATCCGAAACCAAGTGCTTCCGATGTGTCTGGCGCGAACGAGAAGCTCGCGTCGTTCAGGCTCATCTTCTGCAACTCTTCTCGCAGCTTTTCAAAGTCGGTCGCATCGATCGGGTACATCCCGCAGAACACCATCTGCTGCGGAATCTCGTAGCCTGGTAATGGCGCCGGAGCTCGATTGTGAAAGTCGGTGACAGTATCCCCGACGTGTACGTTCCCCAGGACCTTGATCCCGGTGACGATGTAACCGACTTGCCCAGGACCCATATCTTCGCATGGGACCATGTTCGGGCGGAACTGTCCAAGTTCCAGCACTTCATGAGCCGTTCCGGCTTTCATGAAGTAGACCTTCTGGCCTTTGCGCAGCGATCCCGCTTTGATTCGGATGTAGGTCACCACACCCCGATAGTGATCGTACTTGCTGTCGAAGACGAGTGCTTGCAACGGATCAGTTGGCTTACCGCCCGGCGCCGGGATCCGTTTGATGATCGCGGCGAAGACATCATCGATACCGATACCCGCTTTGCCACTGACTCGCAGGCAATCTTCGGTATCCAGTCCGACGACCGTCTCGATTTCCTCCAGCACTTCGTCAACGCGCGTGACCGGCAGGTCGATCTTGTTCAGAGCGGGAATGATTTCCAGGTTGGCATTGATCGCCGCGTAAGCGTTCGCCACCGTCTGGGCCTGCACACCCTGGAAGGCATCAACCAGCAGCAACGCCCCTTCACACGCGGCCAGGCTGCGCGAGACTTCATAGTGGAAGTCGACGTGGCCCGGCGTATCGATCAGATTTAGTTCGTAAGTCTGGCCATCGACCGTGTAGTTGATTGCCACGGCGCGGGCCTTCACCGTGATCCCGCGTTCGCGTTCGACTTTCAGGTCGTCCAGAATTTGCTCACGGAACTCGCGTTGAGTAATCGCCCCACTTTTCAAGAGCAGCTGGTCCGCGAGGGTGCTCTTGCCGTGGTCGATGTGTGCGATGATCGAAAAGTTGCGGATGTAGCGTTGATCGAACATGGAGCAATCAGGCGGGAAGCTGTCGGGGCAGATGAGAACGTCGCAAGCAGTTGCCTCCGTTGACGAAGCCTGCGATCAGACACTGGATTCTATAGGTAACCAGCATCGGCTGAAAGAGATGTGCCAAGCGGGTGCGTGAAATCACCCATTTTTGATCCCACATTGCATCGTAAGGCGGGGCTGAATTTCGCGTAGCAGCGTTTTGGACGTTTTGATACAAGCCGAAAGTGCCGATGTTAATTTTTCGTATCTGTCATGGACGACTGATATGCAGTTTTTCAAATCTTCTTTCCTGGCCGTGCTTGTGTTTGGCGTGGGAATGGGAATTGGTTTGGCCTGGAAAAATGGCTGGATTCCCGTCGAACTCGGGGCTGCTAACACGGGCATTCTCAGTGGCGATCGCGATGATTCCGCCGAACTCGGACAGCCGCCACAGGTTCCGGTCGAGCCCGCCGACGATCCCGACCTATTCGCCTCGCAGGCCACCGCTCCCGTTGCGGCCGAGCCAAAAGCGGAATGGGAACAGGGCGAGCAACCGGGGCGAGCCACCGTTGCCAGTCGCGTTGTCCCTGACCCAGGGCCAATCGAAGCCGAAACGCCCCGAGAACCCAATAAACTCGACTGGGTCGCAGAAACTCGACCACCGCAGAAATTGGCCGAACCCCCCCGTCGTTTTAATCGCGACATCAAACTGGCTGCCGCGGAAGAGCCTGCAGGGTCGAATCTCGAGCCCTCACGATCTGCCTCTGTTCCCTTGGCGGACGAATTGAAAGCGATCGATGAACAGATCGCCAATGATGAAATCCTGCCTGCGCACCGCGCTCTATCGAAGTTGTACTGGAATCACGAAGAAGCTCGTGGCGAGTTGCTGCAGCGGCTGGAACAGACCTCGCGGACCATCTTCTTCGAGCCACGGCCCCATCTGATTGAGCCCTATGTCGTTCAGCCAAACGACCAGTTGCGCGTGATTGCCAACAAGTACCAACTCACGTGGGAGTATCTCGCCAAGCTCAATCGCACCGAGCCGAAGCGAATCCAACTCGGACAGAAATTGAAAGTCTTGAAGGGACCGTTTGCAGGCGTCGTAGACCTCAGCAACTATGCCCTGACGATTCATCTGCAAGGCTACTACGTCCGACGCTATCAAGTTGGTATTGGCAAAGACGGAGCTTCGCCGATTGGCAAGTTTGCCGTGCAGAACAAAGTCGACAATCCGCAGTACACCGGCCCCGATGGCAAAGTGATCTCGGCCGATGATCCCTCCAATCCGCTTGGCGAACGCTGGATCGACCTCGGGGATAGCTATGGGATTCACGGTACTATTGAACCAGATTCGATCGGAAAAGCCGCGTCTCGAGGATGCATTCGCATGCGCGACAAAGACGTGATCGAAGTCTATGACTTTCTGGTCAAGGGATCTGAAGTCGTCATCCGCAAATAGCGATCTCTCGATCCTACGCAGCCAATCTCGCCAAGAGATTGGGTCTTCATTATCGCTGACAAGGTAATTCCAGACTACTGGTTTGACGATGCACTAAGTTTAATCGGAAGCGAATCGTGGGCCACGACTTCTACCGACGGATCTTGCTCGCCCTGTCAGTATTGGGATGCGGTGTCGCGTCTGCCACATCCCCGGTCGCCGCCGCGGACTTTCCATTCTCGATACGAGCCGAAAGCGATCACCTCAGCGAACTTGGCAGCGCCGCGCGCGAATCGAAGCCCAAAAAAGAGAAACACGAGAAGCGCGAGCGTCACTCCGGATCGTCCTGCACTCGCTGCAACGCCTCACCCTGCACCTGCGATTCCAGCAGCAGCCTGTTTGGCGACCTGTCCGGCCAGGCGCTTTTGGCCGCGCTCGCCGCTCCCTTCACCGTTCCCATCGCAGTGCTCGGTGATCAGTACGAGATCGAAACGCGATTTCCCGCTTATCCTTATGCCGACGATCTGCCGGGCTCACTGGTTCTCACCACTCCCTATCAGGAAACAACCAGGGATTGGGCCGCAAATCTGCAGTTCTTCGCCATTCCTGAGACTTCGGATCTCAATCGTTACGGCGGCCGGTTAGTTCTGGATTCGGCCAGTCGGTTGGGAATCGATACCGAATCCAACTACTGGATGGAGTCTTCGTCCGCAGGTTCCGATCACTTGTGGACTGGCGACGCCAATCTGATCTTTCGGTTTGCACAAAGCGAACATGCGCAAATGCGAGCCGGTCTCGGGATCAATTGGTTGTCCGATCGCGTCGGTACCGACGCGGGGATGAACTTTACCTACGGCCTGGAATGGTTTCCCCGCAAGCCATGGACGATCTCGACCGTCTTTGATGTGGGATCAATTGGCCGCGGGACGCTGTTCCACAACCGCACTACCGCTGGCGTGATGCTGGGGCCTGTCGAAGCCTTTGCCGGATACGATTATTTTCAGATTGGATCGACGAATTTTCACGGACCCGTTGCCGGATTGGGACTGCGGTTCTGAACGCCTATCGCCCCGATGCAGCCGTCAGGCTCGTCGCCGTGTCTACGTTGTCACTCGCATCGGATTGAACGCCAGGCTCGGGCGAGATCTGTACCAGCGGCAGTCGAACTTCGATTGTTGTGCCAACGTTCAGTTCGCTGAACGCGTTGATCGATCCATGGTGAGCGTCGACGATCGTCTGACAGATCGACAAGCCCAAACCGCAGCCTCCTTCCGCTGTCGTCCGCGCCTTGTCGACTCGGTAAAAGCGATTGAACACGTGCTGCAATTCGTCGGCAGGAATGCCCACTCCAGTATCGACCACGCGAATGATCGCCGAATGTTCATCGCTGGTCACGTCCACATCGACACGACCATCGGGTTTGTTATACCGGATGGCATTACTCAGCAAATTCGTGAGGACTTGGAAGAGTCGATCGTGGTCGGCATCAATCGTCATTGGCTCGGCCCGGCAACTCAGTTTGACATGTCGCTCATCGGCCAGTGGCTGCAGCATCTCGACAGCATCCACCACCAGTCGATCGAGTTCGACAGGTCGCAACTCAATTTCGGGTTCGCCGGAATCGAAGCGAGCCAGCAGGAGCAATGAATCGATCAACGTTTTCATGCGCAAAGCTGCACGCCGACAGGCTTGGATCGTGTTCTGGTAGTCGCCCACGGCTCGCGGCCGTGACAGGGCCAACTCCGCATGTGACAAGATCACCGCCACCGGCGTCCGCAACTCATGCGACGCGTCAGCCGTGAATTGGCCCTGTCGCTCAAAGGCCGACTGCAATCGATCGAACGTCCGGTTCAGCACTGTCCCCAGTTGCTCAAGCTCCGTCGCCGTCGAGCTCACATTGATACGAGTCGACAGATTTTTGACTGAAATCGATTCCGCAATCGCAGACATTTCTGCAATCGGGCGAATGGCGCGCGAGGAAAACCACCAACCCCCGGCCAGGCCGATTGACAACACTCCCAGGCCGGTCAGGACCAGGCGGAAGGCGGTTCGGTGCAACGCGGCGAGGTCTGGAATCAGCGATCTCCCCACCAGGACGTTAATGTCGAAACGCGAAACGTGAATCACCTCCCGCTGCATGTCGCGCATCCGAGCTTGTCGGACGGGAAGTCCATCGGCTTGCGTGTGAAGATCCGGGAATGGAATGTCCTCGACCGATTTTGATTTCTCCAGGACTGTTCCGTTCTTGTCCCAGATAATGAAGTAGAAGCTGTGCTCGTCGCCCTCAAACAGATGAGTGAACTCTTCAGGCAGTCCTAAGCCAGGGGCTGGGCTGAACCAACGTGACGGATCGCGAGGATCCCGCGGTCCATTATTCGCTCCGTCTCGTGATGGCTCGGGTGCATTACTCCTCTGACCATCCCGCGCTTGATCATTTCGTCCCCCGCGATTCCCCTCTTCGCGTGATCCGCCTCGCTGCTGACCACGGCTTTCGCGGCGGCGTGCGTCGTTCTGATCATCATCGCGAGGACGGGCAATCAGCCAGGGGGGTGGCACCGGGAGCGGAACGTTTGCCGGCAACAGCGCGTCGGCAATCAGCGGACTTCCCCGATCCTCGGTCTGCTCGGGTGGGCGCGAAGATCCCGGCCCACGGCTGGGTGGTCGCCAAGGTCCGGGGTTCGGTGATCGAGGGACTGGAAATAAGCCTCGCAGGCGTGATGTCAGCACCGACGCAACTCGATCGAGTTCCGCGTCGGCCTGCTGCAATCGAGTTTGCCACTGCAATGCATACACGACCCCGCCGAAAATAATCAGCACGGTCGTCAGCAGCAGCGCGTGCCACAACTGCAGACGCCAGCGAAGCGACTTAATCATTAATCATGTACCCTTGACCGCGACGAGTGGTGATGAACTCGTGACCCAATTTGCGGCGGATGTTTGAGACGTGAACGTCGACAAGGTTCGAAAGTGTATCATCATCTTCGTCGTACAGCTTGTCATAAATCATCGATCGCGTGACCAGTTTTCCGCGATGCAACGCCAGCAGTTCGACCAGCGAATATTCCATGGCGGTTAGCGGGATCAGCGACCCAATTCGGGTGACCGTACGAGACACGGTGTCGATGTGGGTGTCGCCGATTTCGATGACCGGCTGGGACTGACCCGCCGCCCGTCGGATGAGCGCTCGCAGACGAGCCAGCAGTTCCGCCAACTGAAATGGTTTGACTAGATAGTCATCAGCGCCTGCATCGAGGCCTTTAACCCGGTCGTGGACGGTGTCGCGTGCGGTCAGCATCAACACCGGAGTCGCCTTGAGTTTTCGCAGCCGGGCCAGCACCTGCCAGCCGTCGAGTTTGGGCAACATCACATCCAGGACAATCACGTCATAGTCCCAGTTTGCGGCCTTATACAGTCCCTCTTCCCCATCGCTGGCGGCATCGACGACGTACCCTTCTTCCTGCAGGCAAGTCCAGACAACTCGCTGCAGATCTGGTTCATCCTCGACAATCAAAACTCGCATATCCTTCGGTCCTTCTGCGATCATCTTGTGAAACCTTGGTGATTAGCGAAAGTAGACGGGTGATCTGCGGCCTAAGTCGCCTCGCGGTCGACCACGTCACATCGAATCCAACTGGCCAATCTTAGCGAAGGCTGTCAATGATCCGGCACAACTTCATCTGTCATTAAGGTTTGCCTTCGTATGCTATCGCTCCATCTGAATGGAGACGCGGAAAAAGTGTGTCTCCAGCGGGGAGTCAGATGAGTTCTTTGATGCGGACGCATCGCGGCTAAAAGTGCTCTCGTGCAAATGATTGAGGCACAGTGCCGAGTCGATTTGTCGATCGCGGTGTTGGATGCTGGGCGGAGCGTTGCAAGTGCGACGGCTGGGTTCGTCCTTCCTTATTCTCATAAAGGGGTGGAATGATGCGTTTAGGGTCATGGACAGGTCTGGCAGCATTGGGAATGGCAGCATTGATGGCCTCGAGTGCGTTCGCGCAGCCCGGAGGCGCAGGTGGCCGCGGCGGTCGAGGTGGTGGTGGTTTCGGGATGGGTGGTCGACAGACAGCGGTCACGTTGGCGGGAAATGAAGCCGTCCAGAAGGAACTGGCCCTGACGGACGATCAAATCGCCAAGGTCAAGACTCTCGGCGAAGAAGCTCGCGCCGAACTGCGACCAAGCGGCGATTTCGCAGGCTTGCGCGATCTTCCAGAAAGCGAACGCCGCACGAAAATGGCCGAGATGATGGCCAAGCAGGCTGAGACCAGCAAGGCCGTTGCTGAAAAGTACAAGCCAAAACTGGCCGCGGTTCTCGACGCCAAGCAAGTCGAACGACTGGACCAGATCCTCGTGCAGGCCGAAGGCGCACAAGCTTATGCTGATCCCGAAGTGGTGAAGGCACTCAAGCTGACGCAAGATCAACAGGACAAGATCGCTTCGATCAACAAAGAAGCGGGCGAAAAGAGCCGTGAACTGTTTGGTGCAGGCGGCGGCGGCGGCGGTGCTGGTAGCGGAAACGGCGAGAAGATCCGCGAGTTGAATCAGACCCGCGACAAGGATCTGGCCGCTGTGCTGACCGCTGACCAGACGGCTGCATTCGCCAAGCTCAAGGGCAAAGACTTCGACGTCGCCCAACTACGACGCGGCCCAGGTGGTCCTGGCGGCGGACAAGGTGGCGGACGCGGTGGCAACCGACCTCAACGACCTGCTCAATAATCTTCGTTAGCGACAAGTGACAACACGAACGCATCATGTCTCCTCAAGAGGCACGATGCGTTTTGTTTTTAATGGTCCTTCCGCTGGCGCCTTGATCCGCCGAGCTTTTGGGGGGCTGAGAATTAGCAACGCGGCAGACAGGCCTGTGAGGGGGAATCCAATCCAGCAAGGCAGCGTCCATTCCACCAACGCAACTCCTCGAAAGAGACCACTTCCGAAATCGAATAGACACCAGTTCCACCGCCATCGCCATTCAATCGCGGCTTGCTCATCAAGTGGTTGCCATGGAGAACCATGGGGAACGGAGTACCACATCACTGACGGATCCCCGACAATTATTTGTGCATGTCGAGTCCATCGGAAATATCCTTCAGTCGATGTGAAGTAATTCGTCGAATCACCGATCACCAGTTCGAATTGATCAGTGACGACCACGTTTCTGACCCATGCCCCCAAGAACACCGTTGCCATTACCAGTGTCATCACGCCCGCTTTTCGCCGCCAACCTCGGAAGAACTCACGCATCAAATCACCGCCTTCTTCCGCGGCTTCCAAAGAATCAGGCAAGCTGAGAGAAGCGTGATCGGGACGGCGAGGGACCAGTATGGGATTACCAGGCAAGTCCTCCCTCGATCGGAAATATAGCCGAATCCGTTAGACCTCCATTGCCAGTTGTGGCCAGGAGCATTGATCTCGGAGCCGTCAATCGAGAACGAAACCCACAAACGCTCCGACGTAGGAGCGGCGGTATCGAAATGCTGGTAGGCGATCGAATGCTCAAGCGAGAGCAATGACGCTTTAAGTCCAACCCATTGCGGAGGAACGAAGACGTCTTTCACATATACGCTGCGAATCCACATGCTCGTGATCGCCAGCGCCACCAGAACGCTGCCAACTTTCCGTCGCCAACCCCAGAAGAACTCGCCGATGATTCAAAGCTCCCCTCGCGCGAAATGAAATCCCGCTCAATCCCACCTCCACTCAACGTCGAAGAACTCCTCAGGATCAAATAATTTCTGCACGCGCTCTTCATCGCCAACGACGGAAGGCGCTACGCCTTGAATGGGTTTTCGGTTTTTGGTGGGGGTAGTCGACGTGGCTTCCAGAGAATCAGGTAGGCAGACAGCAGAGTCAATGGGGTCACGAGCGACCAGCAGGGGACGACAAAATATCTCATCTCTTTATTGTACGCGCCGTGCGCATTGGAGAGATTGTGGCCGAGGTGGAATCCGCACCAAATCTTGTCCAGAACGCAATTGCGCTTCACGGCGGGGTAAGTTTCCCAATCAGGAAATGCGATTGGTTCGATCACGTGCGTAACAATGCAGACGCACCCACAAGGCCAATCGACAAAGAGATTGAAGGATTGATTTGGTCGTGTCCACCAGCTGGTTGTCTCAGGAATCCTCAATGAGACTGTTGCTTCCGCCGGGTACACCAAGAGGCCCATGAGTCCGTATTGATTTGAGGCAACCACATACGCAGTTCTGTGATCGCCACTAACGGAGATAATATCTGCTGTCCTGAGTGCTCTAATCCACAAAGTTGTCAGCAAGCACGCCATCAGCAGCATGACGCAGCCTACTTTCCGCCGCGATCCGTGGAAGAATTCACGCATTGATTTGTACCCGCTTCTGCGGCATCCAGAGGATCAGGTAGGCAGAGAGCAGAGTCAGCGGGAGAATGACCGACCAGTAAGGGACAATCGCGAACACCATTTTGCAATACGAGCGTTGGTGGAGTGGAGTAACTCCAATTCCAGCTCCATCACTCAGCAAGTACCAAGTGACGAAACATCCGCTGCCGTCTGGAATCGGTTGCTTGAAACGATAACAGGTGGACTCGGGATCATTGACATAGCCCCAGTTGTCATGATCACGAGTATCCCAACAGTAGTCGTTCCAAGGATCGTCCTTGTCCCAGCCAACTCTGATTGCAAACGATTCTTGCCATGATGTCAGGGCGACCGCATAGTTCTGCCCCATAGGACAATTGCACACATCGAATAGATACTTGCTCCTGACCCACCCAGCCATCAATGCCAGGGCCGCCATTAACAAGATGCAACCTGTTTTTCTTCTCCACCCAATCAAGAAGCTACGCATGAATTGGGCTCTCGGTATTTGGCGGTACTCGATTTGGCTTCCAGAGAATCAGGTAGGCGGAGAGCAGTGTTAGCGGGATGGTGATAGCCCAGTACGGGATTTGCCACAGTTCAACTCGTCGAGTAAAGACTCCACCAATGGAAGACTTGTCCGTATACGATCCGGCCCCAAAATCGAAACCAAAGCGCTGCCATTTCCAACGAACCTCAGCACCATCCCATGAATCTTCCATCGCCTTGTTGAATCTTTTTGATGACCAATAGATGGGGGCGGTCAAATAAGATGGCGAAGAACGCGACCAGGCCAACGCGCCGTTCATGGACATGAGAATGTGGACGGAATTCTGATGCGCGATGATAAGCTGATCTTGAAGATGCCGACTTCTTATCCACCCGCCCATTGAAACGAGTGCCATTGCGAGCAGAACGCAGCCCGTTGTTCGTCGCCAACTGTTGAAGAATGTCAGCATGGATTGCACGGCATTCAGTGAAGCGTGGCTATTCCCGTCGAAAACCCATTCGTTGCGATGCTCAATCTAAGCGGCGCGATTGGCCGCGCGTGCTTGCGCGAAGAATCCAACTCGATCTGTGGTCGATTCCTCCAAGGGGTTGCTGCGACGCACAGAGATCCTGGCACCGAACGCGAAGGCCGCGGCGACGCGGATCTCCAGATCCGATCCTTCCAGGTCTTCGGTTTCGATCTCAGGGATGCCTGGTAATGGAGGGCAAAACGCGACGTGGATCATTGTTTCCCGTTGGCCGGCCGCGAATTCGACTCGGACCCAACCCTCGATCTGCTCGGTGTCATCGGTCGTGCGGCGAGACAGCCACAGCGACTGGCCTTCGTCGATCTCCCCTGACCCTTCTTCGGCGAACTCCGTCTCCTCGACGAACGGCTCGTCACTTTGCACAGAGAATGTCGGCTCTGAAATGGTCGCTACAACAGGGGCCGGCATCTCTGGCATGACTGGAAGTTCAGAATGCGATATTCGTGGTGGAGCTTCACTCCACGTCAGGTCTGATGACGCTGCGAGCACACCAAGTTGGAGAAGAACGATGGAGAACAACACGCCCGCAGCCAGCGGACTGGTCGCAGCGGAGAGTGCCCAACACCAGATCGCGGTGATGGCCAACGAGACTGCTTGTGGGGCAAGTGAGAGCAGCTTTGTAGTCTGCGGCCGAGGGACGGACGTGTACAAAGACCACGCGGCCAACGATGTGATCGCAATGATCAGGCCGCTGAAGGTGGCGAGTGCCGCCGGCAGCGATTCCGTGAACTGGCCCGAAAGGCGACGAGTTGCCAGCACGACATCGGCAATGAGTAACGCCGACCAGATCCATACGGCCAATGAATGCCGCCGTGGGCCTGCGAGCGTCAAAGCTCTAAAAGCGTCTTGATCCGGCATGGACTCCCTTCCATCCGACAGTCGCAAATCGATTAAGTCATCATGATGAACCAACCGGCGTTCGGGAGGTCGTCTCCCGAAAGCGCGGTTGATGTCATCGGCGATCGCAGCTTAAATTCCGGCCGCCTTCTTCAAATCGGCAGCCTTATTCGTCGCTTCCCAGGAGAAGTCGGCGTCGTTACGTCCAAAGTGGCCGCCACTCGCGGTCTTGCGGTAGATTGGTCGACGCAGCTTCAAGTACTCAATGATACCCAGTGGTGTCAGCTTGAAGTGTTCGCGAACCAGGCCAACGATCTTGTCTTCACTGATGACACTGGTGCCATTGGTGGAGACGCGGATGCTGACTGGATCGGCGACACCGATCGCGTAAGCCAGTTGAACTTCGCATTCCGAGGCCAAGCCAGCGGCGACGATGTTCTTGGCAACGTGACGAGCCATGTAGGCTGCGGAACGGTCGACCTTGGTTGGATCCTTACCACTGAAGGCACCACCACCGTGACGGCCCCAGCCACCATAGGTATCGACGATGATCTTGCGGCCAGTCAGGCCGGTGTCACCGTGAGGACCGCCCACCACGAAGTTGCCCGTGGGGTTGATGTGGTACTTGGTC
The DNA here is from genome assembly GCA_903840265.1 of uncultured Schlesneria sp. GTDB lineage: Bacteria > Planctomycetota > Planctomycetia > Planctomycetales > Planctomycetaceae > Schlesneria. The sequence continues at coordinate 36,091 of CAIMFH010000187.1, read as the reverse complement.
TTCGAAGACAGTAGTTCGGCAGGGACCGACTTGTTCACGACTTCATTGGTCACAAACTTGGCGATGTCGGCTTGCGACACGTCCTGATGATGCTGAGTTGAAACAACGACAGCCGAGATACCGATCGGCTTGTTGTTCGCATCGTATTCAACGGTGACTTGGCTCTTGGCGTCAGGACGCAGCCAGTCGACTTCCTTCTTCTGACGAGCTTCCGTCAGGCGGTTGATGATGCGATGCGACAAGGCGATTGGCAGCGGCATCAGCTCAGGGGTCTGATTGCAGGCATAACCAAACATCAAACCCTGGTCGCCGGCCCCTTCGCGGTCGACACCCATGGCGATGTCTGGGCTTTGGCTGTGAATCGCGACCAGCACCTTGCAGGTTTCGTGATGGAAACCGACGTTGTCGAAGGTGTAGCCGATGTCTTTGACGACATCGCGGGCGATTTCAACGTAATCGATCTTGCCCTGTGTCGTGATTTCACCAGACAGAACGACCAGATCCGTGGTACACAGTGTTTCACAGGCCACGCGCGAACGTGGATCCTGAGCCAGCAGGGCATCCAGCACCCCATCGGAAATCTGGTCGGCCACCTTGTCGGGGTGGCCCATACTGACCGATTCACTGGTGAAAAGATAATTCGACATCAAACAGGCACTCCGTGTAGCTCGCGACGTTCCAGTCAACGGAATCTTGGGAAGGTCTGCCAGCCGGAACGGACCGCAGGTCAGCTTCCAAACGAATGCGGATTCTACGATTCCGCAGGTTTGGCCTCAACCCGGTTGTCAGAATCTCGGTCATAGATCGCCCGGAATTGACCGATCGGCGGTGCCCGATGATCCGGGGAAGAGCCTTTTTTGAGAGGGTATTGAGTCGGAAAGCGAGTTAGATGATTTAGAGGGGGGCGCCGCCAGATGCGGGCCACGAGAGCGAGTTCGTCGTTAAGCGAGGACGTTAATCAGCGAGCCTGGTCCGCTGACGACCTTGGAAGTGACACGACCGTTGGGGGCGACGTGGGGGACGATTTTCAGCTGGCGATGAGCGTGCAGGTGAATCAGATGTCGGTGCCGATGAGCATGCATGTGGTGGTGATGGTGGTGATTGACTGGCTGGCAAGCGATGATGCTCATGGCTGGTCTTCTGGCTGGCGACTACCTTTTGAAGTTGATGAACTTCACTAAGGCAAGCCCTGTGCCAAGACCTGTGTCTGTTCTTTATATGTTGCTGTAAGTGCTTTTTGCTGTGCATGTTGCGTTGCGAGGATAGGATCGCGGTTATGTCGCGGGCGTTGTTTTCTGGCAGCGCTCGTGATGCCACAAAACCACGTGTTTCCAATAAACAACGTCAGAAAAGCAGACCTATCCGGCGGACGGATTCCGAAGCTGCAGAACGTGAGTTTACGGAGATTTGGGATCCGCTCGCCCGATTGAGAGCACGATCACTGCGGTCAGTTGAAGGAGGGCAATCAGCGACCCCAGACAGAGGATTTTGATTTGGAAAAGCTGTTGCATCTCGCGCGCTGTTACGGATCCTGCATAGGACACGAATGACTCTGAAATAAGCCAAAGTGTCACGCCGAGGGAAAGTGAAATGGCGACGAGTGTGAAGCGGTGTTTTGACATTGTTGCCCTTGGAACGAACCGCGGATCACTCGTAAGTCCACTTCAATTCCCAGGGATCCTGCGTTTGCTTTTGCCAGGCTCGCAGCTTGGATTGAAGGGTCTCCAGCAGTTCTTTGTGATCCGTATCTGAGGCTAGATTCCTTGTCTCATTGGGGTCAGCCTGCAGGTCGAACAGTTCAAAACGTAGTCGATGCACATAATCCTGCACGGTCCAATGGCCATAGACTTCCGTTGGTGTCTTTCGCTGAACGACTGCCTGCCAAGTCGGTGAGTCGTACAGGTCTGAAGCAAATGGGTACGGCAACGGGTTCGCGATGTTGAAGATCAACTTGTATTTGCCGCTGCGAATCGCTCGCATCGGATAGCAATTCGTGATCTCGTGAAAGGGCGAAGGGCTTGAAGCCCATCCCACGAAAAAATGGAGCTATGTCCGAGGGTCGAACGTGATCATTAACGTGGTGGAGGCGGTGGCGGCAGTGGCAAGCCACGGCGTTCTAGTCGCTGACGTCGCTTCTCTTCGTTTAGCTTCCGTCGCTCTTCTCGCATCTGCAGCACTTCGGGTGATGGTGGCTGAAAGGCTTCGTCCGGGATCATGATCTGCACCCCATCGGGGACGAGGGCCCTCAATAGCAAAGGCGTGACGCGTCGCGCGACCGCTCCAGCGACAGGCTCCTTCGGTGCCTCTGGCTTCACGGCGGCGGCGGGAACAACCTGGCCATCGGGACTGCCGAGTCCCGCGTGTTCCACGGAATGGGCTCGTTGCCGCTTGGCTTCCAGCAGCATTTCATACTCGCCGCGAAACAGTGATTTGACCGATCCGAGGGCCATCACCAACGCAATCGCGAGCTGTGGATTCTTCGACTCCACGAACAATCCGTCTTTTTGGCGAGCGATCGATGTCGTGACATCACCCGCATAAGGAACCAGTGCCGCTGTGGAGGGAATCACAAAGGGATCAAATTCCACTCCGTGGCTTTGGGCCATGTCGGTGAGGGTTTGCGCCAAAAAAGGAGCCAAACCGCTGAGGTTTTTTGTGGATCGCGCCCCATCCAGATATCCCGCAAACAACAACTCCTGATCAGACAGAGACAGCTTGGTGCGAGCGACCGTTTCAAAGCCTGGGCGCGGCTGGCTGAGATATCGCAGATGCGATTTGATCGCTTGCGGATGCAACGCAAACAAGATGTGGCCTCTCGTCAGGCAGAACGACGGCGACGTCGACACCGTGGGCCCAAACGACCCGCCCGCACGGCGAATGTAACTGATGCCGTGTCCCATGAACTCGTGATGCTTCAACTCGGCCGTGGAACCATAGTCGGCGTCATTTTCCGACGACAGTGATTGCTCGAGCAATTGCATCAGTCGATCGAGGACGATCTGGGCCTTGACGGGGTCTCGCACCTCTAAGGCGACGATTGTGTTGCTGCCGAACATCCCACCTTCGAGCGGCGAGTTGAAGACGGTCCATGCGTTTCCGAAGGCGGGGTACAGGTCGGCCGCCAGGCTTAATCCGAGTTCCGCTTCAAATTCGCGAGTCGCTTGATCGAAGACCTTCAGCGACAGCGGATTCGTCTTGGCGACCAGTTCGCGAACGCCATTTACGAGTTGACCCAGATCCAAACTGGTGGCCAACACCATATCGCTGTCCGCTGGAATATGAGCAAACTGCTCTGGCTTGAGAGCCTGGTTCTTCACGAGCATCAGCACCCCATCAGACCGCCCACCGGTGGAGATGAATGTCCGCTGAATAACGTTTCCGTTCACGACACCTGTTCCGGCGACGACGCAGTCGATCGCATCGATCCCGGCCCCGCGCAAGACGGTTTGGGCGATCAATCCGGCTGGGCCGAGCGATTGGATCGCGGCGTCCGTTGCTCCCTTGGTGTCGATCCAAGCCAGCGACCCGACACGTTCTGCCGCGACGCGTTTCCAACCCGCCGCAAACCGAGGATTGGCATCCAAGCCGGGGCCGGCACCAGACAGGCCAGCCAAGGCTCGTTCGATCGTTCCTTGGCCGAATCCGACCAACAATCGATCACCTTGCTGATGGACAGTCAGTTTCACTCCCTGAGGGCCAGGCACCTGAACCATCTGCGGCTGTGCCGGAACCTGGTTCCGCGTGGCTCGATTGAAAGCGTCAACGATGCCGGCCGCATCGGCCCCGGTGTTCACCACTAGGCAGGCGTGAAACTGAGACAACGCATCACCGGGTTTCAAGACATCCAGCAATCCCTTCGGAGCCCGCGGCGGATCGGCGAACCCAAACAGGCAGCCCGAATGAGCCGTCACCAGTTTCGCTAACCGCAACGCGTCCCGATTGAAAGGTTGCTGATCGACTTCGATCTCCGTACCCGGAGGGGAGCTAGCTTCGGTCGGAGCCAGCAGCTGATCGATTGCCTGAAGGAGGGCGACGATTTCGGGATCGGCCACGAATCCATCGATGCCTGCAGCACCTGGCTTCCCTGGCCCGCGTGCCGCCCACTCGACATAGGCCAGGCTGTTCTGAGGCGCCGCCTTCAGAAAGGCAGGGTCGCGATCTGCGGGAGGTGTTCCCAACAGGCCGCCGCCCCCCAGCACCAGCAGCAAAATCTCGATCCATCCCATGCCAACACTTGTTGCCGTCATTATCGCTCCTTCTGGCTCTGCCTGTCGGGCAGTCCTTAATTTCTGTCATGTCGTCGACCGCCGAATCGTACCGTGTCAGACAAGGTCTCTCCAGCGGGTGCGGACTTGGTCACTGATTGTCTTCCAGCCGATAGCACTGCTTTTTGGGTCTTGGGGTGACTTGTTTTGACTAAAAGATTGCCAGTCGCCTATAATCGCGATCATTGCATGTTAGGCATTTCAACTCCGCTCTCTTTCCCCTCTGAGCGGAAGCCGGTTCCGGCACCATCACAAGGAATTCGCCATGAGCGGATCAGACGTCGTCCAACTGTGCGACCGCGCGCGAGATCAATTGCACAAGCGAGATCTGGCCGCTGCGAAGGAGCTGTTTGCACAAGCGATCGCGCTCGATCCCGATTGCTGCGAAGCTCACGAAGGCTTGGCGACCTGCGCTTACATGATCGAAGACTATCCGACAGCGATTGCCGAGTTCCTGCGACTGACGTTATTGCAGCCCATGGAAGGTCGGCACCTGACCAACCTCGGCGCGATCCACAACCGGATTGGTGAACACATGAAGGCGGCGGATTACCTGCGAAAGGCGATCACGCGCAATAAGAAGTGTGCCGAGTCCTTTTACAATCTGGGGATCGCTCAACGAAAACTCAAGCAAAACGCCATGGCTGTCTCGGCGTATAAAGAAGCCATCAAACTTGCCCCCAACATGGCCGAAGCGTATCAGAACCTGGGCAACGTCTACGTTGATATGGGCAATCTGCAGATGGCGATCATGAATTTCAACAAGGCACTCGAAATTCGGCCCAACTTCGAAAAGGCCCGCGCCGGATTGGAGAAGGCCGAACAGCAGTTGGTGGAGGCGAAGAACCGCAACAATCAAATGGGTCGGCTCAACGCGATGACATCCACGGTGACTTCGGTGGCGGCGATCTGTACGCGTGAGTTGCGTGATGACGAACGGTATGAAGACCGCAAGTGCATTAAGCAACTGGCCGATGAAATCGAGCGTCTGGCACAAGGCTGCGTCAACCACCTGAAGCACAACGTGGTCCCCGCGATCTTAGAAGTGGAACGCGCGATGGGGCACGGTGTCGACGAAGCCGTCATCCTGATCGAAGCGGCCGATTTGTTTCGCACAGCCACATCGCAGTGGGCGACCTTGCGGCGCTCGTTAAAGCGAAAGGTCGCGGAACTCGCCGAGCACGAGAAGTTCATCAATGAACCGGCTGCGAAGTCGTAAAGGCGCGCTGAGGGGCGAGGGCGAAGGGCCAAGCGACAGAATAGGTTGTGCGTTTTGTGCATCCCGAAGAAGGCACGACCTTGTCGAGGACTCCAAAATCGTGGTACCCACATCATCGGGCTGTGTGTGACACAACCTCTCATTCCACCGGGAGTGTCGTGGTTGCGATCCGCATTCAATTGTCAAAGAGCTTCCCGCTTGCGGGCTTGGAACTGACCAGGCCTCAAATTGATGAGGGCTGGCTCAATCCCAGGTTGTGATGTTCTTGTGCCATGAAACGGGTGACTCGATCAATCCCCTATTTCACATCTTTTTGGAATTTGCTCACAGTTTTTCCTAGTGATGAGGGAGGCATATGAAGGTCTCTCACGGAGGCACTAAGTCACGGAGAGAGAACTCGCCGCCTCGAACATTACGAAATGGCAGAATTTGTCAGTCCACGGCAGGTTTTTTGGGGGGGGTGCGATTTTGTCACCAGATGTCTAGCGAGATTTTGAGAATTGACAGTGTGGCACTGACACATCGATCCGCCTCCTACGAAAAACGGCCACACATGTTGACCCCGATTTCGGGGGTCGACACGTGTGGCCGTTGGTTACGGTCCACTGATTTTCAGTACGTGGTCGATGTTCGTTATGCCATATCTTGCGTGAGTGGAGCTAGACGGTGTTTTGGGTATTTTGCCATTTTCCGTGAAATGTCTCGTCACTTGCGGGCGGGGCTCGCATGCGAGTCCGACTGTCACTGACAGTTTTTGACACCCCAGGACAATTTTTGACATTGGGGGACAAAACGGGCCTGTTTTTGGCTGTTTTCCTCAAAAAAGTGGATGTTTTGTGACAGATCGCATTCGTCGCGATTCCGATGAATTCGCGAATTCATCTCTGACCGTGGCCCTGAGTCACGGTGATGAACTTTGGCTTAGATCAACAGAGCGATTTAGTCGCGGCAGGTGGTGCGAATAAGGGCGCACACCTTTGCAATCACAAGCAGGCGCTAACGGCCGAACCTCTTCGCCACACCGACAAGACACTGGCGGCTCAAAGCCGCCGCCCGTGGTACCCGGCGTGAAATATGATTTGTTGCGAAGTATGGATGATGCGATGGCAGTCGCCGAACACGCCGCCATGCAGCATCTCGAAGGCACCCACCCTGCCCCGCCACCACTGAGGCAGTCAACTTGAGCCGGCGGGACCAAAAAAGCTGCCAGGAACCAATTTAGGATTTTCTGGGGTTGGCTCAATTTCCACAAATGGTTCCTGGCACCTTTTCTTAACCTGATTGAAGCCGCATCGTGACAGAGCAAGAACGATGGTGGCACAAACGCTTCTTCGGCCACTTGTGCCACCAGACCTATGCGGAGCGGCTCGAACTGACTGCTAGCTAGCAGCTTCCAGACGCTTCCCTTCGTCGTTCTGTTGACGAATGGAAATCCGCTGTCGCTCGGCTTCGGACTTCCGCGAGAGCTTGATGTTGAGGACGCCATCGTTGAGTGTGGCGTCGATCGCGGTTGAATCTAGCCAGTCGGGTAAGGCGAGATTCCGTTCGAACTGTCCGAAGAACCGTTCTTCGCGAAGAGCCTCGGGCGAACCTTCCCGAGCTTTGCGTTCTCCGCGGATCTTCAACACACCTTTCTCGACGGTCACGTCAAGATCGGCGAGGGGAATGCCGGGCACGTCCATCTCCAGGTGAACAGAGGTGCCATCATCCCACATCGACAGCGGCGCTACGTTTCGCGGTGAGGGACCATTTTCAGCCCAAGGAAACTCCCGTTCAAATTCACGGAACACAGCTTGGACTGGATCGGCGAACATGGCCGACAACCGATTAGGCAGAGCGGTCAACATTGTGAATCCTCCCAAAAAGAGTACCGTTCGAAACACTCGAACTATCGCTTGATTTCAACACACGCTGAGGCCGAAGTGGCCTTTTCACTCGCGATGTTGCATGCTCGCTACTTCTTCAAATTGCGTGCCATTTCCGCGTTTGTTAGCTTCAATTGCCGCAAGTCGTGTTGACTCAAAAACAAAAGAAAATAGAGGCTTCAATCACTCAAAATCTCGTGCATTCGAGTCGGTCAAATTGACATGGACGAGGTTTCCTGAAGACCCTCTGGACTGTCAGAACGACAACGAAGTCTGTCACCGCAAGAGACTAACTGGGGACGGTTGGTGGGGCTTGGCGGAGACCCGCAGTGGCCTGAGCCGGGCCCATCTCTCCACCCGAGCTGAAGAGTGGTATCTGCAGGCGCGGCCTTGTGAGAACCATTCTGGATCCAGAGCAATCCAAGACTTGGTATCTCACGGAGACACTGAGTCACGGAGAGGAGAGATTGCACGAGCAAAAAGCCCCAAATTCTTGGCGAGGTTGGCGACCTCGCTATCCAGCTTTAGTATGGCATCAGACCGAAGCGTTTGCGTGGGATAGAAACGGCCGCTTCGCAACAGAGAACATCTCAACCGAAACAAGGATCAGCAGCATGGGGGCATGGGCAGAAGACACTTTTGGGAACGATTCTGCGTGTGACTGGGCCGGAGATTTCCTGGAGAACCCGGGGCTGGAAACGGTGCAAGAAGCGATCGATGCTGTGTTAGGCACCGATGACTATCTGGATAGTGATGATGCCTGCTACTGTTTGGCCGCCTGTGAGGTCTTGGCTCGCCTGCAAGGTCGGTGGGGGATTCGAAACGCTTACAGCGAAAGCCTCGACGCTTGGATCGAAGCCAATCCGACAACCGTCCCTGAAGGTCTTAAGGTGGCCGCCAACGCCGCCATCGATCGAATCCTTGGCCCCGATTCCGAGTTACCCGAACTCTGGGACGAAGGAGGTCGCAACGAAGCCTGGCACAATGCCATCGAGGATCTGCGCCAGAGGGGTGTGGGCTGACACATTCGAGGTGCCGGCCGTCTTGGGACTGAAAGGGAACTTATTTGGATGCTAAAAGAAGCGTCCCCTGAAAATATCAGGAAAGCTTTGAAAGATGATCAGGCTGCGATCTGTGTTGATCAGATCAAGTCCCGTCTCGTGGCTTCCAGAGAAGCAGGCAGGCGGAGATAGTAAGCAGAGGAAATACGACCAATAGATGCGGCGATGTTTTCGACATCTCATGGACTCCTCAAGGTTAAGCATACTACGCTTCTCCTCGCGCCCACTTTTCTTGGGCAAGTCCATCCGAGCATGACTCGTTGACTATATTTCTGTAGTGCTGTGAGCCCCTACGGCTATTTCGGAATTGCGCAGATATCTGATATCGCGGACATCTGCTCTTTTGGCACTCACGATTGAATCGGGCTTGCCAGATGCGTGGGAGTGGTCGACAATATCGGGGGCCTACCTGATCCGTTGCACTTGTGACGGCCTGCCTGATTTCCACGGATGAATTTGCCCACCTCAGGGATCGTTTCATGCTTGTTGCCAACTCGTCGTTACGACGATGCTTTGTCGTTGCCGCTGTTCAGGCAACTTTGCTGGTGCTCGGTTCGGCGCGACTGGTTGTTGCTGATGACGCTGGCCCGCTGACGTTTGAGCAACATGTTCGACCGATCTTGAAGGCCTATTGCCTGGATTGTCATGGGGGCGATAAGGTTGAGGGGGGCCTGGATCTGCGGCTGAAGCGGTTCATCGTTAAGGGGGGCGATAGCGGGGCGGCGATTCAGGCGGGACAGCCCGCGGCGAGCGTGCTGGTGTCGCGGATGAAATCGGGTGAGATGCCTCCGTCGGAAAAGAAGGTGCCGCCTGCTCAGATTGCGATCATTGAGAAGTGGATTGCCAGTGGAGCGGCGACGGCTCGTGATGAACCGGAAACGCTGGCTCCTGGCTTAGGGATCACTGCCGAAGAACGGGCGTACTGGGCCTATCAGCCGTTGCGCCGTCAACAGGTGCCGGCGGTGAAGAATCAGACTGCCGTACGCTCGGCGATCGATGAGTTTGTGCAGAGCAAGCTTGAGGCGACCGATCTGTCACTGAGTTCCGAGGCGGATCGCTTTACGCTGCTGATGCGAGCTGCCTTCGACCTGACCGGGCTGCCACCGACAACGGATGAGGTCGAGTTATTTGTGCATGATTCCAGTCCCGATGCGTATGAGCGGTTGCTCGATCGGTTGCTGGCATCGCCGCACTATGGCGAGCGCTGGGGGCGGCATTGGCTGGACGTGGCGGGCTATGCTGATTCTGAAGGGGACGGCAGTGTCGATACGATTCGGCCTTACATCTACAAGTATCGCGATTACGTGATCCGCTCGTTCAATGCGGACTTACCGTTCGATCAATTTCTGATTGAACAACTGGCGGGTGACGAGTTGGTCCCTGCCCCGCATAAGAATCTGTCGGCTGAGAATCTGGAGAAGTTGATCGCGACAGGGTTCTTGAGGATGGCAGCGGATCCGACTGCGAGCGGCCAGGGTGAGCCGGATGCCTCGCGGAATCAGGTGATGGTCGACACGATCAAGATCGTGTCATCGAGTCTGCTTGGTTTGAGTGTCGGCTGTGCGCAATGTCACGATCATCGCTACGATCCGATTCCGCAAGCGGATTATTACCAACTGCGAGCGGTGTTCGAGCCCTCGCTGAACTGGAAGGTGTGGGTGATTCCACGCGATCGCGTGATTTCGCTGTATACGGATGCGGATCGAGCTTTTGCTACTGCGGTTGATGCCGATGCGGCCAAGTTGCAAGCTGCCTACAACGAGAAGAGTGAGAAGTTCCTGGCTGAAGCGTTCGATAAGGAATTGGAAAAGCATCCCGCCGAGATGCGGGATAAGTTGCGAGAGGCCTTTAAGACGGCGGCGGACAAGCGGACCGAAGAGCAGAAGATGCTGGTCGCGAGCAATCCGAGCTTGAACCTCCATCCGGGTGTGCTTTACCAGTACAACGCGGCTGCGGCCGAGGAGCTTAAAAAGGATGCTGCAGCGATCGCGGCGAAGCGAGCTGAGAAGCCGGTTGAAGATTTTATCAGCGTGCTCGATGAACCGGCGGATGCGAAGGCCGTGACGACGATCTTCCATCGTGGCGATTATCGCGAACCGAAGAACGCGGTCTCTCCGGCGGACCTGTCGATTGCGGCACCCGAAGGGCAGCGATTTGCGATTGCGGAAGACGATCCGGCCTTGCCGACGACGGGGCGGCGACTGGCTTGGGCTCGTCATCTGACGGATGGGCAGCATCCGCTGCTGGGTCGAGTGCTGGCGAATCGATTCTGGTTGCATCACTTTGGCCGCGGAATCGTCGATACACCGTCGGAGTTTGGACAACTGGGAACGCGACCGACTCATCCTGAACTGCTGACTTGGCTGGCGATGGAACTGCCGAGGGAGGGCTGGAGCGCGAAGCGACTGCATCGCGCGATCATGACTTCGACGACGTTCCGACAGGCGTCGCTGCGGCATAGTCAGAACAACGCTCGCGATGCGGATGGAGCGCTGTATTCGCGGTATCCGGTCCGCAGATTGGAAGCGGAAATCGTTCGGGACCGGACCCTGGCTGCAACGGGTCGGCTGAACGATGCGATCTACGGGAAGCCTCTGGAGGTGTCGGAAGACTTTGCGGGTCAGGTGCATGTGAAGGACGATGTGCCGCGTCGTAGCGTCTATGTGCAGGATCGTCGCAGCAAACCGGTATCGCTGTTGGCGGCGTTCGATGCGCCGGTGATGACCGTGAATTGTGAACGACGGCCGAGCAGCACGGTGGCTCCGCAATCGCTGATGTTGATGAACGGCGACTTCTTTCTCGCCCAGGCGGATCATCTGGCGAAGCGATTACGCGACACGACGCCAACAACCTATGCGACAGAGTTGACGGCTCCGCTGGCGGTGCAATTCGGTAGTCATCGAGCGGCCTGGCAATTCGGGTATGGATACTTTGATGAGGCGGGCGGCATGGCATCTCGAGTTCAATTCTCGCCGCTACCTCACTACACCGGGGCCGCCTGGCAAGGGGGGCCGGCGTTGCCAGATGGGGCCTTGGGCTGGGTGATCTTGCATGCCGCGGGCGGTCATACCGGCGGCAATCAACAACATGCGGCGATTCGAAGGTGGACGGCCCCGCGCGAGGGCCGCATCACGATCGCGGGCAAGTTAAAGCATCCTTCCAGCAGCGGCGACGGGGTTCGATCGAGGATCGTCAGCAGTTCGACGGGGCTACACGGAAGCTGGGTTGCCAAGACGGGCGAAGCGGAGACGCCGGTTGGTGAGTTCGCGGTGAAACCGGGTGACACGATCGACTTTGTCACCGACTGTCGCGAAAACGAAAACGCTGACTCGTTCGAATGGACGGTTCAAATCGAACTGACAGACGCGATGAATCAGAAGGAACGCTGGGAATCGGCGGCGGACTTCCATGGTCCCCAGGGGGCAACGGTGGCTCAGCAGGTCGCCTATGCGTGGGAGGTGGTTTATGGCCGTGCGGCGACCGCCGAAGAACTGGAAATGGCCTGCTCATTCCTGAAAGATCAACTGACGACGCTGAACGCGAACGGGCAAAAGGGCGATTTGGAGCTGATGGCGTTGGCGACGTTGTGCCAGCAGTTAATCAGCTCGAACGAGTTCCTGTACACCGACTAAAAAAGAGGTCCGAGCGATCAGGGACTCCTCGTCACTTATAAAGCGATCGACCAATGAATAATGACTGCTGTAACACGACACCAAACTCACGGCGCGAGTTTCTGGCTGCGAATGCGTTTGGGATTGGTTCGTTCGCATTAGCCAGCTTGCTGAGCGGCGAGGGACTATTGGCGGCTCCGCCATCGAAGCCGATCGACCAGCAGCCGAATGACTTGAAGCCGCGTCCTCCGCGGCGACCGCCACAGGCGACGGCGATGATTTCGCTGTTCATGCACGGCGGGCCTTCGCACATGGATCTGTTGGATCCGAAGCCCGAACTGACGAAGCACCACGGTCAGGAATATGGCGGGGATATCGTCTATAGCTTTGTGAATCGTGCCAACAAGAAGTTGCTAGGCAGCCCCTACAAGTTTTCGAAGCATGGCGAATGCGGCACGGAAGTGTCTGAGCTGTTGCCGCATACGTCCAGCATTGTCGATGACATCTGCGTGATGCGATCGATGCATACGGGGCACAACGGCCATGAAGTCTCGATCCGCTATTTTCATGGCGGGATTCCTGCCGTGACCGGTCGGCCGACGATGGGAAGTTGGATCACGTACGGGCTGGGAAGTGAGAGTCAGAACCTACCCGCGTATCTGGTGCTGGCCGACCCCGGGGGACATCCGGTGGATGGGACGCACAACTGGGCGAGCGGTTTCATGCCGCCGCTGTTTCAAGGGACGGTGTTGCGAGCGCAAGAGCCGCGCATCTTCAATCTTGATCCGCCGACGCATCTGCGTGGTCCGCTGCAGCAGCGCAATCTGCAGATGCTGGCTCAACTGAATAAACGGCATCTGGAACAGCATCCGGGTGAAGCGGACCTGGAAGCTCGCATTGCCAGCTATGAACTGGCGGCGGCCATGCAGACCGCAGCGACGGACGCGCTGGACCTATCGCAAGAGCCCGAACATATTCATCGGATGTATGGTCTTGATCAGCCCGCGACCAAGGAATATGGGACTCGCTGTTTGATCGCCAGGCGACTGGTGGAGCGCGGCGTCCGCTTTGTCCAACTGTTCCTGGGGGGGCAGCCGTGGGACAACCATACGGGACTGCGGAAGCATCTGCCGGAAGTTTGCCAGCGAACGGATCAGCCCGCTGCGGCCTTGGTCAAGGACTTGAAGCAGCGCGGGATGCTGGATTCGACGTTGGTCCATTGGGGCGGAGAGATCGGTCGTTTGCCGGTCTGCGAAGGAACGATCGATGACAATTGTGGTCGCGATCACAACGGCCAGGGCTTTTCGATCTGGCTGGCTGGTGGGGGCGTTCGCGGGGGGCTGGCTTATGGTCAAACCGATGAGGTAGGCCACCGCGCGACCGTCGATGTCGTGACGCCAAACGACTATCAGGCGACAGTGTTCAATCTGATGGGGCTGGATCATTCGAAGCTGACCTATCAGTTCAATGGCCGCGAACAGCAGATCACGGACGGGCGCCCCGCGCGAGTTGTCAGTGAGATCTGTAAGTCCGTGCCGGCCTGAGATTGGCAACGGGCCAAACGGCTCAGTGGAGTCACGTTCTGACTTAGATGACGGATCCTGTCGGTCCGTTGTGTAAGATTTCATACAGACGGAATTCTGATGTTCTGGGAAAAACCTTAACGGTTGGTCGATGCGTTGGGGGCAGCTCCACTCGGTGAGCTTCCCGGGACCGCCGCCAAATCACTGTGAAGGGATTCGCAATGAAACGTTGTTTGGCCGTCTTGCTGGCTTGCTATGTGATGATGACTGCCGGGATACCGGGCACCCTGGACGGAGCTCAGATTGAAGGGGTTACGTTTAGAGATGAATGCAAGATCGGTGAGACTCGGTTTGTGCTGAACAACGTCACGCTGGTTCGATATCAGATCGTGATCAAGGCGATGGTCGCTGGGTTGTACCTTGGCGAAAAGGCCAAGCCAGCGGACCTCTTTAATGATGTCCCCAAGCGGCTGGAACTGCATTATTTCTGGAGTTTGTCGGGGAAAGATATTGTGACCGCTTCTGATAAGTTGCTGGTGCAAAATCTTTCTGCCGCAAAGATGACGGCCCTTCGAGAGAAGATCGATCTGATGAATTCGTTCTACGAAGACGTGAAAGCAGGCGATCGATATTCGCTGACCTACATCCCGGGCGCGGGAACGGAATTGGCGTTAAACGGCAAGAAAAAGGGAGTCGTCCCCGGGGCCGATTTTGCGGCCGCGTACTTCACAATCTGGTTCGGCAAGAAGCCGATGGACGTGTCGATGCGCGATGAGTTGCTCAAGCCAACTTCGTCGCGCTGATCCTGTTCACTTCGGGTTGAAGGCCAGTAGCGATTACTTCGCCGTGCTGGCCTTACCGATTAGCTGTGGCAATTTGGTGGGGCCGAAGGCGACGTTGTGTTCGGAATCGAACAGCAGGCGATCACCATCGAATCGCAGGGACAGGGTCGAGTAGAACGGTGTCTGATACGGGACGAGCTTCACGGTGAAGACATCGTCGGAAGTCCAAGCCCCACTGGCTGCGATGACGGGTTGGGCGGGGACGCTGAGGAACTTTTCGAGTCCGTTCGCGAACCCTTGGGGATTCTTCGACCACGTGCCGGCCCCGATCGGCGTTCGCGATTCTCCGCCAGCCGTGCGCACGACGAGCGTCTGTGAATTTGGTTTGATATCCAGCGAGATCGCCTGGATGCTTCGATCGTTTTCGGGGAATTCAAACCACTGGCCGGAGATCTCCTCCGCCAGGGCAACGGTTGGTTTGCCCACTGGGGCTCGCATCGTCAATCCGGTCAGCTTCGTTTGCAGATTGCGATGGGATTCGGCGTCGGCTGCGAGTGCTTTTGGTTTCATGGCTGGCAGCAATTTATCCCAGACCAGGTTCATGACTCGTTGCATGTCGCGCACACCGCTGGTGATCGCCACGACGGCATCTTGATCGGGCAAGACGAGGCAGTATTGGCCGAAGGCTCCGTCACCTCGGAAGGAATTGTGCCGTGAACGCCAGAACTGGTAGCCATATCCCTGGTCCCAATCGCTCTTAGGCGATGAGCCGTTGGAAGTCTGCAGCGATGTCGCTTCGGTGACCCAGGCGGCGGGGATCAGTTGTTTGCCGTTCCAGTTTCCTTTCTGGAGGTAGAGCTGCCCGAACTTCGCGATATCTTCGGTCCGCCCCATCAAGCCGAACGCCCCGACTGACACGCCTTGAGGGCTGGCGATCCAACTGGGATTGTCATAGCCGAGGGGCTCGAACAGTCGTGATCGCAGGTATTCGAGTACGGGCATGCCTGTGACTTTCTGCACGATGGCCGACTGCATGTATGTCGCAGGCGAATTGTAAAGGAAGTGCGTGCCTGGCTTGAACGGGACGGGATGGGCGAGGAATCGCTTGGTCAGAGTGTCGCTGGATTTAGTGGCGGGGTCGTCGCGCCAGAGAGCGAGTTCTGATTGATGGCCTGTCTGCATGCGCAAGAGGTCACGGACTCGCATCGATTTCAGATTGGCGGATGGCTCTGCCGGAGCTTCGTCTGGAAAGAACTTCAGGACTTCTTCGTCGACACTGAGCTTGCCTTCCGCCACGGCCAGTCCCACCGCTGTGGAGGTGAAGCTTTTACTGAGCGAAAAGAAAATGTGGGGCGTCTCGGCATCGTAGGGCGTCCACCAGCCTTCGGCGATGACTTTGCCGTGTCGCACCAGCATGAAGCTGTGCATCGCATCGATTTCATTGGCCGCTTCGACGAACGCCAGCACGTCGGCCGACGAAACGCCCTGCTCTTCCGGAGTGCTTCGAGGAAGCGCCAAGGATTTCGCCGTCGGTTCAGTCGACTGCTGCGCTCCGAGCGATGAATAGCTGAGCGCCAGAAAGCTGCATGCAATCAGGAAGTTTCTCATGGCGGACCTGCGTGGTGAGTGAAATGGTTTTGTGCGGGCAGGTTACCATTTGAGCGCGTGGAATTCGCGAGTCAAGGATGGAAATCATCGACTCGGAAAATGAAGCAGGCCGGCTGTCTGGAATGACAGTCGGCCTGCGGTGGTGTCAAATTCGCAGTCGCGAGCTTCTACGATTTCCATTTGTCGGGCAGCATCGTTCCCTTGGGAACAATGATGATGCCATCCGCCACGACGACATCGGTATTACCGGCCGACAACGGGTGAGCGTTGCTGACGTGAACGCCGTGTCCGATGCGGCAGTTCTTGTCGACGATCACTCCGTCGACGACGCTGCCGTCGCCGATGCCGATCGGAGGCAAGCCTTGTGCCTTCTCTTCGGCCAGTTCCTCGGCGGACTGGTAGAAGTCGGCTCCCATGAGGATCGAGTTCGAAATTCGGACGTTCTTGCCAATCTTGCAGCGATGTCCGACGACCGAGTTTTCGATCACGGCCCCTTCTCCGATCACGCAGCCATCGGATATCAGACTACTCTTCACATGCACTCCATCCAGACGCGTTGGCGGCAGGAATCGGGCATGCGTGAAGACTGGGGCTTCCTGATTCTCCAGCTTGAATGGAGCGTCGGGTCGGGTCAGTTCGAGGTTCGCTTCATAGAACGATCGAACGGTTCCAATGTCTTCCCAGTATCCGTCGAACAAGTGAGCTTGAACGTTGTGCGTTCGGATCGACATCGGGAAGACTTCTTTACCGAAGTCCTGATAGTCGCTTTTCATCAACAGGTCGATCAGCACATCGCGATTAAAGAGGTAGATCCCCATATTGCCGAGGCAATCGCGGCCCTTGCTTTCAATGCCGCGAGCATCGATCCAGGCAGGATCGGTGCGGACGAGCTCATCAATTTCTTTATCGGTCTGAGGCTTTTCCAGGAAACCCAGTACTCGACCGGAATCGTCGACTCGCATGATGCCGAAACCGCGCGCTGCTTCTCGCGTGACGGGGATCGCCGCGATCGTGACATCGGCGCCCGTCTTTTGATGAGTCTCGAGGAGTTCGCGATAGTCCATACGATAGAGTTGATCGCCGGACAGGATCAGGTAGTAGTCGATGTTCTTGTCACGCAGATTGTTCAGGTTCTTGCGGACGGCATCGGCAGTACCCTGGTACCAGGTTTCACCTTCCATCGTCTGCTGGGCAGCGAGGATTTCGACGAAGCCACCGTCGAAACGATCGAACCGATAGGTCTGTCGGATATGGCGATGAAGGCTGACGGAGTTGAATTGGGTCAGCAGGTAGATGCGATTCATCCCGCTGTTCAGGCAGTTGGAAATCGGAATGTCGATGATCCGATATTTGCCCGCCAGCGGAACGGCCGGCTTTGATCGGTACTGGGTTAACGGAAACAACCGTGTTCCCTTACCACCGCCCAGAATCACCGACAGAACATTTCGCATTCCCCAAACTCCCTCGCCAGATGTGCGTCGAAGAAAACTGAGATCTGCCAGACGGATGCGAACGCATCGCGAGGGTGAAACACGACCTTTACGATCACCCTTAGGCACTCCACGTTTGATTGCTAGAGAATATCAACGTGGGATTCGTTTGTGGAGCACCAATGTTTAGACAGATGAGCCGACAGCAACGCGAGGTTCAGCGACGCCGAAAACACGGGCGCAAGCGTCCACGCGACGGCGATCCAAAGCGAGTTCTGTGGGAAATCTCGAAGACTTAGTCGTGTACAACACTAATTACTGCATCAGGTTGCGGGATTCCCTGGATCAGTTCTTTACGTCGCACAGCGACATCCGACGGGGCTTCGATACCGAGTCGCACTCGGCCACCATGAATATCGAGCACGGTGACTGTGATCAGCCCACCATCGATCAAGATCTGCTGTTTCAAACCGCGGGTCAGTACTAACATGGTTGTATCCTCCTTGAAGTGAATCACGTCCCGTTACGCCTCTACGCAAGTATCAAGCCCCGGGCAAGGGTCTGGAGTGGATTGAGTCGTAAGTGATTGTGAATTAATGGTTAACGGGGATTGTAATTTTGTGGCCACTGTGAAGAGGTGGGAATTTGATTTGAGTGGGCATGCTACACCTTCTGTTGCGAGTTGCGCACTTCACTGCAAATCGAGCCATTTCACCTAAATGTTCTGCGAACGAAGGTCGTCGGGGGAGACCGCGCAGGATAAAATCGCAAAATCACGTAATGCCGAGCTGTCTACCAAGGAAATACAGTGGATTCTTTGAGATCTTTCACACTCCGGCAGCTTTTGCTGATTGGCCTGATCAGTTTTTCGAGTGTCACGGCATCCGCTCAGGAATACGAACCGAAGTTGGCACCGAAGTCTGACGAGGGGGAACGGACCATCGCACGGTTCCGCATTCCCACCGGCATGAAGACTGAGTTGTTCGCGGCCGAGCCGCTGATGGCGAATCCGGTCGCGTTTTGCATCGACGAGCGAGGCCGCGTCTATGTCGCCGAGACGTATCGTCAGCAGAAAGGTGTGGAAGACAATCGCTTCCACAAGGACTGGTTGATCGACGACTTAAAGGCTCAAACGGTCGAAGATCGCATTGCGTTTTTTAAGAAGTATTTGAAGGACGATGTCAAAAAATACACGCTGGAGCACGATCGGATCAGGCTACTCGAAGATGTTGATGGCGACGGCCGCGCTGACAAATCGACGGTGTTCGCGGATGGCTTCAATGCGATTGAAGAGGGAACGGGGGCGGGTGTGCTCGCGATCAACGGCAAGGTGTTCTACACCTGTATCCCCAAGCTATGGATGATGACGGATGAGAATGGCGACGGTCGAGCGGATACGCGGGTTCCGCTGTACGACGGATTTGGAGTTCGAGTCGCGTTTCGTGGTCACGATATGCATGGGCTGATCGTTGGCCCTGATGGTCGGTTGTACTTCAGTATCGGCGATCGCGGTTACAACGTGCAGACGCCGCATGGTCGCCTGATCAATCCCGATCAAGGGGCCGTCTTCCGCTGCAACCTGGATGGGTCGGATCTAGAGGTCTTTGCCACTGGTTTGCGGAACCCACAAGAGCTGGCATTCGATGATTTCGGCAATCTGTTCACGGGTGACAACAACTCGGACGGTGGCGATCGAGCGCGCTGGACTTACATCGTTGAAGGGTCTGACTCGGGTTGGAGGATGTATTACCAGTACCCGCAGGATCGCGGTCCCTGGAATCGCGAGAAGCTCTGGTATCCTGCTCATCCTGGACAAGCGGCTTACATCGTCCCGCCGATCATCAACATCGCCGATGGACCTTCCGGACTGGCGTACTACCCTGGGACTGGACTGGATGAAAAGTATCGCGGTCACTTCTTCCTGGCCGACTTCCGTGGCTCACCGGCCAACAGCGGGATTCGTAGTTTTGCGATGATTCCAAAGGGAGCTTCGTTTGAACTGGTGGATTCCCAGGAGTTCATCTGGTCGATCCTCGCGACGGACGTGGATTTTGGTTTTGATGGAGGCGTCTATGTCGCCGACTGGGTGGATGGCTGGGAAGGGGCTGGCAAAGGACGGCTGTATCGGTTCCGTGACGAACTGCATGGCAAGTCCCCGGTGGTGGCCGAAGTGACTCGATTGATGAAGGAGGGGTTTGCCCAGCGCAGTCCTCAGGAATTGTCGCACTTGCTGAGTCATCCCGATTATCGCATTCGCCAACGGGCTCAGTTTGCGCTGGTTGATCAGAAGGCCGTTGCGGAATTAGTCGAGGCTGCGAAGTCGAACCCGCTCCCTTTCGCTCGTGTGCATGGCCTGTGGGGATTGGGGCAACTGGCTCGCGGCAATCCCGAGGCGCTGACGCCCGTCTTGTCGCTGGCCGACGATCCTCATCATGAGGTGCGAGCTCAACTCGCCCGGATTTGCGGAGACGCCAAATTTGCGGCCAGTGAAGCGATGCTGACGAAGCTGTTGAAGGACCCCGATCTGCGGGTCCGTTCACTCGCCGCGATCGCGATTGGAAATTTAAAGGCCAAGTCGGCTATTGGAGCGTTGTTTGAATTGCTGGCGGAAAACGCGGACAAAGACGCAACCTTGCGACATGCGGCGGTGATGGGATTGGTTGGTGCTGCGGATCTGGAAACATTGCGCGATGCGCGCAAGCGTCCTACATCCGCCGAGCGAATGGGGGCTGTCCTGGCCCTGCGGCGTCACAAAGATCAGGGACTTGCCGAGTTCCTGAATGATCCAGAGCCGCTGGTCGTGCTGGAGGCGGGCCGGGCCATTCATGACGTGCCCATTGCTGACGCGATGCCCGCCTTGGCGAAGATGATCACTCAACCTGGCCTTGTTGATCCGTTATTGCGTCGTGTTCTGAATGCCAATTATCGTGGCGGGACGGCCGACAATGCTGGCGCGGTCGCGGCTGTCGCTGCCAGTCCGAACGTCGAGGAATCGCTACGTCTGGAAGCAATCAGCGAACTGCTGGAATGGAATACGCCGACAGAGTTGGATCGCGTGACCAATGATTACCGTCCTGTGGAGGCCAGAAAGATCGACGTGGCGGCGGTTGTTCGTCCGTCGTTGGCTTCGATGTTTGCTGGAAGTCGCAAAGTGCGAGAATCGGCTGCGAAACTGGCTGGGCAGTATGGCATCCGCGATGTCGAGCCTTTCCTGCTCGAGATTGCCAAGGATGCTGTGAATGTCGGTTCGGAACGAGTCGCGGCTTTGAATGCATTAGAATCGCTGCAGAGCCCGCACCTGAAGTCCGTTGTTGACGCCTCATTAATGGATGCCGATTCGCTGGTTCGCGCGGAAGCTCGACGATTGCTGGTTGCAATCGATCCGGGCCGAGCCGTCAAACTGATGGGCGAAACAATGGATGGCGATTCCATCACCGAACAGCAAGCGGCCATCAAGGTGCTAGCAGCTGTGAAGCGAGACGATGCTGATAAAGTATTGTCCGAATGGTTGCATCGATTGGTCCGAGGCAAAGTTTCCGATTCGATCCAACTGGATCTGCTGGAGGCGGCACAATCTCGCGGAACTAAAGAGATGCTGGCTCGAGTCGACGAGTTCAACGGTGCGCGAAAGACAGATGACCCGCTGGGCAACTATCGCGAATCGCTGTTCGGCGGAAACGCAGGACGCGGACAAGAAATCTTCTTTGGTCGAACTGAAGTGTACTGCCGCCGCTGCCACAAGGTTGATGGGAATGGTGGCGATGTCGGGCCCGACCTGTCGCGAATCGCCCTGGATCGGAAACGCGAATACCTGCTGGAATCGATCGTTGATCCCAATCGTCAAATTGCGAAGGGTTTTGAGACGGCGATCCTGCAAATGGAGGATGGCCAGGTTCATGCCGGAATCATCAAGTCCGAAGAGAATGGGAAAGTGACCCTGCAACGTCCTGATGGAACGGTCATCGTGTTGGACAAGTCCAAGATCGAAGACCGTGCTGTGGGCAAATCGGGGATGCCCGAAGATCTGATCAAGAAGATGAGCAAATCGGATCTGCGAGATCTGGTGGAATACATGTCGACATTGAAGAACACCGCGGGACCGGCGGCACACGGTGAAAAGAAGTAGAGGCGGATCGAACGTCATGCCTGAAGAACTGTTTGATGTCGTCGATGAGCATGATCGCGTCCTGCGACAGGCCCCGCGGTCGCAGGTGCATGCCCAAAAATGGCTGCACCGGGCATCGCATATCTTCGTGTTCAACAGTCGTGGCGAATTGCTGGTGCATCGTCGCACGGCGACGAAAGACGAGTGCCCATTGATGTTCACGTCATCGGCCTCGGGGCATTTGGCGGCTGGTGAGGACTACGAAACGGCGGCGGTTCGCGAACTGGAAGAGGAACTGGGGCTGACCTCGCCAATCCGGTTTCTGGCAGTAATCCCTGCCAATGGAGCCGCGACTTCGTTCGAACACAGCGGATTATTCTGGACCAGGACCGATGATCCGCCGACGTTTGATCCCGGTGAAATTGAATCAGGCGAATTCCTGCCGCTCAAGGATGTGTCGCAACGGGTCGAGCGTTTGCCTGAGCAGTTCACTCCCTGTTTTCGAACGCTGTTCGGCTGGTATGTCGAACGGTTTGGGTTGAACGCACCTGCCTAAGTGGTCAATCAAAGTTTCGAGCCGAACATGCCTACACTCAGTCGAATCGCGATTTACCCGCTGAAATCTTTCGACCCGCAATTCGTGGACGAAACAGTCGTTCTGGCGAATGGGGCACTGCAGAATGACCGCCGCTTTGCGCTGGTGGACTCCGTCGGAAAGTTTATGAATTCCAAGCGGACTCCGCTGATCCACCTGCTGATCAGTGATTTCAATGTTGAGTCTCGCACGCTGTCGATACGCAAGCGTGCGGATGATATTCAGATCCAATGGGACATCGATTCGCAGCGCACGGAACTGGAACGATGGTTCAGCGAGTATTTCTCGACGAACGTGACATTGGTGGAGCACGACGAAGGTGGCTTTCCGGACGATGACGAAGCACCGGGGCCGACGCTCTTGAGCACGCAGACGTTGGAATCCACGGCCTCGTGGTTTCCCGGCCTCACGCTGGACCAGATGCGGTTGCGAATGCGGGCGAATCTGGAGATCGATGCTGCCGATCCGTTCTGGGAGGATCGACTCTACGGAAGCACAGCCGATACGGTTCGTCCCTTCCGTGTGGGTGAGGTGCTGTTCGCCGGAACGAACCCCTGTCAGCGGTGCGTGGTGCCGAGTCGCGATCCGCAGACGGGCGAAGTCTGGCGTGAGTTCGCCCGTGAATTTGCCGATCATCGGGCCGCCGAGCTTCCGCCGTGGGCCGCTCGCGAGCGGTTCAATCACTTCTATCGGCTGAGTGTGAATACTCGTCTGATTGGTGCGGGAAGCGGACGAATAAAAGTGGGCGATGAGGTGGAACTCATCGCCCAGTGAATTGTCGTTACGTCGTTATCGCGAGCCATAGTAGAACAGCATCATGGCCAGCGCGATTTGGTGAAAGACCGGCGGCAGGTTGAGTTGCATATTCAGGAACTCCGGAATCGCGGCGAGAACCAGCACCACCAGGACCGTCATCGCTTTAATGTCGCCCCAGGTTCCCGTCGGTGGAGTTGCGCGTCGGCGATTGATCCAACCACCGATTGTGCGTGCAACAGCCCCGAGCAGGTAAGCAGACACGACTCCGACGAGTTGCACGGCCGGATGACCCGCATGGAACTGATTTTCACGGTACAGGTAAACGGCTAGTCCGGCAAACGCCAGGACGATCAGCAGTCGAATCGAATTCTTCGGTAGAAACAGCGGGTGCCGTTCCGGTTCGAGGATTCCTTCTTCTTCCAGGCGGACCATCACGTCTGGCGGCAACGAGACAAATCGACGCGACGTGAAGTAATGTGCGAGGGCGATCAGGAGTGTTTGCACCCATAGGGCTTCCACTTCCAGGCCTCGCGCCAATCGTGTCACAACGACGGCCAGCACGATCAGGGTCAATAGAGCCCGGACGCTTCCAATGGGGAGGCCCAGGGGAGGCCACGATTTGGGAGATCCTTCAAATTCGCTTCTCATGGTATGTGTCGATCCTTTCCACTGATGTGGCTGCTTCGCTTTAAGAGTGCCGCAGTCTAATGGATTCGATCGAGATCCTGCATGGTCGCGGAGACCATTCACTGAACTTAGCTGAACTGTCTTTGGAAACGTGCGGGGACGGTGTTCGGATCAAAAGATCCGAACAGCCCGTATGCGCGGGGGTGATGTGATGACGATTAGGGTGGAGCTATGGGAACACACGAGCGTGTTCCACCAATCGTTGGTGGTGCGTTCCGAAGACTGCACTCACCCTACCGGGCATCAGCCGCCCATGACGCTTGGCTTTGGAGTCGGCACGCTCTGCACTGGAAAGACGTTCCGGGGATCAAGAGCATCGGCGGGAACGTCTTCGTTCAAGATCGCAGGCTCGGGGATTTCTTGAATTTGATTGGGGAACAGCAGTCGCTTGGATTCGTTGAGGACGAAGTTCACATCCATAAAGGGTTCGGCTCCGATGTCATGCCAGCGGATGCGACCGAGTTCGTCGATCAAGAACGTGGCGTGCAATGGCACGTTCTCGAAATCGTCAAACACGTGATATTGCTTGAAGGCGACGAAGGCATCGTCGGAAACCAGCGGGAAGGGAAACGTTCCGTCCTTCTGATAACTGTCGTGCGACTTCTTGAGATCGGTCGGGCTGTCGGTACTGATCGCGACCAGTGAGATTCCGGCCTGTTCGAACTCGGAAGTCTTCGGCGCGAAGGCTTGGAGTTGTTCCGCGCAATGCAGACAACCGTGTCCGAGATAGAAGACGACCACAACAGGGCGACCGCGATGCTGTGCCAGTGTGTGGAGTTTGCCGGTCACATCGGGCAAGGCCCAATCCTTGGCTGGTGACGGAGACCAATGGAGAGGCCCCAGCACAGCGAGGGCTGGCAAGTCGGCCGCATTTTTTGCGACGGGCTTTGCCTTCCGCCAATCGGCACCAAAGCCGAGATCTGCTGCGATTGGAGCGAGCCGATTAAACGGAGCCACATCGATATCGATCACACCGGAGATTTCTCGCAACTTTTCAAAAGTCTGCTTGGCTTCGTCCTTCTTACCCTGCTGCCACTGCATCAGCGTGAGGGCTGTGAGTGGCAGGACTTCGTTCTTGTTGTTGTCGACAAGCTTTTGCAGCGTCTTCAGAGCTTCGTCTTTTTTGCCCGCTTGAAACTCGATCTCGGCCAGGTATTCATCAGAGAGACCCGCCGCCTTCTTCAGTCGATCGAGTGCTTCGGCTGGCTTGCCGACATGCAGCAGCATATATCCTTGGAGTTCATCGACGGCGCGTTCGAGGAGACGCACTTTTTCGTTGGTGGGCTGTTTGGCCTGGTTTTCGGCTGCTTCGACTGCTTTCGCATCTTTGCCCTCAAACCGTGCCTTCGCGACGGCAGCGTCGACGACCTCAGTCCGATCTTGATTAACGCGTTTCAGACGACGCTCAAGCGCCGCCAGTTGTGCCTGGCCACGTTCGACATCGCCCTTGCGGAAGTAGGCTCGCCCGAGCAGGCGAAGCCGCTTCACAAGTTCGGCGTGATCTTCCACCGGACCAAGATATTGCGTCTGCGCATCGGCGATGAGTGCGTCCCACATTTCGAACTGAGTGTAGCTCTCGTAGAGTCGCAACCGGCCGTAGTGAGCACTCTTTCCGCCGCCGGGAAACGTATTGTACTTGGGGTGCCGGGGCAGCTCGATGGCGTTCCGCGACAAAGCAACGGCGTCTTTGGCTCGCCCCACATTCTGAAGGTCGCGAACCAGCCATTCGTTGTTATGGGCAAAGTTGTGGATGGCGTCTGGGAAAATCGCGTCGCGCATCATGTACGCATGATCTGTTCTCGCCGCGGCTTCCTGGTGCCAGGCGGCGTCGAAATACTGCTTTAGATCCGAATAGGTGTGCCCCGACATATGCCACATGTGGGCAATACCCGGAGCAGACCGACCACAGTTTTCGGCCGAGTTCACGGCCTGCGAGGCCTTGTCGTTGTCCCACAGATGGACTCGATAGTGATGCACCGGATGCAGCGGGTTGATTGCCAGGGTTTGGTTCATCAACGCATCGATGGCGAAGTAACTGGCGATCGACAGATCAGCGCGATTCTGCCACAGGAACAATCCGAGCAGCGCGCGGGCTTCCACATCGTCGGAGAACTTGTGGATGATATTTTCGAGGGCCGTGACGTAGTTCTGAGCACGAGTCTTTTTCTTCTTTTCGTCGCCGGTTTCTGCCTTGTACCAGGCGTCCAAGGCGTCGATGTACATTTTCTCACGCTCGGTCGCGGTCCCTTTGCGTTTGACCGCATCAGCGATGAACAACTTCGCTCGCTTGTCATTATTCACGTTAGCCAGGGCCATGCCCCAATAGGCCATCGCGCAGTCGTGATCGAGCAGCGAAACCTGGCGGAATGAGCGTTCGGCCTCGAAGTACCAGAAGCCGTGAAGCTGACCGATGCCCTGGTTGAAGAACGCTTGTGCTTGCGGATGCTTGGAGGAAATGGAGAACGAGACGTGACCCGTCGTTCCCATCAAATACGCCGCGCGACGCGGCCCTTCATCGAAGGCTTCCCCATGCAGGGAATGGCCCGGTTTGATGCCATTTTCCGGGTTCGTCGCACTAGGGGTTTCTTCCGCAGACCAGGCAAGTTGACCTGCGAAACAGATCAAGAATGGCAACCAACGCACCATTGTTAACTCTCCGTTCACAATCCCTGTTGGACAGGACCAGTCCGGTCCCCCCTCATGTCGAATTCACACAGAGAGGTCAGTCGGATCGAATCATTCGGCTTTGCCTAATAGTTTCTCGACTAACTTGGGCAAATCTTCGCCCCGAGCGGCCATCGAGACGACTTTTCCCTCTTTATCCAGCAGGATTGCGGCGGGAATGGCATCGATGCCGTAGTAGCGAACCATCGGATGGCTCCAGCCTTCGCCCTTCTGAACGTCGTCATCGAACAGTTGCGTCCAAGGGAGCTTTTCCTTCTGGACAAACTTCTCCAAAACATCGCGACCTTGATCCAGGCTGATTCCAACGACATCAAAGCCCTTGTCGTGGTATTTCTCGTAGCACTCTTTGACGTTGGGCAACTCGGCGACGCAGGGGCCGCACCATGTGGCCCAGAAATCGACCAGTACAACCTTGCCGCGATAGGAGGCCCAGTCGAGTTCGCCACCCGTCAGGGTCTTCCCCTTCAGTAACATAAATTTGCCCGGCAGTCGTATACGGCGGCCCATCGCTTCGAAGAGCTCTGCATTTTTTTGATACTTGGCGTCGCTGGATTCTGAAGCTGCCAGTGCGAGACGATCGTAAATGTCGCCCGCCTCGTCGATCTTTTGCTGAGAGGCAAGGACATCGCCCAGTCGCATGGCGCTCCCCAGTGACTCGCGCGAGAACTTCGATTCTGTAACCCCCTTCACCAGTTCGTCCGCCAGCTCTTTCCGCGCCTCGGGCGTCATCGTGGGGACGTTGAAGACGCGGATGTCATTCCAGAATTCGTTGGCGACTTTGACAACAGCCGGACGTGAATCGCCTTTCAATTTGGTGACGGCTGCCAATGCCTGTTGGGGATAGTCTTCGATTGAACCTGAGGCTAGCATCGTCAGTGCCGCAAGCTTCGTTTGGGCAGCGCTGGCAGCGACCTTGTCGGTCGTCTCCTGCTTGAGGATTTTGTCCGCGGCAGTGCTGATCGCTCGCTGCGCTCTCACGGTGTGGTCGATAAATTCTTGCCGATTGGCGAACTTCGGTTTCTTCTTCTTCAGCTTCTCGACGAATTCGTTGATTTCTTGCGGCGTTCCGTCGGGAACGATGAAATCGGGATCCGTTTCTTCGGCGGTTCCGTCTTCGGCACGTGCTGCAGAAGGCACCACCGACGATGAGCAGGAAGTCACCGCAAAAAACAGCGTCGCCGATCCCATCAGGGCCAGGGTCGACATTGACAAATTTATGCTACGCGACGAGATCATCGCAAACTCCGCACACGATTGAGAATTGGACCGGCCCGATAGCAAAATTCTATCGAAACCGAGTTCAACATACTCTGTTACGACGCTGGTTCGCCAGTCGTTTGTCCAGAACTTACGTCATATCCGAAATCAGGTGACCGATTTTTGGCTGGGGCGGGATGCATCGTCCGATCCTTCCGTCTAAACTCCGAACTGAAATGTCCGCGAAATTGAATCTAGAAAAGCCGGGAAACCGGTGCTATGACGTTGAAGGATCCTGCGATGTCAGACGACGTAATGCTCATCAATAATCCCCTACTGGCGACTTCAGGATTGCCTGATTATGCGGCGATCCGCCCGGAACAAATCGTTCCCGCGGTTCGGCAAGTGTTGGCGGTTTCTAACGAAAAACTGACCGCCATCGAATCCGAATTGACTCCCAACTGGCAGGGGACGATCGGCCGGTTGGAAGAACTTGACCGACCATTTGAATACGGCTGGAAGCCGGTCGGGCATTTGTTCGGCGTGCTGAATTCGGATCCCTTGCGAACAGCCTATGAGACCGTGTTGCCAGAAGTCGTGCAGTTTGGATTGCGAGCCAGCCAGAGCGAGCCGATTTACAAGACGCTGAAGCAACTGCGGGACAGCAGCGAGTGGACTACGTTGAGTCAGCCGCAGCAGCGAATCATCACCGATCGCATTAAAGGGGCCGAGCTATCCGGGATTGCCTTGACGGGAGAAAAACGGGATCGATTCAACGCGATTGAGCATGAGCTTTCTCAAGTCGCCACCGAATTCTCGAATCATGTCCTCGACGCGACCAAAGCGTACGGCCTGGAAGTGAAGGACCAGAAGGACGCCGAAGGGTGGCCCACGACGTTGCGTAACCAGGCCGCACGAGCCTGGAACACCGCTCACGCCGACGCCGCGGTGAAGGCCACGCCCGAGGCGGGCCCGTGGCGTGTCACTCTGGAAGGCCCGTTGTTCACGCCGTTCATGGAGCACTGTCGCAACCGCGATCTCCGCGAACAGCTCTATCGCGCGTTCGTCACTCGCGCATCGTCGGGCGAACTCGATAACAGCCCGCTGGTGACTCGACTGCTGGCCTTGCGTCGCGAGAAAGCTCATCTGCTGGGCTATCAGAACTTCGCCGAAGTCAGCCTGGCTCGAAAGATGGCACCCAACGTCGACGCTGTGCGTGAGATGTTCCGCGACCTGCGCGAAGCGTCGTGGCAGGCTGCCGTTCAAGATCTGCAGGATATTCGGACATTGAAAGAATCTCGCGGCGACACTTCCGAGCTGAATGTGTGGGATGTCGGCTTCTGGGCCGAGCGGCTGCGCGAAGAACGCTACGCCTATACCGACGACGAATTGCGTCCGTACTTCCCCTTTGAAAAGGTACTGGACGGCCTGTTCCAGTTACTGCATCGGTTGTTTGGAATCACCGTTCGTCAGGTGAAGGACGGGATCAGCATCTGGCATCCGGATGTGCGGTTCTATCACGTGCATGATGAAAGCGGCGCGCAGATCGCGTCGTTCTACCTCGATCCGTTCTCGCGGCCCGAGAACAAGCGCGGCGGGGCCTGGATGGACGATTGTCTGGGACGTCGACGGATTGGCGACAAACTGCAGTTGCCGGTGGCCCATCTGGTCTGCAACCAGACACCGCCGCACGGTGACACGCCGAGTTTGATGTCGTTTCGAGAAGTCGAGACGCTGTTCCACGAAATGGGGCATGGCCTGCAGCATATGTTGACCAAAGTTGACTTCGCCGATGCCGCCGGAATCAATGGCATCGAGTGGGACGCAGTCGAATTGCCGAGCCAGTTCATGGAGAACTGGTGCTACCACCAACCGACATTGCTGAGCCTGACCGGCCACTATCAAACGGGTGAACCGTTGCCGGTCGCTCTGTTTGAAAAGGTTCGTGCTGCGAAGAACTATCGCGCGGGATCGATGATGCTGCGGCAACTGTTGTTCGGCATGACAGACATCACGCTGCATGCGGAGTATGACACCGCGGGAACCGAGACCCCGCACGATCTGAATCGCCGCCTGAGCAAAGAAACCAGTGTGCTGCCGCTGCTGCCCGAGGACCGATCGTTGTGTTCGTTCCAGCATATCTTCAGCGGCGGCTATGCCGCGGGGTATTACAGCTACAAGTGGGCTGAAATTCTGAGCGCGGACGCGTTTGGTGCGTTCGAGGAAGCGGGACTCGATGACGTCGCCAAGGTGACATCGATCGGGCGTCGGTTCCGCGATACGGTCCTCTCGCTGGGTGGTGGGGCTCATCCGATGGAGGTCTTCCGAGCGTTCCGCGGACGCGAGCCGAAGGTCGACGCGTTGCTGAAGCATTCGGGGTTGAAGTCGTAGCCGGTGCTGAATCGCGTGGTCTCTTGGTTGCAACCAACGACGGGGACGAACATCATCGACAGGTGAGATCATCCCCGTTTGGAAGGCTAGTCCGATGCACGACTTTGCCGCTGAAAATCGACGGTTGCAGGACATCACGCGACGGCATTTTTTTCAGGATTGCCGCGTCGGTGTTGGTGCAATGGCCCTGGGCTCGCTGATGGCGGACCAGCGACCTGCCATTGCCGAGACTCAACCTCTTGGCTTTAGCCCCGGCAGTCGTGGGCTGCACCACGAACCCAAAGCGAAGGCCGTGATCTTCCTCTTCATGGCGGGCGGGCCCAGTCAACTAGAACTGTTTGACGAGAAACTGAAGCTTCGCGAGTTGCATGGTCAGGTCATTCCCGAATCGTACGTGAAGGGGAAGCGGTTCGCCTTTATCAAAGCGGACGCCAAACTGCTGGGATCGGTCCGAAAATTCGCGAGGCACGGTGAATCAGGAGCCGAGATCAGCGAACTGTTGCCTCATCTGGCGGGTGTGGCCGACGACCTCTGCTTCGTGAAGTCGATGGCGACGGATGTCTTCAATCACGGCCCGGCGAAACTGTTCGTAAATACGGGGTCTCCTCAGTTCATGGGCCGGCCCAGTATGGGGGCTTGGGTGACGTACGGGTTGGGAAGCGAATCGCGCAATCTGCCGGGATTTGTCGTGCTTCAATCGGGCCCACGGGGGCCTCGCGGTGGGGCTCCCCTGTGGGCAAGTGGCTTCCTGCCGACGAACTTTCAGGGGGTGCCATTTCGCTCGGGGAAAGAGCCGATTCTGAATCTGGAGAACCCTGCCGGAATCGACGTGAACCGCCAACGTGACTTTGTTTCGACCGTCAACGACTTGAATGCCTTGCGGCGCGAAACGACCGCAGACCCCGAGATCGCGACTCGCATCGCGTCGTACGAGATGGCGTATCGGATGCAATTGAGCGCACCGGAACTGACCGATCTCAGTGGCGAGACGAAGGAGACCCTTGATCTTTACGGCGCGGAACCGGGTAAGCACTCGTTCGCCAACAACTGTTTGCTGGCACGTCGGCTGGTGGAGCGCGGCGTGCGGTTCGTGCAACTATATCACACTGATTGGGATCATCACGGTAATGCCGGGACCGACTTGTCGAAGTCGCTGGATGACCGCTGCCGCGAAACGGACCGAGGCTGCGCGGCCCTCGTGGCCGACCTCAAGCGGCGCGGCCTGCTGGATCAGACGATTGTCGTGTGGGGCGGCGAGTTCGGACGGACGCCGCAAGGTGAAGATCGCGAAACGCTGCTCGGTCGCGATCATCACATCGATGCTTACACCATGTGGATGACGGGTGGCGGGTTTAAGACGGGACAAACGATCGGGGCGACCGACGAGATCGGGTACTACACGGTCGAAGATCGCGTCCACGTGCATGACCTTCAAGCGACATTGCTGCACCTGCTGGGGATCGATCACTTGAAGTTGACTTACAAGTTTCAAGGTCGAAATTTTCGTCTGACGGATGTTCACGGAAACGTCGTCAGCAAATTGCTGGCTTGACCGAATCCCGGTTGAGTTGAAGAAGGAACACCACGATGCTGCGAGCGACTTTTGGATTTGTCATCTGCTGTGCAATTGCGACCGCCCACAGTTCCGCAGTCGCCGGTGAATACAATCAAGTCCTGAGCATCGGCGATGCAGCCCCGGTATGGGCGGATCTTCCGGGCACGGACGGTAAGACGCATTCACTTACCGATTACAAGGACCGGGAAGTGTTTGTACTGGTGTTCACGTGCACTTCATGTGCGGCGTCGGTCGATTACGAAGACCGGATCAACGATCTGACCAAGAAATATGGTGGTAAAGAGGGCAAGGCCGCTGTCGTGGCCGTGTGCGTGAATCGCGTCAAAGAGGACACCTTGCCAGCGTTGACCGAACGAGCCAAGCAGCGCGAGTTTGCCTTTGACTACATCTACGATGAGTCGCAGAAGATCGCCAGAGACTACGGAGCGATCTTTACCCCCGAGTTCTACGTCTTCGATCGCGATCGCAAGCTGGTGTACATGGGGGCGCTAGACGATGTCTCGGACGCTGCCAAAGTGACGAAGAAACACGTCGAAGCCGCGATCGAAGCCACCTTGAAGGGTGAGGCACCGCCGCTGAAAGAGACGATTGCGCGAGGTTGCCGCGTTCGCTACGTCCGAGAACGCAAGTAGCAGCCGCAACCTGGGTGCTGAAAGTAATCTCACACCTCGCGCAGACCTCACTTCCCCGCTGAAGAGTGAACCACGAATCTCACGAATTCGCACAAATCTGAATAAGCTGCGTCGAGAATCTAGATTTGATTCGTCTGATTCGTGGTCCCTTCTTTTCAATCAGAATCTCTGAGGCAAATGTCCGCAGGTGTGTGGTTACTTCTGAATAGTCATCGCGTATCGTCATGGTGAAATACCGCGGCATCCGTTGCCTTTAAGCATCACCACCATTGTGTCAGTGGACCGCGCGGCCGGTCCGACTTTGACCGTTGCACGACGGTATTGCGTCAAGATGTCGCACCAACCGTCACCACCCGACCTCAGTGTGGTGGGTACCTTACACATGCGTAAGGTGGCGACTTTCTGGCCCAAGGCGTGCAGTAGGGTTCGCTCACCTGCTCTAGCCTTGGGAGAATGTCGAGCGATGAATTGTGACACGTCCACATTGCTGGAACCGGTCGAAGTCTGCAACGTTGAAGCAACTCGCGAAGCCGTTGCAATTTCGCCGTCACAGAACAAACGCGCGTCGGAGGCACCCGACTGGATTGACCGCGGTCAGATTCCTGGACTCGACGGATTGAGAGCCATCGCTGTCATGCTGGTCTTGCTCGTACATGGCATGCAAACGCCCGGATTTCCCGCTTCGACTTGGCTCAGGCAATTTGCCCGCCACGGTCATATCGGCGTGGATATCTTCTTCGTGATCAGTGGCTTTCTGATCACGACTCTGCTGGCGCGTGAGTTAGAACGTAAAGGGCGAATCAACCTTAAACGATTTTATGTTCGTCGCACACTCCGAATCGTGCCGGTCTACTGCGCTTATCTGGCGGTCGCAGCTCTGTGCCAATACGCCGGTGAATTCAGCGTCGCGAGAGAGCACTGGATTGGGGCTCTGACCTATACGACCAATTTCATCTACCCTCCTTCCTGGGAACTGGGTCACACCTGGTCGCTGTCGGTGGAAGAGCATTTCTACTTGGTGTGGCCGATTGTGTTGTTCGTCGCGGGCCTGGCCGGAGGCTGGCGGATGGCTGTGGGATGTGTGGTGGGTTGCTGGTTACTCCGCTGCTGTATCGCCTTCGTGTTGCCCCATGTCATGTCGCACTCCGACACCTGGTTTTATTCGGCCTTGGCGGAAAATTGCACGCTGACTCGCATGGACACGATTTCGATGGGCTGCCTGCTGGCCCTGGCGTCCCGGTCAGATTACTGGCGAGGTTGGCTGAATTACCTGACTCCACCGCCGATGATGATTGTGTATCTGATCACCATTGGCGTGGCCCTGCAGATGGGACGATTTGCCAAGTTCCATCTGGGTGCTTACTACACGATCACTGGCGTCTGCATTGCCCTGCTGATCTGGGGCGCGATTCGTGACGTAGGATTGATTAGCCGAATCCTTCGCAATCCCGTCCTGGTCACAATTGGTGTGGGGTCTTACAGCATCTACCTTTGGCAGCAATTGTTAATCCATCCTCGTCAGCCGGGCTGGATCCATGCGTTTCCGCAAAATGTCTTTCTGGCGTTGGGTGTCGCCTACCTGTCCTATTGGCTGATTGAGCAACCATTTAACCGCCTGAAGGATCGGGTGGCAGCCTAGTCCTGCGTCGGATCGTATCGATCGTATGTCCTGTAAGGATTGCTGAGCCGTTTCAGGTTGTAGCGTCCGTTTCGGTTGACCGAACAGTTTGATAACAATTCCGTAATGTTTCCCCATCAATGACCGATGCGTCACAAATTGGTGTGCAAGAGTTAGAGACATGAAGATTGTGGCGTTATGCCACAGTCAGCCTCACCGAGCTTTTATTCCGGTTGGTGACAATGTTGCTCGACCTCTCGAAACGAGCGTTGTTCTCGCAAGCACTCGACCTTACGGGTTGCGGGCGTGCGCTCCGTGCTAGCCGAATTTGGCAGGGAGTTCTGATCCTGAACTACCACCGGATCGGCGACCCTCAACGATCAATGCTTGACCGAAATCTGTGGAGCGCCACTCAAGACGATTTCGACTATCAGGTCGGGATGGCCGCCAAGAATTTTGATGTCATCGGCTTGGACGATCTCGAAGACGTCTTAACGCATCGACGTGGCCGCTACGTGATGTTCACCTTCGACGACGGCTATCAGGATAACTACACCGAGGCCTATCCAATCCTGAAGGCCCATCAGGTTCCCGCGACCTTTTTTCTGACAACCGGCTTTCTGGATGCCTCGCAGATCC
Source organism: uncultured Schlesneria sp. (assembly GCA_903840265.1). GTDB lineage: Bacteria > Planctomycetota > Planctomycetia > Planctomycetales > Planctomycetaceae > Schlesneria. The sequence goes on along the minus strand of CAIMFH010000187.1, from coordinate 1,846 downwards.
CGTGGTGGGACGATATCGCCTGGATGGTTCGAACCAGCAAACTGTCGGCGCTGGACGTTAATCGCTGGACGTCGAGTCCCGTGCCGTTCGATCAACCGCATCGCGAAGGGGCAATTCACCGTTTACTGAATGTGTACAAAGAGCTCCCTGGCGAATCGACCGAGGAATATGTCGAGTTTCTCGCGGCGGCCCTGCAGACCGGCCGTTGTCCCAAATCCGTGGCTGATAACCTGTGGATGACCTGGGACATGGTTCGCGAAATGCGTCGCGGCGGCATGTCCTTTGGCGGGCATACCGTCACGCATCCGATCCTGGCGAACCTTTCTTCGCAGCAACAGGACTGGGAAGTCGCCGAATGCAAGCGACGTCTGGTCGAAGAACTCGGCGAACCAATCACCGCGTTCAGCTTTCCGGTCGGCGGCCGATCCAGCTACAACTCGTTCACGAGAACAGCCCTGGAAACGCACGGCTTTCGCATGGCGTTCACCTACCATGGCAACTACTGTCGGCCCGGCCATCAGGATCTGTACTCGATCAGTCGCACGGCGATCGAAACAGATATCGATCAACGACAGTTCCGCGCCGTCGTGACGCTGCCGCAACTGTTCGCTTAGAGCGCATCCCACTTAACTGTGGCGTCCCGCGAGCAGAATTTGCTTAGTCTAACCCATGTTTCAACGCGACACTGAAGTGCGACACGCACTAACGGTTGACTCCCTGCAATCCCTCGGTATCGTGTTGCCCGTTCGATGTGACGTTTGCGCTCGCAAACAGTCCAATTGATTCACACTGGGGACACGATGTCGACTGCGAATCCGTGGGTGTTGGTTGGTAAGGTGACGTTCGGAAAGGGCCTCTTCGCGAAGCAGGACATTCCCCAGGGAACGGACCTCGGGCAGGTGACAGGAAAAGTCATCGACGATCCTGAATACACCAGCAACTATTGCATCGATCTGGGTGATTCACTGTCACTGGAGCCACGCACGCCGTTCCGCTATTTGAATCATCGCTGCGAACCGAACTGTTCGCTGTATCTCCTGGATGCTGCATACGAAGACGGCTCCCCTGCCCCTTCAGAAGTGCATGTCGAAGCTCTGACGGACATCCCTGAAGGTGCCGAACTGACGATCGACTACCAATGGAGCGCCGACGGAGCCATCGAGTGCCTCTGCGGGAGTAACAAATGCCGCGGTTGGATCGTCGCCATCGAGGAACTCCCCCAACTGCTCAAGTCCAGAGCGCGCGCCGCGAAGAAAGCCTCGAAGCCAAAAGCGAAAAGTGCGCCGAAGCCTCGATAGGTCCGTTTGCACCCAATGGCCGACTGATAGTTGCATTCTCCGGTCGCTCGTTCGTCATTCCCGCGTAGGCGGAAATCAAGCACGGGGCCAGTTGCCCTCGCGCTGGTTGCATGATTGCAGGAACTCACCGGACCGGCGTCCTGTAGCCACGGGCGTGCCAACTCGTTCGTCGTTAAATCAGGGCTGCTATCGGGTTGCGATTCGCAGCCCGTTGCCGGCCCGCACGTCAGCCGGTAATTCGATAAGAACTCAGGATCACAACGAACTCGACGTCGTTGAGCCTTGCCCGAACACCCGTTTTTGCTATCATCCTCCCCTTCCCGACTCCCGCACCAAGTGCGGAGAAGTCTCTTCGCCGCTGTAGCTCAGTTGGTAGAGCGACGCTTTCGTAAAGCGTAGGTCGTCAGTTCGAGTCTGACCAGCGGCTCTTCGAAACCCCTTCTTTTCAGGACTCTGGCGTATTGGGGTATTCGCCGTAAGGCTCGCGTACAACCGAACGTACAACGCGACTTGTTCTAAATCGCCCTCGCTCGCGTACAGCCGGTAAT
>CAIMFH010000186.1 GCA_903840265.1 uncultured Schlesneria sp. | reverse complement strand
TTGTAGACTCGGTCAGGATACGTCTTGAAAACCTTGACGAACAGTGTGTCATTCGGCATGAGGTAACCCAGCCATCCAGCACTTGAATCAAAGCCGAGTTTTGGCTTGCGCGGTGGAGAGAGGATTTCGAGGAATCCGTCTCGTTCGCGAATCTTGTCGTCCGTATTTCGGACGTTGATGATCGCGCCTTCTTCGTACATCGCGTACTTCGACGGAAATTTGCTGGGACGATCGCCGAGTGGGATCAGACAGATTCCCTCACCCGGCGAAAATGACCGCCCCCAATGGCAAACTTCACGCACGTCTTTTGCGATATTGTGAATCGTCTGCTGGCAGTGCAAAACGGTCACCTCACCACCATCAAGAGTAAACTCGCGAGTTAACTGGATCCCTGCTGCCTCTTCGTTCGGGCTAGTTAATTTCGCGGTGTGATTCGCGGTGATAACGCCGGTCCATTCACCGGACCAGATCTTTGGATGGGAGATCACCGTCAATTCTGGTCCATAGTCAAATCGGCCTGCCGAAGACGAGGAGGGCTTTCCCGGTTGCCAATTCTTGTCCTGCTCGTCCAGGAACATGGCGTCCTTACCATCGACTGAAAACTCCAGAACGCGACCGCCGACTTCCGCGCAGATCACGGCACGCGCTGTCCCTACCGACAGTTCGATTGCCTTCGAGTAGCCATGAAACGGAACGACCCGCCCCGTCGCTCTTTCAGTCAATGCTTTCTTGAGTGGCTCGTTGGCCAATAGGGTGTGTGACAGTCCCGCAACGAAGAACAGCAAGCAGGCTCTCGAAGCGAACAGTTTCATGAGTGAATCCCGGGTGCGGACATGATGACTTGAAATGTGCGGTCCTAGATTCTGAGGAAAAGCAACTTATTGTTTGGAGCGTGGAAAGTCGAAAACGTGACTCTAATTGATCTTCGCCAAGTGCGCTGAACTCGAACGATGCTAGGGCTTACTACCAGTTTGCCGGATCCGCCCCTGCGATCCTTTGCACATGGCACTTCGACGAATGACAACGTAATGTGTCACTCACGCAGCGAATGGATCGTGTTGTGGATCAATCCATTGACGGGCTCGCCATTCGATCCAGTTAGTTTGTATTCGATCGACATACTCCATGTCGGCTGGATCTCTGGCAGTTTCAGCATCACCGTTCGGCGATCATCACTTAATGCGGCAGATGCCACTGTCAGCGTCTTTTCGTCGTAGTGCTTTGAGCCATAGTCCGCCGACCGCTTCAGTGACCAGGTGCGAACGACGTATCGGCTTGAATCATTGGTAGTCTTCGGGTCGAGTTCACCGCTGAACTTCAACTGCATCCCCTGCTTAAGAGCCGCCAGTCCCACGGGCAGATGCACAGGGCGGCCGGTAGCCCGGATACGGTAGAAGCCGCCGGGTTGAGTCGCATTGCCGGCCCACGCGAACATGCCACAGGTATAGAGCTGTCCATCCACGGGATGAAAGCGGCCGCGCATGATTCCCGTCGGAAATGTCGGCAGTGGCAGTTCACACATCCCCCCTTGCACGACTTGCCTGGTGTCACCATTCGCCGAGACGGTAGTCACATGTTCGAAGGGGACGACAAACACCTTGCCGTATCCATACGACAAATTCAGAAGCGATCCCTTTAGTGGTCCCCATTTGTCGCTGTTCACCCACAGCAATTCCGCGGGCGAGCGATCGAACGTGTTGGTGATCCAGCACAGCGGCGGTTCCATCGCGGCGTCTGAGGAATCCGTCACATCGTGGTATCCAAACAGATTGCCATAAAACCGCGGCCGCTCGCCAAGTTTCGCTGGAGTGACCCAGTTGATCCGATTCTTGGGATTCCAAAACCCCTCCTGATCGGTGACGACGAATGTGCCATCGGGATTCAAGCAGACTCCGTTGGCTGCTCGGAAACCCGTCGCCAGAATGTCCGTCCGAGAACCATCTTTACTGACCCGCAGCAATGTTCCGTGGTGAGGCACGACCGCAGCCAAGGCGTGTCGTCCCGATTTCGCGTAGTAAAAGTTCCCGTCTGCGTCTGTCTGCAATCCCATCGCAAACTCGTGGAAGTGCTCCGTGACTTGATGATCGTTGTTGAAGCACTCGACAAGATCGACTTCGTCGTCACCATTCAAATCTCGCAAGACAGCGATCTGATCTCGGCACGTGACATAGATTTGTCCGTCAACGATCTTCAGCCCGAGTGGCTGGAATAATCCATTCGCAATCCGCCGCCACGTCAAAGTCTGCTTCTGATCGCCGCCCGTTGTTTTCAGGCCGCTGACCAGCCAGACATCTCCATCCCAGGAACAAACCGCAACACGATCTCCGTCCGGATAGAAGTCGAACCCGGTCAAGCGAAGCTGAGCAAACCAGGGGTTGTTCTCTGGCGTCGACAAAATGTCCACGGCGAACGGCCCGTGATCTGGCCCTACGACGAGATCTGTTCTCAATTCTTCTGGCCAGCGCCGTGGCCCGCCTTTCGTCAGGGCATCAAGATCAAGGGGCAACTGATTGACCAGAGGGGCCAGCATTTCGGAAACATCTTGTCTGGGACTCAGGCCCGCGACGGAAAGTACGAATGCCAGCGGCTTGTCTCCGACTGGCAACTTCAAGATGAGAGCCCCGTCTTGACCCTGAATCCATGTCGCGCCGGCTGGCATCGCCGATAGTCCGGCAACGATGGTGGAAGTGACTTCATCTGGTTGCGACCCGGTTCCGCCACCGATGTTTCCGTCGTGACCTTTGCCGGTCTCGTCACGCACGATGTCTGTGGACGTCTGGTCGCAATTCCAATGGGCAATCAGCGAGTCTCCCTTCACCTCGGCAACCCTGCTGATCTCGGCGTCACTTAGGCGTCGTTGATGGAAGCGCACATCGGCTAATTGACCGATGAAGGAAGTCGGATCCGGAAAGTCGGGCGACGTATAGCCAAGTCGGATCGCCTGCTTTGCTGGTTGTGCTTTGGGTTTCAGTGACCCTTCACCATCGAGTTTGCCGTCCACGAACAAGCGAACCCGGCCCGACTCGCGCTGCCACGTCATGGCGACATCGTGCCAGCGATCATCAGCGACGGTTGTCTTGCCCGCGACAGCGCCCACCCATCCAATATCAAACGTCAGGCGGCCACCTCGGACAAACAGCGTCTTACCATCCGGAGCCCACGGTCCCTGCGCGGGGGCCTGACAAAAGATCGTTCCCCCCTTCCGCGTCTTTATTCTCGCAGCAATCGTGTAGTCCTTCGTCGTCAGATCAAATTCGTCTCCTTTTTGAATCGCGACCTGATGAGTTCCTGTAAACAAAGCGGCTTGTGAGCCGTCTCCTCTCTTAGAGTCACCGACTGACAACATGGCAATGGCGTCACGTGTCGTGCCAGATTTGCCATCTGCGCCAATGGTCGCGAACTTCGAGTTCCTGGCGGGATGCGTTGCGACTTTCAGCAGCATCGCACTTGTTCGCGGGCCGATTTGAAATGTCCGTGTAAAGAGGGCCAGCGATGACGGTGCTGAAGCCGCTGCCACTTCGACTACCCCCGGCATCTCCAAAACATTCGTCGTTCCGACAGTGTAGGAAACAATGACTTGGTCGCCGTGCTGGAACAGCCCCTTGTATTGGCCCCAATCTCGAGGAAGCGGTCCGTACCGGCGGTTGTCACGACCAACGAGTCGCGTATCGTCGAACGAACCCGTTTCAGGATGAGCCCAGCCCGGGCCGGTCGGATTGGAAAACAGGACTCGCCCTGCCACTCGCGGATGCACCTGATGTCGACCATCGAAGTTGATACCGTGCCAGTCGATGAAATGAGGGGCGTTGCGATCTGGTGATGCGTTGGGATCTTCGCTCCAGCCGGCAGCGACTCTTAGCGTGTCGTGATCGAATACCTGCCATGATTTGCCTCGCGACACACCACCTGGTCCGGCATCCAGTCGAGTTGCAATCCCCTTCTGAGCAAAATTCGATCCGTCATTGCCGACTTCGTACGTCGCCATCAGGTAAGGCCCGTAGTTCATAGTCGACCACGGCTCGACATTCGAGGGAGCTGGCCCACGCGTTGTCCCTTTGGGGAGCGATGACAAATAGGCGTTGTCAATCACGGCGTACTGAGAGGCGTTGTGCGGCCGCAAATAGGTTTCACGGATGTAGTGGATGACATCATATTTCTGCTGCGGCACCATCCAGGTCTGCGGCGCCATCAGCCCGAAGCCGTGAGTCAGTGTCTGATACATCCGATACGGTTCGTGGCCGTTCTTGAACTTCCCTTCGGCGAATTTCAATGAAGTTGGCAATGAGCCGGGCTGTTCTTTCGTTCCATGGCAATTGATACACAAACGATTGTAAATCGCCTCGCCCCGTTGGAATGACTTGGTATCCAGGTCGCGCAAGATCCCTGCATGATCGATCTGCTTTTCGTATTCGGGAACGACAAACGCAAATAGAGATGGAGGCGGCTGCAGCTGACGTGCTTTGTCGGGACCTCCTTCGGCGATGTCGATCAGATACTTGGCCAGATCTAAAAACTGTTGTCGATTCGCCAGGACATTCACCTGTCCGGCTGGCATGATCGACGTCTTGCCGAGAACACGTTCTTCAATCTGCGACTTGGGAACTTTTAGTGTCTCGCCGATGCGCGAGGCATCGCGCAAGACAAGGTGATCGTTCGTCTCTTCGACAAACAGACCTGTCACAGTCTTCCCATCGACCAATTGCACGACAACTGGCTCGAACCCTTTTCGCAGAACTTTCGAAGGTTCTAGAACCGATTCGACGATCTGTTCGGCAGTCGTGTTCGGTTCTGGCCGGGACAGATCCGGGCCCAGCGATAGCGAAGTGGGTGACTGACCGACGGCATGGCATTTGGCACACGCGAGAAACGGCTGATGGAAGACGATCGCTCCGCGCCGAGAGTCCCCGTCTCGACGTGCGGCAGCGACCAATGCCGGTATTCCTTCCGCCGTTAACTGGTCCTGCAACTTCGATGTCTGTGCGAACCCCGAACAAAACAGAGTCAGCCAGCAGGCGAGTATTAATACAGGGCGACACATGCGAGTTCCTGCTCCCGAATGAGGTTGCGACGACCACGAGTTTACCAGATGAACAGCCCGAGTGCTCTGGGGGTGACGTCGTTCCATGGTGGTCAACTGAGGGCAGGAGAGGAGGTCTGCAGGCATCATGGGGTTTGAGTTTCCTTACGATTTGGCAGAATTTGTCAGTCCATGGCAGTGTTTTGGGGGTGTTGGAAGATTTGCCCCTTGAAAACAAGGGAAATCGCAAACGGTACTGACAAATGCGAGCCTTCCGGCGTCGGACTCCCAGTTCGGCGCGGGTCTCCTGACCGTCTCCTGACCCCGCCGAAACGTGTGACCGGAGGTCTCCTTTTCCCTGGCGCAGAAACAACGCCTGAAAGTGCGCGGGACTGGAGACCTTCGGTCGGCGGTTTCGGCGGGGTCGGGAGACGTCGGGAGACCCGCGCCGACCAAGCAGGGGCGCCGAACGAGGGCGATTGAGTTGTCATGCGACCCCAGAGGATAAGTGGGGTTGTGTGTTGTTGGGC
>CAIMFH010000185.1 GCA_903840265.1 uncultured Schlesneria sp. | reverse complement strand
GCGACCTGATGCCGTGTCGAACTGACCTGCGAACGCAGCATGAGGAGCGGCCTTCTTCCACTCACCCCGCCGCATGTAGTAATTAGCCAGAGTCTCGTGGATGGCCGGAAGTTGTGGCCCGGCATCGGGTACTTCAATCGCTCGCTCCAAGGTCGCGAGCCATTCCTTCTGGTTCCCCAGTTCGTCATAGAGGATGGCCAATTGCGTCAATGCCCACTGTGTTTCAGCAGCAGCCACTGACGACTTCAACAGACGAACCGCGTCGGCGGATCGATTCAACTTCTTGTACTCTTTGACAAGTGCCTTCACCACGACGGGCGATTTGATATGGGTCCGCTCCCAGCCTTCGATCCGCTTTTGGGAAGCCTCCCACGCAAATGTGATTTGACCGACGATGGAGGTCGGCCAGTTTGGACTGCATATGTTAAGGCCATTCGTGTCATGCATTCTGCTCAAGTCATTGTGAATATTATCCCGATTCCATTTGACGGAAGCCTCATACGCCATGGACAGAGTCCCACTAACGATACGACGCGGCAGTCTGGTGACGGCCAGCGTCGGAACTTCGCGCATCGCGGCGTCGACGCCATTCAATATGACCTCAAGTGCCGGCCCAACCGATTCATCATCACTGAATCCGTCCAGGCATCCGCGAAAGGGGTGATCCTGAACGAGAGTTTTCAATTCCTGAATCGGTTTATCGCCGTTAAGAAGCTTGGTCTGGGCATCCAGCGTTCGCCACGCTTGGACGAAGGATTCGTTTTTCACCAGATCCGCGAGTGCCTTCCATGAAGGCCCCACTTGCCGATCGGTCGACTTGGTGTCCTGAAGCTTGTCGATGAACTGAATTCGATGGGGATACTCGGTCTGATAAGCATCTCGGGGGACACTGGAAGCCTTCTCGGCAATCTCTTTCGCGGACGACGGCAGATCGGGAATCGCGGCCAATCGCTCGTACGTCTCTTGCCACATCTGTGGAAAGCCAACGTTGATGACCCAGCTTTGAATCTCTGGAAAAAGAATGTCGCTCAACATTTCCAAGGCGACACCGCAACCAGGATGGAGCGTTAGATACTGCAGAGTTGTTTCCGGATCCCGCAGATCAGTTTCGTCGCTCCTGAGCATTCTGATCTTCAGGTAGCCAGCAAGTTCTTGTAATGAATCGTCGGCAACGACAAACCCATCGGGTTGATAACCGCAATAGGCTTCGATCAAATCGAGCCACGCCGGTGCCGCAGCGCCTTTCGCAGATCGCGCCACCTGGACAGCCTCGAGAGCGGTGGCGTGTCGGCCAGCAAGTGCCAGCGCATAAGCTCGATGCGACAGCGTAAACGGCGTCTTCCCTGATTTGGCAATCAGTCGTTCCGCATAAATCAAACTCCGCGCGGCAAACGCCTTATGGGACGGGCTCCAGTGGTAGTCCGTCAGACTGCCGAGGTTTGCGTAGGCTCGCACGAGACCTGCGACCGCCTCCGGCGTTTCTCCCTTTTGTCGCACCATCAGATGATGTTCGCGGACCAGAGCGAACTGAGAACCAACATCAAGGTGATCTTCCAACTTCGAAACGTCCGCGTTCCGTCCTTCACTCTTTTTCGTCGACTTCTTGTATCCCACTTTGCGCAACGCTTCGACGAAGGAGCTTCGGGATTGAGTCGCCATGAGTTCTGCGAGAAACTCAATTCGCGAATCGTTCGGCAGAATAAACTTTGCGCCCTGCCAAGTGAGGCCCGGACCTTTGGCAGTGGGGCGAACAAGTTCAATCTGGACTGTCGGAATCGGGATGGTTCCCCGTTCACCTTGTTCACTAGTGACGTTCATGCGCACTGAACTGGCAAAGCTCTGAGGCTTGCTGATTTCGGGGAACGACTCTCCCAGGGAGGGATCGAATGTGGAGAGATCCAATTCATTCTCGGCGGCAATCATCATCGCCTGCCTGACGATTTCGCGAAGTAGTGACCCTTGAACGCGTTCGTGCGGCGTCAGTTTTTGATTCGTCAGAGCAACGACATTATCAAAACCAGCTGGTAGCCCCTGAACAGGAAGAGAATCTTTTTTCGCCGCTGGGGGCGGCGTCGGCGGCACCTTCTTCTTTTGCATTGCAGCCAGCACGACCGGGGCTTGGCGAACTGTCTGGCCAGAAACAAGCTGGATATCACGGTCCGCGGCGGATACGCAGGTCGATGTGCATTTGAGGACAATCAACGCGACTAAGGCCAGCAACGGGGCAGGATTCGACGATTGCTTCCATTTGCCGAAAGTCCCACGACGCAAGCGAACTACCCTCCGATTCGGCTTTGGTGATTTCATAATCGCTCAATGCTTATAGACAATCGTTCGCAACAGACTGTCGGGCGACTTACCGGCCAGGTGATTGTATCTGGAACCAGCCCGACTCGCACCGACGTCAACGATAGGAGAGTGGCGGCGGGTGCAGTCGTTTCGTGGTTGTCAATTGAAGGCAGAAGCCAGGGCATGCAGACATCATTGGGTACGGTTTCCTTACGATTTGGCAGAATTTGTCAGTCCATGGCAGGGTTTTGGGGGTGTTGGAAGATTTACCCCTTGAAAACAAGGGAAATCGCGAAAGGTACTGACAAATGCGAGTCCCCAGTTCGGCGCGGTCTCCTGACCCCGCCGAAACGTGCGACCAGAGGTCTCCTTTTCCCTGGCGCAGAAACGGCGCCTGTAAGTGCCCGGGACTGGAGACCTTCGGTCGGCGGTTGCCGAACGAAGAGGGGCGCCGAGCGAGGGCGATTGAGTTGTCATGTGAACCCATATGGTAAGAGGGGTTGTGTGTTGTTGGGCCAGGGGGCTTACGCCCCCCGCTCAGGGAAGAGGTGGGGGCTGCGTGGTCTATGTTGTCATCAACAGAGGAACCGGAACCTCTGATCTTCCGCTAAGAGAGCGGCCCAGAGGCGTGTCCGTTGGTTACGGTACACCTGCGACTATCGTCGTCACCCTGATTGTCCGGTTTGCGGTGCGCTGATCAAGATGGTGTTTGGAAAACTTGGGAACTATTTTCGAAGTTATCACTGACAAATTTTGACGCCCCAGGACAGTTTTTGACAATGGGGGACAAAACAGCCCTGTTTTTGGCGGTTTTCCTCAAAAAAGTGCGTGTTTACTGACAGTTGATTTGCGACTGCAACGATGATTGGCGAGCGAGCGATACGTGATCTGAGACTTGCCATCGGTTGGCAACGTCACCTGTTCACTCAGAGCGGTTTGTACCGGATCGTCGAGACCGACTTCCTGCCCTGTCACGGCACGAGCGAGCAACAGCGACGGCAAGAGCTTGGTGATCGAGCCAATTTCGAAAATCGTCGATTCCGAAACCGGCTTTTTCGACTCGACATCTGCCCATCCGCTGACAGCACTGAATTCCTGTCCGTCAATCATCACGCCAATGGCGATTCCGGCAACTTTCTTGCGACAGTTTTCGTCGACAATGGTTTTTATGAACGAAGCGATGCGTTCATGACCGTCGGATCTTGGGGATGTCGTCATCGCTTCATCGAGACGCATGGGTACAACTTGTTTTTCGAAATGGGTGTCCGCGCTTTTCGGGGATCGGCCACTGGCAGTCTACCCGTACTAGTTGTGCCGAAGCGCGAGAAATGATCGCGAGGGTCATTTTTCCAGTACTGGCTTGTTATCAGATCGAGGCGAGGCGACTTCACTCAAACTGATTCACGGGAGGATAATCAATTCCGCCCGCAATACCTTCGCTTCTCTGCGACTCTCAAGAATTTCAGTTGGAATCTGAATATAGAATCCCGCCCCTCTGCGACTCATCGTTGGCGGGCACTCTGCAGCCGACCGAAATGCTGTGTCTTGAGACAAGAGAAGCCAGATGGATTGGAAGACAATACTTGAGCGCGACGGACCCCTCGCCCGGCGGGCCGCGTACCGAATAGTGGGCAATGCGGACGATTGAACGAGCGGTGTGTCCACACTCGCAGCCTAGTTATGCAGACGGGGGTAATCAATCAGTGATTGCGCATCCTTCTGCCGCGCAAAACGGGGCAGGAAGGACGACCAGTGGCCGGTTGCTGCCCGCAGGCTTCCGCAACGACTTTACGTCTGTCGATGGAGAGTCGCCTGCATTTCACAATCACTAGATCGGGAGAACAACATGTCCGCATCCGCTCTGACACTCTACATTCGCCTCACTTTGGTGATCGTAGTGGCCCTCTGCAACACATTGCTTTCTGCCGGGGAAAACAATCCGGTCGGCACCACTGCTTCTGACCAGCCATCGAAGACGAACAATGTTAATGCACAGTTGACGGCCAGGCAGATCCGCGGTGCGTCCTCGATGTTGCCACTAGTGGAAGAAGCGCCGGCGAAGCTCTTCGTTGATCCCCCGCTGCCCAAGGTGCTGGCGAGGGGAATGGTCCTGATCCAGTTTCGAACCGAAAATCTGCAGGTGGCGCCCGTGTTCGGCCCTGACGCACTGAATGTGTCGCCGCGGATCGGGCATCTGCATGTCAGGGTCGACGACAACCCGTGGGTCTGGGCCCATACCAGCGGAGACGATCTGATCATCAACCGTCTGACGGCTGGCCCTCACAAAATCCAGATCGAACTGGCAAACGCGAATCACAAGATCCTGGCCACAGAGGTGGTGCAGGTTGAAGTGCCGCAGGGCCCCCATACGGCAGAGTTTCCACACGAGCACGACCTCATTTCCGAGGTGAACTTGAAGGACCAGTCCCCTGCGAAACTGATCGTCGATGCACCGCAGCCCGATCGACTGGCGCGCGGAGTTGCTTTCATTCAGTATCGGACTGAAAACGCGCAGATTGCGCCAGTGTTTGGCTCGGCTGCGCTCGACATAGCGCCGAGGATCTGCCATCTTCACGTGACCGTCGATGGGGTTCGCTGGCGTTGGGCTCACACCAGCGGTGGGCCGCTGATCCTCGCTGGTTTACCACCGGGACCGCACAAGGTTCTGATCGAGCTGGTCAACGCGAACCACAAGCCGATTGCCAACAGTGTTGTGAAGTTTGAAGTGCCACAATTGTCACAAGAGAATCCGGATACCAAAGCCAGTGGCGACACAACGGCAGTCAAAAAATAGTCGTCGGACCAAGGACAAGCTCGTAGAATCGCCTGACGTGATTTCTGGGACGTGACACCTCTCTGTTTTGAGACGTAGAGGCCACGGAGAGAGCCAGACAAGGAAGGGTGCGGGGCCGAACTGTATCATCTGTGGATAATCGCTTGCTCCGCAGAGTGATGACGGCGTTTCCGATGGCGGCGGTAGCGGCGACGTGGAGTTGTTCATTGATTCAATTGGAACAATCCTTTTATGCCCAGCCTGCACTTACGCTAGCGCAGGCTCTGATTGGCAAAGTCATTGCTCGGCGGGTGCGACGAAAGGTGTTTCATGCTCGGATCGTTGAAACAGAGGCCTATGTCGGCTCGCACGATCTCGCGTGCCATGCATCGAAAGGTCGGACGAATCGGACCGAAGTCATGTTTGGCCCGGCAGGTCGGGCCTATGTCTACTTGATCTATGGCGTGTACGACATGTTCAATATTGTCGCTGGCGAGGTCGATGATCCGCAGGCAGTGCTCATCCGCGCGGCCGAACCGTTGAATGGATGGTCAGCCGATCTTTCCGGGCCAGGCAAGTTGACTCGCGCCCTAAAGATCAGCCGTGCGGACAATGGCGTCGCTTTGACGAGCGATCGATTGCACCTTCTCGACGATCCAGCGGACCGACCGCAGATTGTCGCCACGCCGCGCATCGGTATCGACTATGCGCGCGAATGGAAGCACGAGCTATTGAGGTTCCTCGACCCGACAAGCAAGGCTTTGTCGAGCAGGTCAGGGCTTTCCAGCACACCGCGATAACAGTCCGTTGATCTTCTGTCCATTCCTGGCGGATCTAACTTTCCTCTGGGAATGCCATCTCCGTCTATCACTGGATCGTTAGAATCGGACTTGAATCGGCGGCGAGTAGGTCCGCGGAGGAGTGGCCGAGGGCTCAATTTCGTTGTGATGTGGCACGGATTTGCCTTTTGCTCCGCGTGAGCTAGGTTTCAGCCGCCACGTCTGATTTTGCGGCATCTCGATCGATCGTAGCAGGAACGAAAAGAGATCGGCGAACGGCGGGCATCGATGCGAAGCGCAATCGTAGTGGCGCTCGTGTCCCACCATTCCCGTAAGTGGCTTTGCCAGGTCATTCGCGGTACCCATCTGGGACCAGTCGCAGCGAAATTGTTTTTCGAAATTGAGTTCGTTGTCGCTGTTTGACTGAAAAGGGTGGGCCATGGATTTGCTCTACACACACGGGCTGACTGTGCTCGCTTGGGCGGTCGCCTGCCTCTGGATGACGATCACCGTGATTTATATTGCTGCCTGCCGGAAGCAATCGTCACTGCGGCCAATGACCGATACTTCGCGCCTGTCAGGACTTCCGAAACTCAGTGTGATCGTCGCGGGCCGGAACGAGTCGGATTGCATCGAAACCTGTATCCGATCGCTGTTCCGTCAGGACTATCCCGATCTCGAAATCGTTGCCGTTAACGACCGCAGTACAGATGACACAGGAGAGATTCTCAATCGCCTGGCCCTGGAATTCCCCGATCGTCTGCGAGTCGAACACGTGTCGACATTGCCGGCAGGATGGTTCGGCAAACCGTACGCCTTAGAACGAGGGCTGAGAATTGCCACGGGAAGTTTGGTCTGCTTTACAGACGCCGATTGCAAATTTCTCGCTCCGACAGCCTTGTGTACCGCGGTGGTCGAGATGATTCGCGGCGATGTTGATTTCTTCTCGATCGCAGCCACGTATACGATGAATACGCTGCGGGAATGCGTAGTCGTTCCCTGTTGTTCTGAGGCGATTCTGGCATGGTTGCGGCCAGAGCGTGTGAGTGACCCTCGCTGGCCGGATGCCTTCGCCAACGGTGCGTTCATCATGGTCCGCAGAGCACCGTTCGAGTCCATCGGTGGCTGGAGTTCCGTTCGATCCAAAATCAGTGAAGACCTGGAACTGGCACGTCTATCCAAACGCTCTGGTTTGCGCCTGCAAGTGGCGCAGGGCGAAGGGTTCTACCAGACGGATTCGTATTGTACCTGGCGCGAATCGTGGAACGGCTGGAGTCGCATCTTCAACGGAGTTCTGACACCCAGCCAACTGATGATCACAGTGAGCAGAATGCTCGTCCTGTTCGTGCTGCCACTCAGTGCGATGCTGTATGGCGTGGCAAACGCGATTCAAACCGGAAGTGTCGATTGGCTGACTCACGGTGCGGGACTGGGGTTTGCGATCGCGTTCAGTCTCAGGTGCATGATGGACGTGATCCTGTTTCGGCTGGTGGGCGCCCCGATCGCAACCGCCCTGTTGGCTCCACTGGGTCGGTTGTTCGTCATGGCCGCCTCAATCCGTGCGTTGTTGTCGCATTTCGGATTGGTCCGCACTCACTGGCGCGGAACAACATTTGTTTCCGGGCAAATGATCATGCCGGAACAGTTACAGGCTTAGTCGGCTTGGCCCCGTAGCCCAAGGATTCGAGCATCACCGGTTGCCGCCCGGCATCAAGCAGTCGCTGAACTGTCTTCTCAATCTGCGGGAGAAATCCGCGTTCCAGATCGAGGGGATGCAGTACGACACACGGAAGAGCGTTTTTTCGGAAGCGATATTGAATTTGCCCCAACCGGTACCCGACGCGGCACAGCAGACGAATTGGCGAAACGTCCCAGACCCAGGTTGCTAGTGGAAGGCGTTGCCCGCTTGACGTCGCTACTTTGCCATATCCCACGGTGTAATGGATGCCGAATTTAGCAAGGCGTTCCGGAGTTGCGAACCCGATTTGGTAAGTCGGGGCAATGAAACCGCAGGCTGGCTGGCCCATCACGCGTTCGAGGATTTCTTGTCCGGCTGCCAGTCGACGGTCTGTCTCTGCAGGATCCAAGCCGTTCATTTCGTCCTTGCCATCGGCGATCTTCGACTTCAGCCCACGGCGGCCCGGCCGAAAGTGTTCGTAACCGTGCAACAGAATGTTCGCATATTCGTCACGGACTCGGTCCAGGAATGCTCGATCGTTGTCCCCTAACGGCACACCAGCCCAACAGGGGACGACCGCCGCCGACATCATATTTCCAACCAACGGTGCCATCGATTGCGTAAACGTGGCAACATGCGAAGCATAGATCGGAGCCACATCATGCAGCATGACGCAGAATGACCGCGAGATATCCAGCGTTGGGGTATGCTCTGTCATAGCTTGTCGTCAGTTACTGCATCGAAATGCAGAAACGTCGCCTCTGATGTGAAGTAGGTTGTCGATACCACAGCGCGCGGAACTTTATCTAAACACATTCAACGGCTCAAGATCGATTCTCGCCGGAAGTCCTCCGTCAATGCTGACATGAAAGCACTCGCCACAATGCACCGCCCGGTGTCGGCTCGCCCGAAGTTCTTATTACTCTCTCTCGCATTCATGGGTTTCATCAGCCTTGGACTGCCCGATGCCGTCATTGGAGTCGCTTGGCCGTCCGTTCGGGACACCTTCCACCTTCGTCAGGGTGCCGTTGCTCTGGTCTTGGTCGCTTCAGGTCTCGGGTACTTGTTGAGCAGTTTTTTTGCCGGCCGTTTGATGCACGCTCTCGGGATCGGTCTGGTTTTGACGGCCAGTACCAGCCTTGTGGCGACTGCCATGTTTGGGTTCGCGTTCTCACCGATGTGGGCGGTGTTCGTATTCTGCGCGTGTGTTCACGGTCTCGGGTCGGGAGCAATCGACTCTGGACTTAACGGCTATGCTGCTCATCATTTGTCGACTCGATCTTTGATCTGGTTGCACGCCTGCTATTGCATCGGGGCGTTGATCGGACCGGTCCTGATGTCGAACGTGTTGGCCAGTGGTCGCCATTACAGCGTCGGTTACTCTGCCGTCGGCGGGATCATGCTGGCGATGTCAATCATCTTCCTGCTTACTCATCGGTGTTGGGAAGAGACGTCGTTCACTGCCCCGGAGATTCGACTGCCCATCGGTGCGGGAATCGCTTTGCGATCCTCGACCGTTTGGCTCCAGATGGCGATTTTCTTCTTGTACACCGGCCTGGAAGTGACATTCAGCCAGTGGACGTTTACGGTTCTGACGGAGTCTCGACATGTCAGTCCGCGTACGGCGGGGATCGCGGTCGGGTCTTACTGGGGATGTATCGGTGCCGGGCGGATTCTATCTGGGTTGATAGTCGAACGAGTGGGGATCGATCGACTCGTTCGGTATTGCTTGCTGGGTGCGGGGAGTGGCGCGTTACTTTTTGCGACCCGACCTACCGTTGGCGCGGAGTTCCTTGGTCTTGCGCTCGCTGGATTGGGGCTGGCTCCCGTATTCCCGTGCCTGATGTCCCGGACTCCGCGACGATTGGGGACGCAATTGTCGGCTCACGCCATTGGATTTCAGGTCGCAGCCGCGATGATCGGTGCCGCCGTCGTGCCCGGAACCCTCGGTGTGATGGCGAGCGTGGGGGGATTGGAAATGGTGCCGGTCGGAACAGTGGTTCTGTTTGGCATTCTGGCAGTGCTTTATGAAAGACTAATGCGCCGACCAGATGCCGGTCTGGCCCCCAGTTGACGAACATCACGTTGGTGAACTGCTGGATACTTCCCTGATTCGCGATTCAAAGTTGAGGGTTGCTGGTGGAGCCTCAGGCCACGAACCGTCGCGAGGCGACTGGACCCTGCTCAGCGCAGGTGCTGCTCTTTACTTCGTGGCTGTCGATGCTGGCGGTGACGCGATGGATGATGGCACCTGGAATGAAGCTGCCGACGGGGCTGGGGCTTTCTTCATGAACTTCTTTAGCGGGATTTGATAGTACCTCGCTCCGGCCGGTTGCGGCTTGCCGTCGAACGTTTGGGTGAGGATCCGAATCATGGCGCGGTCGGCAAATTTATTGTCGATCTGCAGTTGCCCCGTGAGTTTGCCGTCCTGGGTCGGTTTCAAATCGAATGTGGTGTTCAGAAGATATGTGCGGCCGCCGTCACTTCTCAGATCGCTGAAAGCCACCACGCTGATCGAATAAATGGGCTTGAGTCTCCCTTGATCAGCAAGGGTGAAGGAGACGTTCAACTTGTCCCCACTTGCAGCGGTCACCTCCCCATCGTACTTCAACCCCCATTCGTCCTTCGAAGGACCAAGCTCGTAAAAATGAGCCCAACTGAAGCTAGAAGTCAGGACAACTGCGACAACGAACGACGCACGTATCGCCAAGGGCGAAAATCGAAAGCTCATGTCAGACACCTGATAAGTGGAATTGCTGTCGCCGATTTAAGCGTCGGAAGGTCGGCTGGTGCACGTCGCGCGGATCATTGAAGCTGTCCGTCTGAATTCGGGCAATATCAATTTGAGTGCCGATATTCCCCTCGCCACCGCAATTCCCATCCAGGCGCTCGGGCAGGAACGCCTGATCGACTTCCGAATTGGCTGAGAAACAGCCATAGAAACGAATCGCCGCGAACCGGATGCGACCCTTCGGTTCCGTAGGCCGGGGGAATTGCGATCGATCGCAGGCCTCTTCGCGGGCATTCGAACCTAGTGGCGTCAATAGTCGGTCGGTGATCAACCCACACAAGTATCAATCGGGGGATCCGATTTGAATTGATTTACCGCTGGATGACAAAACGTCGCTCGCGTGCATCGGTCACATCGACCGATGCAGGCAGACCGATCGCCCGAATGCTAGAATCTCGCGTTCGTTTGTCCCTACCTCAATGTCATCGGAATCCGTCTTGCCACTTTTCGGTTCTCACCTTTCCATTGCCGGCGGCTATTACAAGGCGGCCGACAAGGCTGCGTCACTGGGCATGGATACCGTCCAGATCTTCACCAAGAACAACAACCAATGGCAGGGGAAGCCTCTGGCGGATGAGGACGTCAAGCTGTTTCGTGAGGCGGTTGAGCGCGCGGGATTGCAGCGGCCGTGTGCTCATAATAGCTATCTGATCAATCTGGCGAGTCCCGATGAGACGCTATGGCAAAAGTCTCTGGAGGCGCTGGTTGTCGAGCTCCAGCGCGCCGAGGTGATGGGCCTCGACGGCGTCGTGATGCATCCCGGTAGCTTTGTCACCTCTTCGGAAGAAGAAGGTTTGGCGAGAATTGCGAAGGCGATCGATCTGGTTCACAAGCAAACCAAGGGGTTTAAGTGTCAGCTATGGCTCGAAACGACGGCTGGGCAAGGATCGAATCTGGGACATCGGTTTGAGCAGATTGGGACGCTGCTAGGCACGATTAACAACCCCGAACGAGTCGGCGTCTGTGTCGATTCGTGCCATATCTTTGCAGCGGGCTATCCGCTGCAGACACCGGATGAATACGCGGCGACGATGGCCGAGTTCGATCAGCAGATCGGTGTCGATCGCATCCGCGCCTGGCACTTGAACGACAGCAAGAAGCCGCTGGGTAGCCGAGTTGATCGGCACGAACATATCGGCGAAGGTTTTCTCGGTATGGAGCCGTTTCGGCACATCGTGAACGATCCCCGCTTCGCGGACGTTCCGATGTATCTGGAGACGGAAAAGGGAGAACGTGACGGCGAGGAGCTGGATGCTATTAACTTGAGAACCTTGAAAAGCCTGATGGCCGCGTCCCCCACCCGTTCACGCCGAAAGAAGAGTTCTTGAACTCGGCCCCGCGTCACGGTGCGCGGAAAGATGAGTAGGGATCAGCGCGTTGCGATTACTGCGAAGACATGACTCCCCCACGCGGGAAGGTCGACAAATAGACCGTTCGTTGCGAGGTCGCCGCTTTCTCGGTCATAAGATTGTGTGGCGATAAGCTCCTGCAAATGCACGTTTCCCATCAAGTTGGCGAATGGCAATGAAACTCGTGCCTGACTTTGATGATCTGAATAGTTCACGACGACGATGAGACGTTCAGACGCAGATCGCTCCCAGCCGAATGCGATGACACAATCGTGCGTCCAGTTTCCATCCCACGCCGGAAGGCACTCCAGAAGCCACCATCTGCCGTCGCGCACTGTCGGTAATCGCAGGACTGCCAGCAAGCTCTCATAGAAGTGCGCGAGATCGAAGTTGATCGCTTCTTGAGGGGCACGGACCAAATGCGGTGAGATTCGCTTTAGCCGCCCTTCGAACTGCCCTTCATGGAGGAAGCGAAGCCCTGGGGACAAGAAGGTGATGATCGCGGCGGCTTGATGCTGGTCGTAGGGAAAGACGGCGGCGGCACGTGGTTCGTCGTGATTTTCAAGAAAGCGCGCCAGGTGGTCCTGATACTCCAGAGCTGCTTGCAAGTGCCCTTTCACTGATAACGCATCGCCGGCATGCAATCGATCATACAGCCGTTTGTCGTAGCAATAGTTGAAGCCCTGCTGCTGCAACGTCCATTCGAGATCCCAATAGACCTCGGCCATGAATACGAAGCTGGGATGATCGCTTCGCACACGCTGGATGGCCGTGGGCCAGAATGGCTGTGCTTCGATGCCCCAAGTCCGCACAAACACTTCGGGCAGAACCAGCATTGCCATGTCGCAACGAAGACCGTCACACTGATTGGCAATTCGTGACAGTTCGCCGGCCATCGCTCGCTGCAGTTCGGGGTTTCCGTAGTTGAGCTGAACCGTATCCGCCCAACCCGCGAAATAAGGATCACGACCGTACGCGAAGATTTGCGAAGCATCGGCTGAAGGAGCGCGAAAATAGTTCTGCGGCTCTCGTGCCAGATCATCTTCACTGCCACGAATCAGATAGTCGGGATGTTCGTGCACCCAAGGATGATCGATTGCCATATGGTTGCAGACAAAGTCGAGCATCAAATTCATGCCCAATCGTCGCAAGCGGCCCCGCAATCGAGCCAGCGCAATATCGCCCCCGAGATCCTGATGCACCGTATACGCCGTAATTGCGAACCCAGAGCCTGCGATATCGCTGTCGGTTAAATCCGGAAGCGTTTCCTCAAAATCATGACGCCATTGCGGATTCGTCCGAGAGGCTTCTTGAGCACCAGTTCCCGTTTGCCACACGCTGAGCAACCAGATCCAATCGAATCCCTTGGTTGCGAGTGCTTCCAAGGCTGCGGTGGGAATGTCATCCAGCGTCGCCCGTCGACCAAGGTGCTGCGAGAGCTCGGTCATCCAGACTCGCGTGTTGATCTGATAGAGCGACGGGTAGCGTGGAGTGGGTGACATGATGTCGCGATCTGCCTGAGCCTGACGAGAATAGAAGAGCGAACCCTGATGTCGAGCTTAGACGACCGCGTGAGTCGCCGCGTCAGCCTTCACTGCAGTGCCGTTGGCGGCGATGGCGTCCGCATACGATTCTTTGCCGCTTGCCAAGACTTGCTCTGGTGTTACCGTGGCGAACAGATGCAGAGCCCGTGCGACGATCCCTGTCCAACCGGTCTGATGACTGGCACCCAGTCCCGCTCCGTTGTCACCATGAAAATACTCGTAGAACAACAGATTGTCGCGCCAATGCGGGTCGGACTGCAGTTTTTCGGCACCACCAAAGACGGGACGGCGGCCGTTTTCGTCGCGCAGGAACATCTGCGAGTTCCGTCGCGAGATCTCTTCGGCGATTTGAAAGAGCGTCATCATCTGGCCCGAGCCGGTCGGGCATTCGACCTGAAACTCATTGCCGTAATAGCTGTAGTATTGCATCAGGGCTCGCACGATCAGCGAATTGACTGGCATCCAAATCGGGCCGCGCCAGTTGCTGTTGCCACCAAACATGCCGCTGTCAGATTCCGCCGGCAGATACTCAACGCGGTACTCTTGACCACCCACATTCACGACATAGGGATGGTCCGCATGGTAACGCGACAACGACCGAATCCCGTACGCGCTGAGGAACTCGTTCTCGTCCAACATCTTGGCTAACACGCGTCGCAACTTGTCTTCATTTAAAATTGATGCGAGGCGACGATTGACATAACCGGGTATCCGCGAGTCGTGAATGAACGTCAACAGCTCGGGCCGAGCAGTCATAAAATTACGGAACCGTTCGATGACTTCGGGATATCGCCCCACCAGACTCCCCTCAAACACGGTGGCCGCACAGAGCGGCAGCAGACCCACCATGGAACGAACTTTCAGGCGTTGCGATGTCCCGTCTGGCAACTGAAGCACATCGTAGAAAAATCCGTCCTCTTCATCCCACATACCCGTGTCGCCGCCCGCGTGGATCATGGACGACGCGATCCACAGGAAGTGCTGCATGAACTTGATCGACATCTCGGCGTACGCGGAATCCTCGGCCGCCAGTTCACTCGCGATTTCCAACATATTCTGACAGTACAAAGCCATCCAGGCCGTGCCGTCGGCCTGCTCGAGATGCCCGCCTGTCGGCAGCGGCGCACTGCGATCGAACACCCCAATGTTGTCGAGTCCCAGGAATCCCCCTTCGAAAACGTTCTTGCCGTCGCGATCTTTTCGATTTACCCACCAGGTAAAGTTCAGCAACAGTTTTTGGAAGCAGCCTTCCAGCCAACGTTTATCCCCCTTGCCTGTCCGGGCCTTTTCCAGGCGATATGTGAAGATCGTTGCCCAGGCATGCACCGGCGGGTTCACGTCCCCAAAATTCCATTCGTAAGCGGGAATCTGACCGTTGGGATGCATGTAGTGTTCGCGCAGCATCAAGTCCAACTGCTGCTTGCCGAAGTCGGGATCGACCAGCGTCAACGCGACAACATGAAACGCCAGATCCCACGCGGCATACCAAGGGTATTCCCACTTATCCGGCATCGAGATGATGTCGGCGTTGTACATATGGTGCCAGCCCCCATTTCGCGTCGGCTGCTTTCGATCTTTCAGAAATGGATCGCAGCCACGTTCGAGCAGCCACTTGTTCAGGTCGTAAAAATAGAACTGCTTGGACCAGAGCATCCCGGCAAGTGCCTGGCGCATCACGCGACGCTGGTCTTCATCGAGAGACTGCGGAATCACAGTAGAATAGAATTCGTCCGCCTCGCAACGTCGCGCCTGAATGGTGTCATCGAACGAAGCGCCAAAGCGGCTCCCCTTCCCCTTTGCGGTGACCAGCCCAGGCTGAACTTCACACAGCCGCAGGCGCAGAGTCTGGGACTCGCCGGACTGAACAGACAGCACGTAATCGGCAGCGACTTTTGTTCCGGTCTTGACCGGATTCACGGCATCGGCCTGGCCATTGACGACGAAGTTATTGATCCCGTCCTTCACATACGGGCTGGCATTCTCGACACCAAATAAACGCGAGTTATTCGTATCGTTTTCCGTGAACAGCAGCGCTGGATTTCCTTCGCAGTAGAAGTATCTCTGCCCCAGTTTGGTATGTGACGCCGCGACCACGGCCATCTGGTCCGTTTGCGCCGCGCATTCCAAAACAGGACGATCGCTATTGTCACCCCATGACCACGTGTTGCGAAACCACAGCGTTGGCAGCACCTGCAACGTCGCCACCTCTGGACCACGATTGGTAATCGTGATCTGCACCAGCAGGTCTTCGGGATCCGCCTTCGCATATTCGACAACGACATCGAAATAGCGATCGTCGTTGAAGACCTGCGTGTCGAGCAGTTCGTACTCCATGTCCTGCCGGCCGCGTGCGCGATTGGTCAGGACCAGATCTTCGTAGGGATACGCTTGCTGAGGATACTTGTACAAGTACTTCATGTACGAGTGCGTCGGAGTGGAATCGAGGTAGAAGTAGTACTCCTTCACATCTTCGCCATGATTCCCCTCGCTGTTCGTCAGTCCAAACAGACGCTCTTTCAGAATGGGGTCGTTTCCATTCCAGAGTGCCAGAGCAAAGCACAGCAACTGTTTCTGGTCCGAGACGCCAGCCAGGCCATCTTCGCCCCAGCGATACGCCCGCGAGCGTGCCTGATCGTGACTGAAGTAGTCCCAGGCATTGCCCGTCTCACTGTAGTCTTCGCGAACCGTGCCCCACTGCCGCTCGCTGAGATACGGTCCCCACTTCTTCCACGCAGCCACCCCATCGCGAGCGGCGTCTAAACGTTGGGATTCGGCAGTCATGGGACGATTCCTGTTGGCGGATCAAATGGTAAGTAAATTATCAGATCACGATCGATCTGGAATTACCACCGTGCCAACCACGTCCCTGACCGTTCAACTCGCTGACTGCAGCAGCCGCTTTGTGTGCTGTGCAATCATCAATTCCTCGTTCGTCGGAATCACCCACGCGGAAACACGACTGGAGGCCGTTGACAGCGAATGAACTCCCTGCTGATCACCGCGATCTTCATAGTCGACGCCCAGCCAACTCAGTCCTTTGAGAATGCGTTCACGGATCGGTGCGGCGTGCTCGCCAATGCCCCCCGTCAGGACCACAGCATCCACACCGCCAAGTGCCGCAGCGAGTGAACCGACCTCGCGCTGGACTCGATAGACGAATAGTTCAATCGCCTCAGCGGCATGCGCATTGGTCGCCTCCATGGCTAACAGCGTTCGCATGTCGCTGGAGATTCCAGAGACCCCTTTCAAGCCGGACTCAAAATACAGCAGATGCTCCAGTGATCGAGCGTCCATCCCGCGACTGTTCATCAGGTACAGCAGTGCGCCAGGATCAATCGCGCCACACCGAGTTCCCATTGCCAAGCCGTCGAGTGGCGTCAGCCCCATTGTTGTGGCAATGCTCACTCCGGCCCGCATCGCACACAGACTGGCGCCGTTGCCCAGATGAGCCACAATCGTACGTCCCGTTGCCGCTCGCGGATCGACCTCGTGCAGCTTCGACGCGATGTATTCGAACGACAGCCCATGAAAGCCGTAACGGATCACCCCGGATTCGGTCAGCGATCGCGGTATCGCAAACGTCTGTGCAACCGTTGGCTGGCCTCGATGAAACGACGTATCAAAGCAGGCGACTTGCTGCAGTCCCGGTGCATGTTGCTGCACCGCACGGATCGCCGCGATGTTGTGAGGCTGATGAAGGGGTGCCAGCGGGGCGAGCAGTTCGAGCTCGGTGATTACGCTTTCATCGGCCAGCACCGGCTGCAGGAATTTCAGCCCCCCGTGAACCACGCGATGCCCTGCAGCGACGAGGTGATGTCCATCGAGCTGTCGCTCCAGCCCCCACGAAAACAAATACTCGATCGCCTGTTCATGAGTTAAGCTCGAACCTGCAGGCCAACTGTTCTCACCGACTTTCTTGCCGTGAGCATCTTCAATGGTGAAGCGGGGCGCTGCCAGCAGCGACTCAATTTGCCCTCGCAGCAGCAACTGCAAGGAATCGCCGTCAGCGAACACCGAGAACTTGACACTCGATGAACCGGCATTGAGAATCAGGAACGCATCTGACATGGCAAGCACCTGGGGCATCAGTAATGACTAGACGTTGTCGCCGCCTGTCGAAGTCCTGCCATGTTGCGTGGCATCCTCATGCCCCCATTTCCAATTCACAATTTCGGGCATGTCGTCACCATAGCGTGTGATGTATTGCTTATGTTCCAGTAACTTGTCACGAACTGCCTGCTTGGCGTAGGCCGCTCGTGATGCCAGCTTAGGAACCCGATCGATCACATCGTTCATCAGTGAAAATCGATCGAGCTCATTCAGCACGGTCATATCGAATGGAGTCGTCGTCGTCCCCTCCTCTTTGTACCCATGCACGTGCATGTTCTTGTGACCACGCCGTTTATACGTCAGTCGATGCACCAGAGTCGGATAGCCATGGAATGCAAAGATGATCGGCTTGTCGATCGTGAATAGTGCATCGTATTCGTCGTCGGGTAATCCATGCGGATGCTCGCTAGGCGGCTGCAGCTTCATCAAATCGACAACATTGATGACTCGAATCTTAAGTTCGGGAACCTGCGCGCGAAGCAATTGAACTGCCGCCAAAGTTTCGAGGGTGGGAACGTCACCGCAACAGGCCATCACCACATCGGGCTCGCTTCCTTTGTCATTGGATGCCCATTCCCAGATGCTGATTCCCGCCGCGCAATGCTTGAGTGCCTCATCCATCGTCAACCAGTTCGGAGCCATTTGCTTGCCCGCAACCACGACGTTGACATAGTTGCGGCTGCGCAAGCAGTGATCGGTCACGCTGAGCAACGTGTTCGCATCGGGCGGCAAATAGACCCGAACAACCTCCGCTTTTTTATTCACCACATGATCCATGAAACCCGGATCCTGGTGCGTGAATCCATTGTGATCTTGCCGCCAGACGTGCGAGCTCAACAGATAGTTGAGCGATGCGATCGGTCGCCGCCAGGGGATCTGATGACAGACCTTTAACCACTTGGCATGCTGATTGAACATCGAATCGATGATGTGAATGAAGGCTTCATAGCACGAAAAGAATCCGTGTCGTCCTGTTAACAGGTAACCTTCCAGCCACCCCTGACATTGATGCTCGCTGAGAACCTCCATCACTCGTCCATCGGGTGACAAGTGGTCGTCCTCAGGAAGAATCTCAGCGACATAGCAGCGATTCGTGACCTCCAGCACGTCCTGCCAGCGGTTCGAATTGTTTTCGTCGGGACTGAAGAGCCGAAAGTTCTCTTGCTTCAGATTCAACTTCATCACATCGCGCAGGAATTTCCCCATGACGCGAGTCGCTTCGGCAGATGTCTCGCCTGGTTTCGGAACATCGACGGCGTACTCACGGAAATCGGGCAGATGCAGATCGCGCAGCAACAACCCTCCATTGGAGTGAGGGTTGTCGCTCATCCGTCGTTGCGAAGTCGGAGCCAACTCAGCAATGTCGGCATTCAGGCGTCCGGTGCTGTCAAACAATTCCTCGGGACGGTAACTCTTCATCCACTTTTCAAGAATCTTCACGTGCTCAGGATTGTCCATGTTTCCCATCGGAACCTGATGCGCTCGCCAATAACCTTCCGCCTTTTTGCCGTCGATCTCTGCCGGGCAGGTCCAGCCCTTGGGACTGCGGAAAATGATCATCGGCCAGGCGGGTCGTCCCTGGAATCCTTTCGTGCGAGCCACCTCCCAGATCTGTTTGATCTCGGCAGTCGCGGCATCGAAGGCCGACGCCAACTGCTGATGCATGTGCTCCGGTTCGTGACCTTCCACGAAGTACGGCTTGTACCCATACCCTTCAAACAACTTCTGCAACTCGGGCTTCGGAATGCGGGCCAGAAAGCAGGGGTTCGCGATCTTGTAACCGTTCAGATGCAGGATCGGCAGCACCGCTCCATCTCGCACCGGATTGAGAAACTTGTTCGAATGCCAGCCCGTCGCCAATGGACCAGTCTCTGCTTCGCCATCACCGACCACGCAAGCCACGATCAGGTTGGGATTGTCGAATGCCGCCCCAAACGAATGGGAAAGCGAATAGCCCAATTCGCCCCCTTCATGAATCGACCCCGGTGTTTCCGGAGCGACGTGACTGGGAATCCCACCCGGAAAGCTGAACTGCGTAAACAGCCGCTTCATCCCCTCTTCGTCCTGGCTGATCGACGAATAGACTTCGCTGTACGTTCCTTCCAGATACGCCTGAGCCACCAGGGCCGGTCCACCGTGTCCCGGACCAATGACGTAGATCATGTCCAGGTCTTGTTGCTTGATGATGCGATTCAAATGAACATACAGAAAGTTCAGACCGGGCGTCGTTCCCCAGTGCCCAAGCAACCGCGGCTTGATGTGCTTGCGTTCCAAAGGCTGCTTGAGCAACGGATTGTCAAACAGATAGATCTGCCCGACAGACAGATAATTCGAAGCACGCCAGTACGCATGCATCTTGTTCAACTCAATCGCCGACAGTGGCCCCTCTGATGTCAGCGATGCATCGAGCGAAGTTGACGTCATCTTGAGACTCCTTTGTTTTTCATCCGTTGCATGCGTGCTGTCGATTGGCTCGTTATCCCGCAAATGACGCATCAAGAGGCCTGTTACTTACCGCAGATTTGAGCGTGGCCCATGCAGCACGTTAGAGAGGTCGCCAGCTTTAAGATATGCTGGTGTCGAATCGAATGCTGATTTCCAGCAGAATTCGTTGCTAACGGTTGAACGTATTCCCAGGGCAGAATCGACCAATGAGCAGAGCCATTTATTTCCTATCTGCATTCGCCCTTACGACAGCGATCTGTCTGGCAGCGGAATGGAGACAGTTTCGCGGTCCCGATGGACAAGGCCATACCGATGCTAAAGAACTGCCGCTGACTTGGAGCGAGGCAGAGAATGTCCGCTGGAAGACTGCGATTCCAGGTCGAGGCTGGTCTTCGCCCGTGTTCGATGGTGACATCGTCTGGATGACGACCGCCGTCGAAGACCCCCTCACAGGCGAAGCGCTGGAAAAAGTGCAGCGGGAAAAGCTGACCAATGATCCCTTGGCGAAACAGATGAGCTTGCTGGGCTCTGTCTCGCTCAGAGCTGTCAGCGTCGACATCAAAACAGGCAAACTGCTGTCAGACATTGAATTGCTGCACATTCCCAATCCTCCAGCGATTCACGACTTGAACAGCTATGCCTCGCCGACGCCCGTTCTGGACGGGAATCTGTTGCTCTGCCATTTCGGAGAGCTCGGAACCGCGTGCCTCGACACTTATACCGGCGACGTCAAATGGAAGAAAACACTGCCGTCATCGCATGCGGTCGGCGCGGGAAGTTCGCCTGTGATCTTTGGAGATCTCGTCATTTGCACTTGTGATGGAACGGATTTGCAATATGTCGCGGCACTGAACAAACGCACTGGCGAGCAAGTGTGGAAAACGAATCGCCCCAAGATGTCGGGGCAGAACGGGGACTTCCACAAATCGTATTGCACGCCGCTACTCGTGGAAGTCGCGGGCAAGAACCAGGTGATCATTCCGGGTGCTCAATGGGTTGTTGCTTACGATCCTGCCGACGGACACGAAATCTGGCGCGTTCGCTATGGCGATGGATTCTCGAATGTACCACGACCGGTGATCGCGAATAATCTGGTCTGCGTCTGTACCGGCTTTATGCAGCCACAACTGATCGCTATTCGTATGGATGGCGCAGGCGATGTCACCAGCAGCCATGTCGCGTGGAAGATCCTCAAATCGGTCCCGACAATGCCTTCGCCCGTTGTTGTCGGCGAGGAAATCTACTTTGTGACCGATCAGGGTGTCGCTACGTGTGCCAATGCCGTGAGCGGCGAAATCGTCTGGACGAAACGCCTGGGCGGCAATTACTCCGCATCGCCGCTGGCATCCGCGGGCCGGATCTACTTCAGTAACCGGGAAGGCGAGACCACGGTGATCCGCCCCGGCAAGCAATACGAAGAACTGGCGAGCAACAAACTCGACGGCCAACACATGGCCTCACCCGCTGTCTTCGAGAATTCACTGCTGCTGCGAACGAATACGCACCTGTACCGGATCGGTCAGTAGATCTTCGATGGCTCGCAGACTTTGTGGCCAATCAACAACCGAGTTCAGTGCCAGCCGCTTTTGAAAACGCTTCTACTACGAGAACTTGCCGTCCAGCGCGTCGCGTTCGATCTGCAACACCTTACCCAGGCGTCGCACATGTCGCTCTTCATTCGTGAACTGCGCTTTGACAAACGCTTGCACGAGTTCTACGGCGAGCTCTTCACCGACGATCCGTGCCCCTAGACACAGGACGTTCATGTCGTCGTGCTCGACCCCTTGATGAGCCGAATAGGTGTCGTGACAGATGCCCGCTCGAATGCCAGGGATCTTGTTCGCAGCAACGCTGATCCCCACGCCGCTTCCGCAGAGCAAGACTCCGCGTTCCGCTTGTTTATCGAGTATCACCTGCCCGACCTTCACAGCGTAGTCGGGGTAATCGACAGCGCAATTGGAATCGGTGCCGCAATCAACGACTTCGTGGCCAGCCGCCTGAATCACAGCCAAGATTCGCCGCTTCAGTGGAAAGCCACCATGGTCGCAGCCGAGCGCAATTCTCATGTTGATGAACTCTCGATGTCGTCGGACTTCACCGTTGACGATGAAGTCCCCACCCCAAGCCGATGCCGGAAATCAACCGCACCGCATTATGCCAAGTCGGTCTTGCCCATCAAGTACCGATCGCATTCGCGAGCGGCACCGCGACCTTCGTTGATCGCCCACACGATCAAGCTTTGACCTCGACGGCAATCGCCAGCGGCGAACACGCCGGGGACGTTGGTGTTGTATTGTCCGTGAACGGCTTCGTAGTTGGTTCGCGGGTCGAGCTTTACACCCAACTGATCGGCGACTGGCGATTCAGGGCCCAGGAAGCCGAGTGCCAGGAAGACCAGGTCGGCGGGAATCTCTTTTTCGGTCCCGGGAATCACCTTGAACGGAGGAGCCGGTTCGGCCTTGGCGATCTTCAGTGCTCGTAGTTCGCCCTTGTCGTTGCCGAGGAACTCAACAGTTGTCGTGCTGAACAACCGAGGATCCTCGCCAAACACGGCTTCGACTTCAGCGTGACCGTAGTCGACACGGAAGATGCGCGGCCATTGCGGCCAAGGGTTATTTCCTGCGCGTTCGTCCGGCGGTTGTGGAACGATTTCCAGATTCACCAGGCTCTTGCAACCGTGACGCATCGAAGTCCCGATGCAGTCGTTGCCGGTGTCACCGCCGCCGATGACAACCACATGCTTGTCTTTGGCGTTGATGTACTTGTTATCGGACAACTGCGAATCCAGCAGGCTCTTGGTGTTCGCATGCAGGAACTCCATCGCCATGTGGACTCCCTTGAATTGCCGACCGGGAATCGGCAGATCGCGTGGCTTGGTCGCACCCGTCGCCAGCACGATCGCATCGAACTGCTCGCGCAGATCCATCGAACTGATATCACGACCGATTTCGGTGTTCGTTCTGAACTGCACCCCTTCGGCTGCAAGCAAGTCGACTCGACGCTGCACGATGTGTTTTTCGAGCTTCATGTTGGGAATGCCGTACATCAGCAATCCACCAACGCGGTCAGCTCGTTCGAAAACGGTGACATCATGACCGACGCTGTTCAATTGCGCCGCGGCGGCCAGACCGGCCGGGCCACTACCGATCACGGCCACTCGTTTGCCCGTGCGTTTCACAGGAGGATTGGGCGCAACCCAACCCTTCTTGAAGCCGTAATCAATGATCGAACATTCGATGTTCTTGATCGTGACGGGAGGATTCGTGATCCCCAGCACGCATGATCCCTCGCACGGCGCGGGACAAACTCGTCCGGTGAACTCGGGGAAGTTGTTCGTCTTGTGCAGACGATCGAGGGCTTCGCGCCAATTGCCGCGATAGACCAGATCGTTCCACTCGGGAATCAGGTTGTTGACAGGACACCCCGCCGCCATCCCTGCCATTAGCGACCCGGTGTGACAGAACGGCACTCCACAATCCATGCACCGAGCGCCCTGAGTCTTCAGTTCGCCATCGGACATATGATCATGAAATTCGTTCCAGTCCAAGATGCGCAACTTGGCATCTCGGTCATTCGGAACTTGACGCTGAAACTCTTTAAAACCGGTTGGCTTGCCCATTGAATCTTTACCAAAGACATTTAACCACGGAATACACGGAATACACGGAATACACGAAAGAAGACATTTCGACCACGAATCAAAATCAATACACACGAATCAAAACAGGAAATCCTGCAAGAGAAATTCAATAGACGATTCGTTCGTGTTCTAGCTCTCTTCTCGCTCCAAAGTTAACTAACAAACCCACCTTGAATCCGGTTGCCTTCAGATAATTATGGACTTGCGAGCGATGTGCCTCGTCCAAGGCCGAGACCGATTTGATCTCCAAGATTACCTTCTCGTAGCAACAGAAATCTGGTTTGAAATACTTCTCTAACAGCTGACCTTTGTACGTGATCGGCAAACTAACCTGAGGCACACACGGTAAATCTCGCAATCGAAATTCGATCTCCAAGCATTCTTGATAGATCGGTTCGTCAAACCCACACCTAATGTGATTGTAAACCTCAAAGCAAGCTCCAATGATTTTGTATGACTCCTCGCCATAAACGATCATCGGAACCTCTCACTGCTGTCTTGTCCCAACTTTATTCTTATTCTTATTCGTGCTTATTTGTGAGATTCGTGGTCCACCTCTTCCCTCTTACGCCTTTGCAGTTTCCTTCTTCTGCTCAGCCATCGCTCGCTTGTAGTCGATTGGCATGACCTTCACGAAGCGTGGCAGTTCGTCGTCCCAGTTTTGCAACAGGTTGGCGGCGACAGTTGAACCGGTGTGCTTGTGATGCTTGACCAGCAGGCTCTTCAGGTTGCTGATGTCCTCGGTCTCGACCACCTTTTCCAGTTCGACCATTTCCAGGTTGCAGTTGCCCAGCAGTTGGTCGCGCGGGTCATAGACGAAGGCACTTCCTCCAGACATCCCGGCGGCGAAGTTGCGTCCCGTGGGACCCAGGATAACAGCGGTCCCGCCAGTCATGTATTCCAGACCGTGATCGCCGACACCTTCGACAACACAAGCAGCACCCGAGTTACGGACGCAGAAGCGCTCGGCGGCTCGACCGCGGAAGAAGGCTTCCCCTTCCGTGGCACCGTACAGAGCGACGTTACCGATCAGGATGTTGTCTTCTGGAACAAACGTCGACTTGGCAGGCGGATAGACGATGATTCGCCCACCCGACAGACCCTTGCCGACATAGTCGTTGGCATCCCCTTCGACTTCGATCGTCACACCGTGAGCCAGCCACGCGCCCAGGCTTTGGCCTGCTGAGCCCTTGCAGCGGATGTGGATCGTATCGTCAGGCAGACCTTTCTCGCCCCACTTCTTCGACACTTCGTGGCTGAGGATCGTGCCGAGTGCCCGGTCGATGTTCTGAACTTCGATGTTCAGACGGACGTTCTTGCCGGTCTCGATCGCGTCTTTGGCCTCACGAATCAGTTCGTTGTCGAGCTGGTATTCGATCCCGTGCTGCTGAGCGATCGTGCAGTAGGTCTGCACGTTGGCATGCGGCTTGGTCGCGGGCTTCAGGATCTTGGACAGATCCAAGTGCTTTAGCTTCCAGTGATCGACCGTGTTGTCGTATTCCAGGATATCGCTGCGGCCAACCATTTCGTTGATCGTGCGGAATCCAAGCGACGCCATGATCTCGCGAGCTTCCTCGGCCACCATGAACAGGTAGTTAATCACGTGTTCCGGTTGACCATTGAACATCTTGCGCAGTTGAGGATCCTGAGTCGCAATCCCGACCGGGCAAGTGTTCAAGTGACACTTACGCATCATGATGCAACCGAGGACGATCAGCGGAGCCGTGGCGAAACCGAATTCTTCGGCTCCCAGCAGACACGCAATCACCACGTCGCGACCGGTTTTGAGCTGGCCGTCTGTTTCCAGGCGAACTCGGCTACGCAGATCGTTCAGCACCAGCGTCTGATGCGTTTCAGCGATCCCCAGTTCCCAAGGCATCCCCGCATGCTTGATGCTGGTCAGTGGCGAAGCACCGGTTCCACCGGAATCCCCCGAGATCAGGATCTTGTCGGCATGCCCCTTGGCAACACCGGCTGCAACCGTACCGACACCGACCTCGGACACCAGCTTCACGCTGACGCGTGCGGAGGGGTTCGAGTTCTTCAGGTCGAAGATCAATTGAGCCAGGTCTTCGATCGAATAGATATCGTGATGCGGTGGCGGGCTGATCAGACCGACACCCGGCGTCGAATGCCGAGTGGCCGCGATGATCTTGTCGACCTTGTGACCGGGCAGTTCACCCCCTTCACCGGGCTTAGCTCCCTGCGACACCTTGATCTGCAGTTCATCGGCGTTCGTCAGATACCAGCTCGTCACACCGAAGCGACCCGAAGCGACTTGCTTGATCGCCGATCGCTTGGAATCGCCGTTTGGCAGTGGCTGGAATCGCTTGTAGTCTTCGCCCCCTTCACCGGTGTTGCTCTTACCGCCGATACGATTCATCGCAATCGCCAGCGATTCGTGAGCTTCCGCCGAGATCGAGCCATAGCTCATCGCACCCGTGCAGAACCGTCGGACGATGGCCTCGACCGTATCAACTTCTTCGATAGGAACAGCGGCCTGCCCCGCCTTGAACTTCAACATCCCACGCAGGTGGCACTCGCGCGTGGTTTGCTCGTTCACCATCTTGGAGAACTCGCGATAGGCTTGCTTGTCACCTTGTCGCGCGGCCCGTTGGATGTTAGCGATGTTGTGTGGATTCCAGGCGTGCTTTTCACCGGCTGCTCGCCAGGCGAACAGACCAAAGTTCGGCAGCACAGGCAGGTTGTTGGCATCGCGAGTCGGATAGCCGATCTCGTGCCGTCGCATCGCTTCTTCGCCCAGGATGCCGAAGCCGACACCACTGATCCGGCTGGCGGTTCCGCGGAAGCACTTGCTGATCACTTCGTCGCTGATTCCAACCGCTTCGAAGATCTGAGCTCCCTTGTAGCTTTGCAGGGTCGAGATCCCCATCTTGGCCATCACCTTCAGGATCCCCTGCTTGGTCGCCTTGCGATAGGCAGCGGTGATCTGATCGTGAGTCCAGTCTCCGGCTAACTCGCCGTCGTCCTGCAATTGCCACAATGCTTCGAACGCCATGTACGGATTAACCGCGTCGGCCCCATAGCCAGCCAGCAGGCAGAAGTGATGCACTTCGCGAGCTTCGCCGGTTTCGACAACGATGCCGATCCGAGTTCGCTCTTCGTTGCGAACCAGATGATGATGAACAGAACCAGTCGCCAGCAGGGCACTCACCGGCAATCGGTTCGCACTGGCGAGGCGGTCCGACAGGATGACCAGGCTGTAGCCGTCTTCGATCGCCTGACTTGCCTCACCGCAGATGCGATCCAAAGCCCACTTCAGTCCAGCCGGCCCCTGAGTCTTCGGATACGTGATATCGACTGTCTTAGTCTTCCAGCCGCGGTAATCAAGGTGCTTGATCGAAGCCAGTTCTTCGTTCGTGAGAATCGGGTGTGGCACGACCAGTCGATGACACTGAGCTTCCGTCGATTCCAGCAGGTTCCCCTCGGGACCGATGTAGCACTCCAGCGACATGATGACTTCTTCACGCGTGCTGTCGATCGCGGGATTGGTCACTTGCGCAAACAACTGCTTGAAGTAATCGTAGACCAGTCGAGGCTGGTCGCTCATGCAAGCGAGTGCCGTATCGTCACCCATCGACCCAATCGGGTCTTTCTTGGTGGTGATCATCGGAACGAGCATGAACTGCAACGTTTCGGTCGTGTAACCGAATGACTGCATGTGCTGCATCAACTCGCCATTGACCATGCGTTCCGGCGGTTCGACCTCGGGCAGTTCGCTCAGCAGCAGTCGCTGGTTTTGCAGCCATTGCTTGTACGGACGGCGATTAGCGAAGTCCTTTTTCAGTTCTTCGTCGGGAATCAACCGCCCCTGCTTGAAGTCGACCAGGAACATCTTGCCTGGTTGCAGACGTCCCTTGATCTTGACGTTCTCAGGCTCAATATCGAGCACGCCGACTTCGCTGGCCAAGATGACTCGATCATCGTGAGTCACGTAGTAGCGGCTGGGACGCAGACCGTTTCGATCGAGCGTCGCACCAATCACAGTTCCGTCGGTGAACGAAATCGAAGCGGGGCCGTCCCACGGTTCCTGCAAGGCCGAGTGGTATTCGTAGAAGGCGCGCTTGTCTTCGGGCATCGAATCGTGGTTCTGCCACGCTTCGGGCACCATCATCATGACCGCTTCCGGTAGACTGCGGCCGCTCATGACGAGTGTTTCAAGCGCGTTGTCGAAGTTCCCCGAATCCGAACAGAACGGTTCGATCAGTGGGAACAACTTCTTCAGGTCGCTGCCGAACAACTCGCTCTTCATCATCCCCTGGCGGGCGAGCATCCAGTTGCCGTTACCGCGTACCGTATTGATTTCGCCGTTATGTGCGATGAAGCGTTGCGGGTGAGCGCGATCCCAACTGGGGAACGTATTGGTCGAGAAACGGCTGTGGACCATCGCCAGGTGCGAAACGTAGTCGGGATCCTGCAGGTCATTGAAGAACGGCATGACCTGCTCAGACGTCAACATCCCCTTGTAGATGAGGACCTTGGACGACAGCGAGCACATGTAGAACTGCAGCGCCTGCGGTAACTTCCCTTCGCGCACCGCGTGACTGGCTCGCTTGCGGATCACGAACAACTGACGATCAAACGTCTCTTGATCGAGCCCGGGCTTGGCCGCGACAAATAGTTGTTCGAATATCGGCATTGCAGCGCGAGCCGATGGGCCGATGTCTGCCCCATCAGGATCAGTAGGCAACGGGCGCCATCCGATCAGAGTCTGGCCCTGTTCGACGATCAGCTTGTTAACCGCTTCTTTGGCGATCTGTCGCTGCTCGGGATTGGTCGGCAGGAACACGACACCCACGCCGTATTCGCCCTGCTTTGGCAGCGTAACGTTTAGATCCTGTGTCACGACTTTCGCGAGGAAGTCATGCGGAATCGCCGTGACAATCCCGGCGCCGTCGCCAGTGTTGACTTCGCAGCCACAAGCGCCGCGATGAGCCATGTGCTTCAGCATTCGCAGGGCATCGTCGACGATCTGCCGCGATTTCTGCCCCTTGATGTGCGCGACGAAGCCGACCCCGCACGAATCGTGTTCGTTGGCCGGATCGTACAGACCGTTGGCCTTGGGTGTTCCATCCGAGTGAAACAGTTCAGGTTGGCGAATGTAGAGCGGTTCGGTCATATCAGTCGTCTCTTTGTGCTGCGGCGCGTTTCCCGCGCGAGTGATCTTCAACGGGCATTTCATCTGATTCGGGATCGCAAACCCAAGGACAGGGTTCGCCAGGTTGACGTTCGGGCCGAGAGCGCCGATTGTCGGATTCGTCAGGCAGTTTCGAGTCGTTGGGAGGACTCGCTCGATTTGTGGGGTGTCGTTCTCATTTGGGCACGGAAGGGACAGAGGCGGCATCCGTGGCTGTGATTGCACCGGCAGCATCGTGCGCATCGCCGGGTCGGGAGAACGTCTCCGGATCTTGATGTAGAAGCTCTAACAATCGGCTGATCGCCGTCGTGAATGGCTTCGTTCTCTTGTAGACAATGTCGAGTCGACGAAACCAAGCGACATCTTCCAGTTCGAGCGCCACCAGCGCCCCAATTTCCAATTCGCGGCGGACCGTGGCGATCGGCAGTAATCCAATCCCAGATCCCACTTCAACGGCTCGCTTAATGTTTTCGATGTTGTCGAACGCATGCACGATATTGACTGAGACCTTCGCCTGCTTCAGCCACCGGTCAATCTCTTGCCGCATCCGTAGTTCTGAAGTGAATCCAACCAACGATTCGCCACTCAACTCGCTGACCTGCAGCGACTTACGACTGACCAGTCGATGCTGCGGAGCGACGACAACGACAATCGGCTGGTCTTGCCAGGTTTCGCAAATCAAATCGGGCCGGCGGGGCGCAAAAGACATCAATCCGAGATCGACCTCTTCATTGGCCACCCGAGCCAAGACCTCTTCCGGATGCAGGTACTGCAAATCCAAGGCGGCATCCGGGTAGAGTCGCTCGAACTCCTTGACGTAGCAATCCATCTGCAGCAAACCAACGGAGTAAATCGATGCGACTCGAACTGGCCCGACGACCTTGTCCCGACGTTGCAGAATTCGATCTTCCAGTCGCCGATAATCATCCAGCAACTCACGACATCCGTCGTAATATATTTTCCCTTCAGGAGTTAACTCCAAGGGACGAACTGCGCGATTCAGTAGTTCGCAACCCAGCTGTTCTTCCAGAGCCTTCACGATTTCGCTCGCGGCTGGCTGCGACATGCCGTTGGCCTTCGCCGCTTTGGAGAAGCTCCCCAAGCTGGCGATTTCGCAGAAAAGCTCGAGATCGCGAAGGTTCATTTGGATTGGAGGTATCTGTTTGGGAGATAGAGTATCTAGCACAGTATCGCAAAAATCGATGTGGGATCGTACTAACCGAACTGGCAAAAAGTCAACAACCCGATATGAAAAATGGATATGGTCAAGCGGAAACTGCAAAACGAAACCGCTCACATCCACGCCTGCTGATGAAATGGCTGCGGCGGGAGTGCAGCTGACGAAGCGTGGAAAACCAAAGGAAACACCTCGTAAGTCCGACTGTGTCTTTCCGAAGCGGCGAATTCGGCGGTCCGAAGGTGAATCACAGCCGACTCGGGCCGCTCACGGAGGCGCGGAGGCATACAGACAAGAACGACTCAGATGATCGCTTGTTCGATCGCAGCCGGCATGCTGTCGATCGGCAGCCGACCGAGTCGGATGGCGGACTGGAACGCGGCAAAGTCTTGCTCGACTTGGTCGGCATAGCCGATGGCATACTGAGCGATGGCCTCGTCAAAACCGGGGCCTGCGCCCAGATACCCGGCGATCGTCGGAGCTTCGCCCGCTTTGGAGTGAGATCGCGCCAGAACCTGACCACACATGTTCGCGTAGTAGCCCAGCAACTTGGGAGTGAAACCGGTCAGGTCGGGCGAGAACTTCATATCGCGCAACTGGCGGACATAGAAATCTCGGCCATGTGCATCCAGCGACCATCCCAGGAAGATATCGCTGGCCGACTGCAACAGGCGTTGTCCGGCAATTACTCGCTCGCCATTGCTCGCCCAGCGTGGCGGCCCCGCTAATCCTTCCAGGACGGACGCTCGAGCCTGCTTGATTTGCAGAAACAGCGGATCGTCTTTGTCGGCCATGAACAACGCGATGTAGCAGCGTGTTCCCACGGAACCAACGCCAACCACCTTGTGAGCAAAGTCTGTCAGACGATAGCGGTCATACAACGTCTGGCGGTCTGCGGTCAATGTTTCGCGATAGGACTTGAAGAAAGGTTCCAATTCACTTTGGAGGTCCACTTCCGCGCCGTGGACATGAAACAACAGTGGTGGTTGATCAACAATCCGAAAGTGACCATCTTCTTCCGTGGTCAGCTTGTTAAAGACTCGCTCCGATGTGTTGAGCGCCGCCTTTTCCATCGCCTTGGACAACCGCTTATGAAACTCTTCATCCTTCTCGAATTGCTCCAGTAGCGCTTCGGCGGTGATTTGCGCGTACCAGACTTCCAAGGCGCCCATATTGGCATACACGTTGATGTGTTCGCGATAGGCCGCAATGACCGCAGCCGCGGCGGCTAAACAGTCGGTCGGCTCAAACCCCAGCCATCTGGCGGCGAGGGCGAAGCTAACAGCCAGGCGTTTCAGATCCCATTCAAAAGGAGCGGGGAAAGTCTCGTCGAAATCGTTGATGTCGAAGACCTGTCGTCGTTCTGGCGTCGCAAAGCCGCCAAAGTTCATCAAATGGCAATCGCCACAGCACTGCACCACGATGCCGGACGACGGGGTTCCTTTCAGATCATGCGCTTGCAGGTTTGCCGTTCCGCGAAAAAACGCGAAGGACGACTCTGACATCCGACCGAATCTGACCGGCAACAGATGCTCGACACGATCCCCGTTGGAGACTTCAATCAACGCGACTGGATCGCGTGGCCCCTGCCCCAGCACCACTTCCGCATGAGACGACCGGGTACAGTCTTTGCGCAGCGATTTACCATGTTCAAATCGCGCTTCGCGACCAAAATAATCGTTCGTTGGGTACTGAACGGGATAGTCGTTCATGAGTCAGTGTTTTCGGCCGTAGTCAAATCAGATCAGCAGGGAAGCGACTGCGGGAGACAGGGCAAATCTTATACCTCGACACAGTTCCGATCTCCTGGCCTTCACCACGGCAAAAGCGAAACGATGGCGACAGTCATAAATAAATCGCTTTTCGACATGCGGACTTAACGACACGTTCTACCGAATGCTCTGCTGAAGTTACGACGATTACAACCACATCGCGGACCGAAGTTAGACGGAAAAACATTGCGAAATCCAAATTTCGATAGCGCAACATTGGGCAAAATCCCCTACGATGCACTGCATCACGATGGACTCGAACATCGAGTTCATGACGGAATTTTGTTCGACGAAGGATGATGCCATGGCAGTGAGTGATCGTAACTGGGGTGAATATTGCGTCGCGCTACGCAAGCAGATGTTCATGGCTGAGAAGTTTGAGACGACCGTGAAGATTGAAGAAATCCATGTCCAATCTGGTACCACAGTACCGCTCATTGACCTGCGAAAACCTGCTTACTGGAAAGCCGGTCGATCCGGAAAACGAAGCTGGGATGGTGCCGAGAAAAACGGAATCGAAGTCGATTTCGCCGTCGCTGATGATGGCTGCGTTCACTTCGTGACCTTCAGTCTGGACGAAAGTCGCCGCGGAACTCTGGAACGCTTTATCGAGCGACGCCAGAAGCAATGATTTCCTCACCAGGAAGTCCGTCGCTGCCGAAAAGCTAGTGATTCAGCGATGATCTGTTGATTGTCGCAGGAATCCTGCGACCACGCGATTCAGAATACTTGATTCAAAATTGGAGCAACTTTTCTTTTCGACGAATTTCGAAAGCAAAAGTGTGCTAGGCTGCTAACCCAACTAGGGACGCTCCCCTTTCTAAAAGGAATACCACATCGCTAAAAACCGAAACACCTACGCAAAACGTCAACGTGAACAAGACAAACAACAACGAGCGCAAGACAAGCAAAAAAAGCGCGAGCAAAAAGGTACTGGGGAACTGTCTCCCCGGCCATCTGATGTCGCCTACATCGAGCCACCGGAGCCAGCGAGTTCCCCGAATTCCTAAGGGAACCCGACTTCAGGGCCTGTCCGACAACTCCAAGATCGCTCGCATTCGTCGGACGGGTGTCATGATCAACGGTGCGTTGTACCGAATCTTCTCAGTGCGTTCTTAAGGGAACCGCCTTAGAGATTTTCCGAGAAACATCTTTTCTCGAGGTTAAGGCAGTGTCAATTTGACCTGTTCAACTCTTCGCCTCGCGTATTTGATTTACCGTCAGACAAGGCAGTACTTTAACCACGGACATCTTGTTTCCTGGTGCGTCAGCGGGGTAAAAATCCTGCGGACCTTCCTTGGATGATGTCCATCGGCACATCAGTTGCGTGAATGCAACCTGTCAGGCTGCGAATCCAAGGCAAACGGGTTGTTTGCTGGATAGCCAGCAGCACATTCTGGTGTCAGCATTTCTCTTCGGGTTTCGCCAGCCTCAGAGAGCCAGCTGTTCATCAAATTCTTCGCTATCCTGGCGCGGAAACAGACCACCTTGGTCCTCCATAGAATCTGGCGCGATCACTTTTCGCTCGTGTTAGCAAGATGCTGTCGACCGGTATACCCCGTGTCGACAGAGTATTGAAAAAATCACAACGCAGGCCTTCAAAAATAAACAGGCCGGCTCAATCCGCTGGACTCGCCGCTTTTCTGCGGCGAACCGACTCAGTGGATCACTTCAAAAAAGGAATTTCTAAATGACACAGATCTTTGTGGGCAATCTCGCTTACACCACCTCGGAGGGCGAACTCCGCTCGACGTTTGAACACTATGGACGAGTCTCTTCGGTGAAGCTCGTCACGGACCCGCAAACGGGGAAGCCACGCGGGTTCGCCTTCGTTGCCATGGCCCGATTGGACGACGCCGATGAGGCGATCACACGACTGA
Organism: uncultured Schlesneria sp.; assembly: GCA_903840265.1. Classification (GTDB taxonomy): domain Bacteria; phylum Planctomycetota; class Planctomycetia; order Planctomycetales; family Planctomycetaceae; genus Schlesneria. Next base: position 64,202 of record CAIMFH010000185.1, on the reverse strand, counting down.
ACGGTGCCAGCCTGTCGGGACGGCAGATTGTCGTGAATGAAGCGCATTCCAAGAATGACTCACATTCGAGAACCGACCCGACGCCACGCCGAGCCCCCGTTGTCAACAGCTTCTGGGATCGGCTATAAGTCACTGATCTCAGCTCTGGAGCAAGGAGGCCTCGGCTCGCGTGACGATCGATTCAAATAGTCCGCAGACTGCCAACGGCATTCACAGAGTGACTTTCCCATGAATCTTGGGGTCATTCTCCAGATTCGGTCGCGTTCCACTGAGATACGCTCGACCCGCTTCGATCAAGTATTTGATCCCACTCGTGCCGCTGTTATCCCAGTATTCGCCGGCATCACCGGTGATCTTCAGCAGAACCAACGAAGGATCTTCTTTGCCGCCGGGGAACCACACCTTGAACGGTTCCTTCCACAGCTCGGCGATCTTGCGACGATCTTCGACTGCCGAAGCTTTGCCACTGATAGAGACGAATTTGGAGCTTGATTGCGCGGAAACATTGACGTGACTGTCCTGCGAAATCTCGTCCAACTTTCCCGAGTGTCGATCAGTCAGCAACCAAAGTGTTCCATCTGGTTCGACTTGAACCATCGCCATCGGCCGTGATCTCAATTGCCCCTGCGGTCCGCGAGTCACCAGCATCGCAATTCCGAAATCTTGCAACAGTTCTCGCAACTTGTTGTCGGGTGTCGTTGTCATTTTCGATTCACTCCCAGCAGAGGTTCAGAGTTGATTTCGATCCATTCCCGATAAGACTGCATTGCAAATCTTAAACCGGACAATGACAGCCTCACCTATGGACGATCGAGTTCAAGGACCAGTGAAGTTGGGTTGTGAGTGCGACTGCCTTGTCGATTTTTGGCCACTTTGGTCGCGAATGTTCCTAGTCGTCGGCTCTTCAGGCTCGCGCATTCGGTGTCCGTCATCGCAAGTTGGCTATTCCTTAGCGGCATTGCGATTGCATAGGCTAGTGTGGGCTTTCTTCCAAAGCCGCTGTCCGTCCTGTCTTTGAAATCCGGAATGCCATCATGATGCAACGATTTTCGACCGCTCTGGGAACGACAGGAGTTCTGCTGCAATGGACACTGATTGCCGCTGCACAAGTTCCTCCAGCAGTGCCGCCGGCGTTCGAAGCTCCGAGAACAGTTGTAGTGCCGCCGACTCCGCTGCCCGATGTTACCATCGTTCCGGTGGCACCCGCGCCAACGGCGATCAATTCCAAAGTCGTCGGTCGCTGTGAACAGTCATTGGTCCAGGCGACGGCCTCTTTCAAACAAGGCGACTACGACTCATCGCTGAAGATCTTGAACCAGGCGCTGACACAGTGTCCTGATGATCCAACATTGCACGAACTGCGTTCGCTCGTCTTCTTTGCCAAAGGGGACTATGAAACGGCATCCAACTCGTCGCACATCGCCTTGGCAAACGGGCGAAGATACTGGATGTGGCCCGACATGATTCGCCTCTATCCCGACGTGGCCACCTACACCAAGCAGCTTCGTACATTGGAAGCGTACACCAAAAAACATCCGGCCGATGCCGGTGCGCGATTCGTACAAGCCTACCACTACATCGTCGCGGGCTACCCTGAAGCGGGCGCACGCGAACTCGAACTAGTCGTCCGCCTGCAAGGAGATGATCGACTGGCGGTGGAGGTCTTGAAGACCGTCGCCAAGCCCGCCTCACCGCAGCCTGTTGTTCGGCAACCGTAGTTAACAGCCATGGGAAGAAGTAGCCACGGCTTTACTTCGAATTGGTAAGGTCGAACAGCAGCACTTTGCGGTAGCTAATGCCGCCGATCACACCATCAAGCATCACGGTACCACTGCTTGGGACGGCCTTCGGCAAGGTGGCTTCCTGGACTTGTTTGTCGTTGATCCACACCTTCACGGCGGTTCCGCGAACTTGAATCTTCAGCGTGTTCCACTGGCCGCTGGGGTGACTCGCGTTGGCATCGGGGGACGCGACGGCAAACAACGCTCCCGTCGCAAAGCGATCCATCTTCCTCAGGTCAGCATCATTGGCCAGATGAATCTTGGCTCCACTTTCCAGCGGCTTGCCTTTGCCGCTGTAGCGGAAGTAAATCCCGCCCATCGCATTGGGCTCGAAGACTTGCCATTCGCAGGTCAGTTCGAAGTCCCCGTATTCCTTTTCAGAGACCAGATACGAATCGTTCGCGCGAACTCCGTCGGCCGTGAATTCGCCCTGATTACCACGTTTCCATTTGCGCTTGCCGACCTCTTTCCAGACCAACGCCTCGTACAGAGTGTCGTGGACTTTGGCCGCTTGTTTGGCAGCATCCGTATTCGGCCCCGACACAATCGGCACGGCATCTAAGAACGCCATTGCCGCCGCTGTGTTGCCACGTGCCAGTTCGGACTGAGCCTGATGAAAGACTCGGTAAGCCAGTCGTTCGCGAAACTTGTCCCCTTCGCTTTCCGCTCGTTTGAACCAGTTGTCGGCATTGGCCTGATTGAGCTTCCCTTGGAAATACAGATAGATCGCATAGCGAAAAGCACGCGGCCCCGCGGCCTTTTCCAAGCCTGTCTCGGCAATGGAAATTCGTTCACCCGGTGACAAGTCAGTCAGCTTCTTGACGATCTCTTTGTCTTTCAATTTCAGATGCAGTGACTCCCCATCGACTCGACCAAACTCAAACTTGGTTCCGGCCACGCGAACGGGAGCACCTGGCTTCAGTGCCTGCAAGCCGCGCTGCACGTCCTGATTGAACTCGGTTAAAGCTTCAGCCAACTTCAAGTCCCAGTTCAGCAGCTCGCGATCACCTTCCAGGTTCTTGTCAGCCAATGCTTCTTTGACCAACGCAACCGCGTCATCTCCTTGATTGTCTTCCAGCAATTTCGTGAGCTTGGCCCAATGCGTCGTGTAAGCCAAAGGGAGCGTGCGCGGATCGACTGTCTCTGTCGGCGTAGCATCGACGAGGGGCTTCATTTCCGTTTCCGTCGCGGCGACAGCCATCTTATCGGCGACAGTCTTGCCGACATACGATCGCCCCCAGCCCGGTCCGTCCGACAGGCGCACGACGTACAGATCACTCAATCCTTTGGGATTGTTGCAGTAGTACATCCATTGCTCATCTTCGGTCAGCCAGAATTGACGATACTGTGGGTTGGCGACGTAACCGTCCAATTGCAACTCGGCGACGACTTCCAATTCGCCAAACGGCTGGCGGACATTTCCACGGCGAGACCGCTTCAGAACCGTTCCGTCAAACGAATACTGTCGCAAGCTGTCTGACGAAAGATGCGGATGATGCCCTGGCAGTTCAAACGCCAACGTTTTACCGAACAGCTTGTTCGTCGCCGATCGCACCGTCGCACGCGTCAGCAGCGCCTCTTCCGTTTCCTCAGTCCAATAAAGTCGTAGTCCGTCACTTGAGAGTTGCGATGATCGCCAGGGGCGTTCTCCTTGTTCATCGGCCCTCGCGATTTCTTTGCCATTAAACGGAGATTCGGCATCCTTCCGAGTCAGTTGCCATAATCTCGACTTTTCAGGAACTGCGTAGACCAGCATCAGGCCATCGTTGGTGACTGACGGAGAGATCGGCAAGTCGGCTCCGCTGGAGGCAGAGATCACCTTTGGCGACTCGAAGTCATGATACGGACTGGGCCGCGTCGCCGAGTAGACGCCCTTGGTGCCGTCCCGATCACTGACGAAGTAGATCGTACGTCCATCAACCGAAATGAACGGATCCAGCTCCTTCTGACGAGTGTTCAGCGCCGTGAGAGCAATCGGGCGACCGACCGCGGCTTCGAACAGAGGTGCGTTCCAGATCCCCGGGTCGTCCAGTTCGCCACTCTCCGAACTGACATCGAATTCCAGTTCGCGATCGGCCTGGATCTCTTGCACCTGAGTCGCTCGTCGACCACCTGCTCGCTCGACCGAAATCGAATGCGACCCCGTCGCAACCACGACTTCACACGGGGTTAAGGCCAGCCCCTCTTTTTCGTTCTTGACCGGAATCAGATCCACCATCACCAGACAACCGGGCGGATTCGATGAAACCGTCAGTGTCGCCCTACCACGCAGCGCGATGTCTTGAGGGTTCTGCACCGCAGGCGTTGTATCGACCTCTGCGGCGGGCTCTTTGCCCGCTTCGTCAACACTTGGTTTCGAAGTCGCCTTACCGCAGCCAACGAGCGTCACGAGCACAGCCGCCAACATCGCCAACCGTGATGACGCCAGCAACGCTGCCCAATCGCCGGCGCGATTGGCGACAACAGCAAGATCACTTCGACTGTATGAACGTTGCACACTTGCACCTGTTATCCAAACATCATGTGAGCGCTCAACCGGCCCGACTATGGAGCGAGTTTCGGTGCTGCAGGAACCGTCAACTCCAGTTGCCACTCGTTGAAGTTCGCAGTGATGCGCCCTTCATCCGGGTCAGCTTCCAGCCGCGGTGGCATCAGCGACGAGAGCTCTTCCGTCGAATAGATCCGTCGTCCAGTTCGCTTGTCAAGCAAATCGGCATTGACGCGGAGACGCTGCGAAAACGGATTGCCGTTCATACGTCCATCCGCGTGACGAGTTGCCAGCAGTAAGACCGGCAGACTGGCCTGTTGTGATCGATCAAAAGCAGCCTTTTCGACAGCCGTTGCCCACTGCAGCTTGCCATCGGCTGGTGCGACCGAGCACACAAATCCCTCGAACGCCACAGCGGATCGATTCACCGGAAGAGCAATCGGATTCACGAAGGGCATGATTTGCGCACCCGGCCGGTGGACATAGGTCTCGCCGCCAAGAACTATGTCGCGATCCAGACACCGCTGAACGGCGAACCAGCTTTTGTCGCGAGATTCAATCTTGATCGGCAACTCCGTGCGATAGCGTTCGCGACCATTCACCAGACGCAACATGACGAGCTGCCCCTTGGGCTCCAGCACCGCCAGATCTTCATCCTCAACAACGGCAGCCAGAGATTGATTGGGAAAGTCCTGGCTCCAGGTCACGGAATCAGTGACCGTGTTTCGCATCTCATAGTTCGTCCGCTCGCCCTTAGAACGTGCGACCAGCAGTTGCGATCCTCGGCTCCAAAGTGTGGTCCCGGGGTGCAGCAATCGCTTGGCCAATCGTGCCCCATCCAACGTGCGCAGCAGCGTGATACCGTTCAAGTGAATCATCACCGCCTGATCATCCGCCGTCGCTTCGAAACGCCCGGAACCGACATCTTGTCGCGACCAGGCCAGACGCCCCGTTTCCAGTTCGCACGCGCGGAATTTCGAGCCGATCGTATAGATCACGGTTTCACGCGTAATCCCGACAACCTGTCCTTGCCGAGTCACTCCGACCATCTGCCCGACCCGTCCGTTCTGGCGCCTGGCGATCGCGAGTGCCGTTTGCTGCTGATTGTCGATCGATGTTCTCAGCGATTGCTGCCAGGCAATCCGCGGAGTCGCGGCCGAACTATCGATCGCCAGGAAATGCGACCAGCGAGAGATGATCAGCCAGTTATCATGAATCCAAATCTGACTGGAAAGAGCATTGCGCCCTTCTGGATCACCGGCATCGTCGGCCAACAATGGAAGTGCCCAGCGCAGAGCCCCTGCAGCATCGCGGGCCGTTAACACGGCTCCTCTCACGTCGGTCTCGAACGACCATCCCGCCAGTGACGGGCCGGCACGCGAAACGACTTCACAAGGGATACTCGCTGGCTGATCACTCCCATTTGGAGTGTTGATCCTGCGAAAACCGATCGAGCCCGCGGCCCAGACGGTTGGCGTCGCCATCAGCGTTCGTAGCGGCTCTTCTGCTCCCCATTTCTCGGCCAAGCTGCGACCATTCTGACCATTCAAGCAGTCCTGATCAGCAAACTCAGTCCGCAGTCGACTGATCAAAGGGACAGCCTCGGCATACTGCTCTTCGGCAATCAGCGACACGCACTGAGACGCCGTCGCACGAGCGGCGATGGCGTTGTCACTGGATCGCAGGAATGCCTTCAGCAAATCGGCGCGACGTTTCCCATCCTCTAACTGCATCGTCAACTGAAGCAACAGCGATTCAGCTTTCGGAAGCCCGCTGAAGAATCGCAAGCAGCGTTCCAGGTGCTTGGCCTTCTCGACCCCCTCGCCGGACGAACGAATGTGCTGCTCCAGGGTGCGATCTAATTCAACTTGTTCCTCCGGAGATGCGGCGGCATACATGCCGATCAGTCGCGCTCGAATCGATCGGCCGGTGCGTACCGAATAACCCGATTCGACCACCAGCATGTCGTCCAGGAACTGCGCGGTCTGCGCCAGTCGAATCAATTGAGCAAACGCCCCACGACGATCTCCGGCAGCTTCCAGCGATTGCGAATACAAGCGCAGATACTCGTTCTTCTGCTGGGGGTCGTCCGTCAGCGTTTCGAGTTCCGTGACGTAGTCGCCAATCGTTGCGGGCTTGGCTCGGGCACTCGCCAATAGCGACGCAGCCAATACCGATTTGACATAGGGGTCGGGCCGCTTCGCCAGCGACTCGCGCAGATCTTTCAGTCCATTGGCCTCGTCACCGCTATGCAGCCGCAACTCGCCACGCAGCGCCAGGGCACGGGGATCTTGAGCGTTCGTCTTCAGTTCATCGGCAATCCGCTGCTGAATTGTGCTGAGCGGAGCAAAGCCAATCAGGTCGCTGGCACCCAACGCGACAATCGCGCCGCTACCGGCAGCGAGGTTGCCGGGAATCATCCCTTGAGCCAACTTCGATTGTGCCACCACCTGCCCAGTTCGCAGATCGATCGTGGCAATTTCACCGGTTGTGGTTGGCAGAAAATAGGACGTGCCAACCCGTACTCCGCGGCCTGCGGGCTCGACTTCGGCTTCGGCAAATGACTTCGCTTCCGTGCCGTCAGCCAATTGAACAGCCCCGACTCCGTGTCGACCGACGAGGACAACTCGACCATCGACGACGCAGGCCACATACAACCATTCTTCGCGGTTCAACCTCCATAACTCATGACCGTCGACCAGATCAAGGCAGTACAGGCTACCCGCATCGCGGGGAGTGACCAGCACCTTTCCCTCAGCAATGACGACCGTGTTGTCCGTCCAACGGCTGGACTTATCGGCCTCTTCGAGCTGGATATCCTGCGGACTCCGCCCTTGAAAATTAAAGCCATTCTGCCAGGCGGGCTGAACGGCGGAAGGATACTGGAACCCCCACAACAGCGATCGTCGGGCCAGATCGATCGCCACGACAGCACCACTGGAAGTGGGGCAGACCAGAATCCCATCCGAGATCGACGGCGAAAGCCCCGATAATCGACGAGGCATATGCAACGACACGGGCCGATTGACAGAAACGAGCGTCTGCGACCAGAGCACCTGGACCGAACGTCGATCCTCATCCTGCTTCAGCGCCGACAGCTTCAGAGCCCCCTGCACTTCGGACATGACATACAGCAGTCCGTCTACCGGCAATGGCGGACCAAGAAAGAATTGAGACGAAAGCTCTTCCGGCAGCGAACCGCGCGGACCGCCGACTTCCCACAGCATCCTTCCGCCCGCCAGATCATAAGCCACCAGCTTATTGACGGGGCGCGGCTCAGAAACCATCCCCAAGGCATTCGCCGAGAAGCTGGCGGCTCGTTCCAACTCTTCCAGTGCGAAGACCGTCTCGCCATCGCTACTGATCGTCCCCGACGTGAGGTCGCGATAGACTCGCTGTTCCAGATGAGATTCCGTCATCACCGCGCGGCTGTTTCGCAGTCGCGCATCCATCGACAGCGGATTAATTAACCGGACCAGCGATTCATCGAGCAGCGAGGAACGCCACAACAGTTCGCCGGTTTTCAAACTGACGGCGGTGACATCACCGATCGTTCGATAGACGACCTTGTCGCCGATCACCAGTGGTTCCGCAGCCGTCAGTAAAGGCCGATTCTCTTCAATCAGTGACTGGCGGATGCGATCGATCACTTCCTGAAAGCCGGCGCGATGTCGACGATCCTCGTCAGGCCGGCCGTCCAGCGACAGGTGCTCCAGTGTCGAGACGCGCCAGGCGTTGCCACCCACTGGACTGGCGGCTTGTGCCGATGCATTGCGGGCCGCGTTGCCCCCCGGCAACAACCACGAATCCACGGCGACCGGCGACGCGCCAATCTTCGCGACATAGTTCGTCAGCCAGGGCGCCGCCTGGTCGTCACTGGTTGGCAGCGTGATCTCGTCGCCCGCAATGTGCAGCTTGCCCGACGGAACCGTCTTCTTGAGTTCCCGGAGTCCCGCGACTCCTCGTTCGAGTCGACCCGCGCGACTCCAATAGACCGCACGCTGCAGTGCGAGTTGAGGTTGTCGCTTCGGGTGATACCGCAGTGGCTCGATCAAGAGTGCCGCCTCAAGCGCATGATTCTGATCGGCAGCTTGTGCAGCGAGTGAGATCACCGCCTGATACCCGGCCGACGTCGCCGCGAATCGACGAGCCACCTCGGCCTTAGCCGCATCGTCGTCGTTCTCAATGGCCGTCGCGAGCATCTGGCTGGCAGTCGCTCCGTATTCCAGATCGTAGGCTGCAATCCCATCGGCGGGCAACGACTGAATTAAGCGGACCGCCTGTTTGCGCAGCCCCCCTTCAGCAGCGTGCTCGTTCTTAAAATCCTTCTTCAGAAAGCTGTCTTCGGGCCGGTCGATCAGAAACTGCAGCAATCGCACCGCTGACAAATACTGCTTGCGGTCGATCGCCTGCTTGGCTTCTTGCCACGCCTCCAGATCTTCGCGGTCTGCTTCCACCGTCAACGAAGGGACTTCGGTAACGCCAAAATTGTTCTGCGCACCAACCATGGTGCCAAGCAGTGCCTGAAAGGCCACCGCCAATGAACAAATCAATGAAAATCGTCGCATCCTTGTCTCCGCCTGGGGAGTTCGAGCAAGCGACAGGATACCCGATCGGGACCGCAGTTGTCAGCGCGGACCCGGATCGGAAGTCCGCGGCAGACGCAGACTGGGTGGCACGCCCTGAGGCTTTGCGAAGGGCGTGGTTATGACTGAAGCCGAAATCCCACGCCCTTCGAAGACTCATGGCGTGCCACACTTTCCGCATCGTGATATAGGCGATGGCCCTGGACTCGACATCTGATCTGCAAGAGTTTCGCCCGCAGACCGGTTATGATCCTTTTTTGCGGCAATTCCGTTGTGAGAAATATCGGTTTCGCCAATCTCACCCGAGATCACTGGCATTAGATCTAAGTCGGCCTGAATGGATTATCGTGGCACGTAAACGCACCTGGTTGGAATGGTTGAACCCGTTCAGCCGCTTTCAACGCTGGTTCACCTTTTTTGCGATTGTCTGGCTATTGGTGGCCAGCTATCTGCTCTATCGCGCCTTCACAACCGATGGCATCAAGCTGTCGGCCACGTTTGCGATCTACCTGTTGGCCACAGTCGTCTGCAGTTCGCTGGCATTCGTGCTGTACGGAGTCGATAAACGCAGCGCCATCCGCGACAAACCGAGAATCTCCGAACGAACCCTGCATTTGCTATCCGTCTTCGGTGGCTGGCCAGGAGCCCACCTCGCGCGAATCACCTTTCGCCACAAGACGCTGAAGGTGTCATTCCGAGTCGTGTTCTGGGTGATCGTGATGATCCACCTGACGCTGATCACCTATTGCATGCTCTTCGGCTGGTGGGTCGATTCCTTCAAAGCGTTGACCGGGATCTGATGTCGAAAGCAACAGGTTTGCTCAAACGAACTTGAATCGGTACTCGATCGCCATCACGTTTCGTTGCAGCGGCTCTTAGGGACCAAGCTAGTTGAATGTCGTCAAGGGCAGGTACCCTGAGCATTACCGTCAGCAGCGGGGCCGAAATCGCGGCAGCACTTCGAATCGCAAGGCAACCGAAAAGGTTGGACAATCGGATCGTTACGGAGGATCAATCGTAGCAACCTTCGCGAGAGTTGCGCTGAACATCTCTGGTCACATCAGAACGCAGTCAGCTTAAATCGAAAAACAACACAAATGACGCACATCAGAGTTAGCGGTCTCCAAGAGTTTCTGGAGGCCGGTCTTAGCGCCGACGATACCGTTGAATTCGCTGGCGACCGCTGGAGCTTAAACTGCCTGCTCAGCGACCTATACAACCTGCCACTCGAATATCCGTTCCCTCCTGCTCTCGAACTTTTGCGACGCGCCGAACTCGCCAGAGCTGCAGTTCAATTTGACTGGCTAACGGCGACTTGCGGCACGGATGAGGAAGGTCTGCCGTTGCTGGCCGAGGCGATCCGCCGAGAAATTGGACCTCAGGCACGCAGCGTGTTCCTTCCTGTGGTCATCGACTTGCTGGCCTATACCGCCGCGCCGGAACTTATCGACCAGAGCGCGATCGAAAGGTTACATGCCCACTTAATGTGTGCTTGGCCGATGATGGAACATCAGCCTCGATTGCAATTCGCCCTCAGCCTAGTCGCGATCCGAGGCTGCCGATTGTACACGGTAGCCGGTGACACGGATGCTGGACTAAAGTTGCTCTGCAGCATTCGCGCGTTAGTCGCGAACCAGTTGCTTTCCGAGCGACGCGACGACTTGCATCTGCACGCGACGTGCGCCGCGCTCGCCAGAACCATCTGCAACCTTATTTGGGAGCATTTGGAATCCTGCCAGTTACTCACCTTGATTGAGCGGGCCGCGGCCATCAAGAACGAAGCGGAAATTGGTCCAGCCGGAGCTCTGCGCGAACTCGAGGCGGAGATGAGAGTCTGGCGAGAAGCCGGCGAAAGGCAGACTTGGCCGGATCGCACTGGCGAAGATTTCCGTCGAGCGGACCTCGCCTGCCGCTATCTTCGGTTCGTTTTTGAATTGGCGCGGGCACAGGCTGAGGGGGAATGGCCGCGATTTCCACACGAAGATTTTGAGCGACTGGCGGACGATTACCGTACTGTGGGTTTGAAGGAGGCACACATTTTATCCAGCGAGGTTGGACATATTGCCTTCCGCCTTCGACATCGTCCTCAGGACCTACTTGAATTCAAAGGCACCATTGAGCAGTTGGCCAAGCGGCTCGATGAGGCGATGTCTCAGGTACCCCCCCACCATCCAGATTTCCATGACTCAGCAACACGGCTGGTGGAGTGCTACGCCCTGCTGTGCGACTACGGTCGGTGCCGACAGTGGGTGGCCGTGGCAATCAAAAACCTTGCCTTGGTGCTCCCCAAGATTACCGATCCTGTCACGCGCAGCTTCTTCCTCCGCTCTGCCAACGACTGGCTCGGCTATGCCCATCTCTGCAGCGTCGATGAGCTCGATAACTCAGAGCGTTTTTTTAACCAGGCGTACCAAGAACTGCGCGGAACACCGTGGTCAAAGCCCGATCGCTCTTTGCGTGCAGCGCTGTTACAGGTGTGCGTCTCACATCCGAATATCGTGATCCGCGCGTCCTATGGCGATAAGGCTAATGAAATTGGCATGCGCGGGACGCTGGAGTGCTTCACCGATTTGCAGTCGATCTCTCAACAAGCTCGCCACGATCTCTTGCATTTTGAAAAGACAAAGCAGGCACCGGATTCAGGCCTGCGATGGAATGAACTCGCAGACCGGCTCCGCGGACAACTCGGCGTCAACAATCTACTATCGGAGGTGTCCCTGAGATCTCCAGCAGGTTGCCCAGTTCTGGTGGAAACATACGGCAATGGCCTGCACATGCCGTGGTGCGGACTTCTCGCAGAATCAAGCCTCCGCCCCAGCGCCGTGCTCGTGTCTGATCTGGATATCGCCCCGCAATCCGCAGCTGCCGCCGCTGACGAGCAAGACGGTATTCTGGCCCTGAACTGCTTTAAAGTCGGCGATCCACTCGATGGCATGTTCATGGAACTTGCCGTTGCAGTCGGCGCAAAAGTCGTGCGATGTTCGGCCCGAGCAACGTTCTGCGAAGCCCTCCAAGCTGCTCCCGCTCGCCTCATTCTAACGGGAGGGCACGGCATCCAAGGCGGTATCCTGAACGAACTCCAGCTGCAATTCGGTGCTGAGCAGGAGGACGCGCTGAAGGTATGGCAGGGAGTGCGTCTTCTCCGCGCTTCGATTGTGGTCGGATTCACATGCTTCGGTGGCGGCGGTGTAACTCAGGCGACCGGCGAGTTTGGTTCGGTCGCATCACTGGCACTACGTGCCGGGGCTCGTGCGGCAGTCGCATCTTCATGGCCAGCGTGGATGTTGCCAGCGACGTTCGATCTCTACCGCGATTTATTGTTGGGCCTCGCTGATTCCACGCTTAATTCCGACCCTTGGCGTTTGGCGGAGGATGTAATGCGGTTCGTAAATTCCATGCACGTGGCAGGAGCATGGAACGCTTTGGGTTGGGGAGTGTACGTGGGCAGTGATCACCAGGCACTCTAGACCGCCAGGATGACAACCATTGATTTGGGTCGCTAACGCTTCCGCAACGTTGTGGCCGCAACCTTCAAACAAGAAAGACTTGCAGATTCCGATATAAACCTCGGGGTTACCCCGGTCATTCAGCTTGGATAGCGAGATTTGAAGCAAGGAGTCTGCTGTTATCTCTTCAAGTTCCAGGAGGTCTCGCAACGCACGTCAATCACGTACCGGCGATCTTGAACCAACGTGCGCGTTTTACCAGAACTCTTTCGACTCGATCGCAGAGTTCATCAAAACCGACTTCGATAGCCCAAGGTTCTGGTGATCCGTCTTCATAGGCAATTCGGATATTGGCCGCAGTTGGTTGGATTCGTATCCGAGGATTATTCAAGACATCACTCGCTCTTCCTAACAGCAGATCCGCCATCGAAGTTGTGCCGTGCAAGCCTGCCTCGACGTATCCCCGCGTATCGAGGAACGTCGTCAAGCGATGCATTGCGACTGCCCAAGGCTGGTCAAGGAAGCCCTCGTAGTGCGCGACAATTTGGGACCATGATCGCGCGTTATCGGGAGGAAACGACATCAACGGCCTCGCCACAATTCCGTCACTTCGTCTTGATCTCCGCCCCAGTCTGATTCCGCAGCAGCTCCAGGTTCTTCTCAAAATACTCCTGATTGAAGCCCTGCCACACGATGAACTCGCGGCCCTTGGCGGTTTCTAGCCAGAGTTCGTAGGGACCTCCCATCGCCGGGATCAGGAAGTCGAAGATGTATCCGAAGAAGTATTGCACCGGACCGAACAGCACAAACGTGCCGACCCCCGGTTCATCCCCACCATACTTCGTCCCGATGTAAACGACGGCGGCCAGCTTACACTTGTGCGTTTGTACCGGCACGAAACCCATGAACAAGCGCGAACGCAGCCAACCATCGCTGATTCGCGAAATCCGAAACGTGCCGCACAACATCAGCGGCATAACGCACGCCAGGATCCGCCCCGGCCCCGACAATCCCGGTGCAATTAACACCGGGAGCAACAGGACAACGAGAATCGGAATGCGAATCTGCCAGTTGACTTTCGGCTTCAGTTGCAGACTGCCCTCACCCGTCCATCGTTCCCTTGAAGACGCCCCCCTCTTTGAACTGGGCGTAGTTTTCTTCGAAAAGGCGAGCCAGTTTGCGAGCGGTGTTGTCGTAGGCGGCTGGATCGGACCAAGTCTGCCGCGGGTTGAGGACTGCATCGGGAACCTCTGGGCATTGAGTGATCACTTGCAAACCAAAGATCGGATCGACCTGCGTCGGTGCATTCTGCAGCTTGCCAGAATGAATCGCGTCGACGATCGCCCGCGTGTAGTGCAACTTCATCCGCGAACCGACTCCATACGGACCGCCACTCCAACCGGTATTCACCAGCCAGACATTCGCCTTGTGCTTCTGAATTTTCTCGGCCAGCAGTTCCGCATACTTACGTGGATGCCAGACCAGGAACGGCCCCCCAAAGCAAGGTGAGAACGTCGCTTGTGGCTCTTTGATTCCCACCTCTGTCCCTGCAATTTTGGCGGTGTAACCGTTGATAAAGTGGTACATCGCCTGTTCCGATGTCAATCGGCTGACAGGCGGCAAGACACCAAACGCATCACAGGTCAAAAAGATCACGTCGGTCGGATGCCCCGCCGTGCAGGGGATGCGAGCGTTCGTCACATACTCAATCGGATATGCGCCGCGTGTGTTCTGCGTGATGATCGAATTGTCGAAATCGACGTGGTGATGAGCGTCGTCATAGACCACGTTTTCAAGCACCGCTCCGAATCGCAATGCCTGGAAGATTTCTGGCTCGGATTCGCGCGACAGATAAATCGCCTTCGCGTAGCAGCCCCCTTCGATATTGAAGATCCCTTCGCTGGACCAGCAATGTTCATCGTCGCCAATCAACGCTCGCTTGGGATCGGCCGACAGAGTCGTCTTGCCGGTTCCAGACAGACCAAACAGGATCGAGGACTGTCCCGTCTGGCGGTCCGCCGTTGCTGAACAGTGCATCGACAGCACGTTCCGCTTCGGCATCAGGTAATTCATGATCGTGAAGATGCCCTTCTTCATCTCGCCGGCATACTCGGTCCCCAGGATTACTACTTCGCCGTTTTCGAAGCTGACATCGACGCTGGTCTTCGATGTCATGCCGGTCGTGAACCGGTTGGCGGGGAAACTGCCCGCGTTATAGACGACGAAGTCAGGATCTTGGTAAGTCTTCAGCTGTTCGTCGGTGGGGCGAATCAGCATCTGGTGCATGAACAACGCGTGATACGGCCGCGAACAGATGATGCGGACCTTGATCTGATACTGCGGATCCCAGCCTGCGTAGCCATCCACCACGTACAGGCGATCGCGCGTATTCAGATAATCTTTGGCTCGTTCGCGGTTGATCGAGAACGACACTTGATCCAAGGGGAAATTGACCGGCCCCCACCAGATGTTTTCTTCAGAGTCGGGGTGCTTGACCAGCCTCTTATCCTGAGGGGAACGCCCCGTCTTGTCGCCCGAATAGGCAATCAGCGCCCCGGTGTCCGAAATGGTCGTCCCGGGTTCAAAACGAATCGCTTCTTCGTACAACTTCGAAGGCGCCACATTGCGCAAAATCGTCTTCGCTGTGATGCCGTGCATCGACAGATCAAAGGTAGCCATCAACATCTCCAGATTCGACAAGACCTTTTTACGGTAGGAAGCGCTTGTTTCGCGGCCTAGAATGCCTGCCATTCGCCGCGAACTCAAGACCCTCGACATCTCTCTGACAGTTTATCAGGAATTCTGGCCATGCGATTTCAGACCGTTGCGGCAAGCCTGCTGGTCACAATGCTGATCGGCTGTGGACGACCGCCACGGCCTCCCGGCCCTCCGGTCGCTATGACAACGGAGATTACGGCGAAGGAAACCCCGGCCACAACAGAATCTGCTGATCTGACATTTAAGCCGGACGACTGGCCGATGTGGCGCGGACCGAATGCCGACGGCATCGTCACCGGCCCTGCTCTGCCGACCACGTGGTCGGCCACTGACAAAGTGACCTGGAAAACCGCCGTCCCCGGCCAAGGTCATCCTTCGCCAATCATTATCGGGGACCGCATCTTTCTGGAAACCGCCAATGAACAGCAGAAGACACAACTGGTGATCTGTTTCAACCGCGAGAACGGCCAGGAGATCTGGCGAAAGACATTGTTCGAAGGCCACCTCGAAACCCAGATGCATCGCGAGAGCTCACAAGCTGCCAGCACATTGGCATCCGACGGCAACAGCCTCTACTGCCTGTTTTTAAATGATCGCAAGATCTGGGCGATCGCTCTCAATCTGGATGGCGAGCTGATCTGGAAGACAGAAGTCGGCAGTTTCTCGTCGAAGTTCGGATACTCGGCTTCGCCCACTTTGTATAAATCCCTCGTCTTACTGGCAGCCGATCACCAGGAAGGTGGCTTCCTCGCCGCCGTGAATCGCGCAGACGGTTCGATCGTCTGGCGAAAGCCACGCCCCGCGAAATCGAGTTACGCCTCGCCACGCGTGGTCACTTTGGACGGCCAGGACCAACTGGTGATTTGCGGCTGCCGCGAAGTCAGTAGCTACAACCCGTTGACGGGTGATCAGAACTGGACGGTCGCAGGGACTGCTGAATCAGGTGTCGGTCTGCCAGTCACTTCCGGCAACCTCGTCATCGCCAGCGCCGGCTGGCCCGAACGAGAAACCATCGCGCTGAAGTCGGATGGCAGCGTCGCCTGGCGAAACAAATTGCACTCATACGTTCCGTCGCTCTTGGCATTCAAGGGCCACATCTACCTGATCAACGACGGGATCGCCCGTTGCTTTAACGCTGAATCCGGCAAGGAAACCTGGCAAAAGCGAATTGGCGGCGATTTTCGAACCTCTCCGATCGTCTCGGGTGATAACATCTACGTCACCGACATGGCTGGCAAGACGACAGTGTTTCAAGCCAACCCCAAGTCGTTCGAACTGGTCGCCGAGAATCGCCTGGGGACCGAATCCTTCGCGAGTCCGGCCGGCAGCAAGGGTCAGATGTTCGTGCGAGTCGCCGATGCGTCCAGTGGGCCTCGCCAGGAATGGCTGTACTGTATTGGCTCGAAGCAGTAACGATAACGGTCTTGTTTTTGATCTCTCTTCTTTCGGTGCTTGATTCGCAACTATGCCTTCCTCGATGAAACTGAAAACGACGCCCGACGACTTTGAAGTCGAAGAACTCAGCGACTTCAAACTGGGGAGCGGTTCGTTTGCCGTCTATCTGCTGACAAAACGATCACTTGGCACACCCGAAGCAATCACGGCGATTGCGGATCGCTG
This sequence comes from uncultured Schlesneria sp., assembly GCA_903840265.1. Lineage (GTDB taxonomy): Bacteria > Planctomycetota > Planctomycetia > Planctomycetales > Planctomycetaceae > Schlesneria. The sequence goes on along the minus strand of CAIMFH010000185.1, from coordinate 47,563 downwards.
GAACTTGTCGCGACGACAAATCAGCTATGGCGGCCTGAAGGATAAGCACGCGGTCACTCGTCAGTGGGTCACGATCCATCACGGACCGCGACGAGACATGAAGCAGGACCACTTCACCTTGGCCTACCAGGGTCAATCAAATCGCGAATTCGGCCCGCACGACATCGCCGCCAATCGGTTTCGAGTCGTCATGCGCAACCTGACTCGCGAGAACGCGGAACGCATCGTCTCGCTAAAAGACCAGATCGCTCGCGATGGTGTGCCCAATTACTTCGACGACCAACGATTCGGATCACTCGGCGAATCAGGCGAATTCATCGCCAAGCCCTGGTGCCTGGGCGACTACGAAAAAGCCCTCTGGCTGGCCCTGGCCGAATCGAATCCTCATGACCGCCCCGGCGACCGCGATGAAAAGCAGACGATCCGCGATCATTGGAACCGCTGGATCGAATGCAAAGCCGCCCTGCCCAAGTGTTCACGCCGCAGCATCGTGACCTATCTCTGCGATCACCCCACTCGCTACCGCGAAGCACTCGCCCTGTTCCGACAAGACATGCGCAGCCTGTGGCTGGCCGCCTTCCAGAGCGACCTGTGGAACCTGATCCTCTCGGCGTGGCTGCAGCAGCAAGTCGATCGATCAAGACTCTTCAAGGTCGAACTCGCCACGGCCAACGTGCCGTTCCCCATCGAGCTGACCGACACCGAACGAGCAACCTTGACCGAGACCGTCTTACCATTACCATCAGCGCGCTTGCACATGGAGCCCGGCCCGCTGCTGTCGCTCTACGAACAGGTGATGGAAGATGAAGGGATCGCCCTGCGCGAAGTGCGAATCAAATACCCACGCGACGCCTTCTTCTCCAAAGGCGAACGAGCCGCCATCGTCATCCCACGCAATCTGAATCTACACGCCGACGAAGACGACCTGAACGAAGGCCGCCACCGAGTCACCCTGCAATTCGTCCTCCCCCGCGGTGCCTACGCCACCATCTTCGTCAAACGCCTGACCGAGCAAGCGTAGTCACGAGTAAGGAACAGAGTTAAACCACGGAATACACTGAACACACGAAAAGAAATACATTTTTTCTTGTTACTCATTCCGTGTTTTCAGTGTATTCCGTGGTTCACGATTTCTTCTTATCCTTCTGTGGTTCTACCCTCTACTCTTTCCTCGCTATCCCAACACTTTCAACATCCCCTGACAGAATTGCGGCAAGTCATCTGGCTTGCGGCTGCTGACGAAGTGCCGGTCCACGGTCACAGCGGCGTCTTCGTAGATTCCACCCGCATTGATCAGATCGTCTTTGATCCCCGGTGAGCCCGTCACTTTAACTCCGCGATAGACATTCGCCGAAATCGGGATCCAGCCGCCGTGACAAATCGCAGCGACCAACTTACCGGCGGCCGCGAATTCTTGAGTCAGACTGAGCACCTTCGGATCGCGCCGCAGCTTGTCGGGCATCCAGCCCCCCGCGCAAACGACACCCTGGAAATCAGCCGATTTCATGTCGGAGATTAACGCATCCGATGTGCAGGGATATCCATTCTTCCCCGCATAGACCTTACCAGACTGCTGCCCGGCGATAGTCACTTGGAACCCCGCTTCGATCAACCGCAGCTTGGGATACCACAGCTCCAGATCTTCATAGTCATCACCAACGAAGATCAGAATTCGCTTTGCACTTGATGCCATCGCCATCCCTTTCAAACCAATATTAAATTATGAGCGACCGACGCCAACAGCGCCGGCAATCACTTCGTACTTTTGTAGACCTCATCATAGGCCCACATCCGAATCGAGACTATTCTCCCGCACGAGGTGGCACAATTTCAGCCGACCCCGTCCCGACCAGTCTCAAGATCGATGCCCCCAACAGCAAGCAGGTCGGACCTTCCATCGCGATCCACCAACGGGGCATTTGTTCAGCGTAATCAATGCCGAGCATGAACAGCCCTTGAACCACCATCGCCCATCCCAAAAAAGTGATCAGGCCGCGATATCGCGTCACATCGCAAGAAACAAACCACAAGAGCACACCGAATGAAGCAAACCACAGCGACGTCGACCGCGCCAGGTATCCGGCAATCGGCGCAGTGGGAAACGACCCCATTCCCAGCAGTTCATGACACCAGACAATCCAACGGCTTGGTGCGACGACGGCAACGACAGCCGCGAAGTTGATCAGTCCCAATATTCGCAGCAAAGCGACCAAAGCCGTTAATCGTTGCGTCACCACTTCGCCCTACATCGGTCAGCGGACATCAATCGTCCGGTTGAAACCAGATCAAAGAAGATTGCGACGCATCAGATAGCGGAATGCCGCCGCGGTCAACTCGACAACAGCCGATTCCATTCATCGCGATGAACAGGATCCACGCGACCCAACCACGGCCAGAGCAACGCCAGGCCTGCAACCAGCAGGATCAATCCGCCATAGGCCGGAGCCAGATGCCACCAATTCGTATAGCCGACAGCCCAATGCACACCGATCGCCAGAGTGTACGCGGGAATCCCAGCCAGCAGCAGCATCCACCACTGCCAGCGCATTCCCTGCCGGAATCCCCACAGCGCCGTCAACAACACCGCCAGCCCGGTCGTGATCAGCATCCCACCAAAGCTGGCCCGGTCATGAGCGATCAACGGAATGAGTCTCGGATTCGCCAGCGAAAGATCACCGGGACAGGTGTCCATAAATTGCAGATCTTCGCGAACGAACACGTCTGTACACCCCACTCCCGAAATCACGACTCCCGCGCCGACCAGCACCGCACCATGAATCACGAACAGCAGTTGTCCCCATTGAGCCGCTCGCCAGGCAGGTGTCTCGCGCAAATTGGGGAGCGAAGTCAATTGCGCCTGACCAAGATCCCCCTGCCACGCCATCAGCAAAAACTGAAACATGATGGTCGTCACGAACGCGTGAAACGGATCGAAATAGCCAAACCCCAGAAACCAGAAAAAGCTGACAAAGCCGAAGAAGGCCGATGTCAGCACGGCCACCATGGCCCAATGCATCCCCTGACGGATGCCGTACCACGACAAGAACAGATACAGCGCGGCGATCGCGAACATCGTCCCCGACAACGTCACGCGATCATGCTGCATGAACGCCAGCAGTCGCGGGTTGATCATGTCCAACTCGTGACGCGACATCCCCACAAAGACTTCGTCATAGGGCAGAATGACGCGCGTCGACGCAATGCCAAACGCCAGCACCGCCCCCAGCAGCATCGCCGCTCCCAGCACCAGACTCCAGAACCAGGTGTACTTTTGAATCGGCAACGGAGGTCTCACTGACTCCGACGCAGACGAATTCAACTCACGCGACTTCGCCAAGCTCGCGTACAGCACCGCTTCATTGATTCGCTTGGGCAACCCCGGCCCGGAATAGACTAGACCGGTATCCACGAGCACACAATCCGCGCCATGACTTTGCAGCTCGATGGCATCAATCGGCTCGTGAACACCGCCAGCAATCACAGAAACGTCTGCCCCAAATTCCGCTCGCAGATGATCGATTGTCAATCTGACGGACTTCAGCGCCAGGTGCCCGATGAGCCAACTGTCCGGAGCATCAACCAGACGACTTTCGACCTGGATCACTCGACAGCCCGCTTCAATGGCAGGGGCAACAATCGAATGGAGCTGATGAGGATTCAATTCGGCTGGAATTGCCACGCAAGCCAGTCGGTTAGCAGACTTGATGGCCGTGATGATCGTCTGTACATGCTGCCGCCATGCGTCTGGCGACCAGCAAAATCGCAATGATTCGTCGGCCGTGGCGAGCACGAACCCATCGACATACGGAGCCAATCGCGATTGCAGCCGCAGGCATTCCGCCGTCGCTTGTTCAGCAGACGTGTTGGCCCCCACCACGATTCGAGCCAGAACGCGGACCGACTGGCGATCGAATCGAGACAGCCGCTCCGCCCAGTCGTCGACACTGTCCGCGAACGCTGCCTCTGGGATTCGAATCGCTTTGTTCATGTCGCGCCGCTGCATCGGTTGCAACAACGGAAGTTCGCGGACGGCGATCGGCCCGACTTCAATCAGACCAATCCCAAAACGAGTCATCGCCGCAGTCGCCACACCGTGCGGATCGACGAGATGCCCGATACCGACCGGACTGTCGATTGGCAGCTGCTGCAAGTGCGTTTGCAGACGGGCGTCAGGTCGCATATGACCGAACAAGTCGATGATCGTCGGGCCGAAAGGCAGACGGCTCAGTCGCCCCATTGCCCCCAGTGCCAGATCCCGCCCCGTTTCCGCCGAAAACGAGAACATCAGCGGCTGAAATAGAGTGCGATACGACCAATCAGGCATGACAGACTCAAATCCCGCCAGTCAGGTGTTTTTCTACTAGAGCCACCCCAAGTACGTGTGGCGTCCCGCGAGCGGAAATCCGCTTAGTCTAACCCATGTTCCAACGCGACACGTAAGTCGCGACACGCACCAACCGCGACCGGACCCGCTATTTTAACGGATCTGGCTCCCGACCAGTCGCTAAAGCCAACACAAATTATTCCAATCGGCGGACCTGGCGAATTGTCGAAGTGGATCAATCGTTTTACGATCATCTCATTCTGAATTCGCTGCTGAACGGAGTTCTCTCGATGAATTGTCGCAACGTGTCCCTGCTGGCCGCAATGGTCACTCTGATCTGCGCACCAAGCTTTGCCGAAGAACCGGCCAAGCTAGTGATTGAGCAGCCGAAGCCGTTTCAGGTTGTGCAGCGGGAAGGCTTCGAACCGAATCTGTCATCGATTCATGAACCGGGCGGACCGGAACTCGGTTATGCCGATATCACTGTGAAAGCGGCGAAGCCGAAAGGCGTGACGGGAAAATGGGAGTTCCAGTTGGAGTTGATGGAACACGGCTTCGGGGACACCCATGACTGGTATCCCCTCGACGACGAAGGGAATGACCAACAATTAAAAGGGTTGGCAGAAGTTCCCGCAGGCGGTTGGTACAGGTTGAAGATTCGCTGCATTGACGAAGAAAAGATCACCGCCCAGGGCCAGGTCGAACCGATCGGCGTGGGCGAGGTCTTCCTCGTCGCGGGTCAATCGTACGCCGGCGGACACAATGACGAAGTGATGAAAGTGACCGATCTGTCGCAAGCCGTTTCGACTTACGACTGGCCAACAAAAACCTGGCGCATCGCCAACGATCCTCCGCCTCAAAACGGTGACGGCGGATCGATCTGGCCGCCACTCGGCGACCTGCTGGCTCCGACCTTGCGCGTCCCGGTCGCCTTCGTCAACGTGTCGGTCGGTGCGACGTCGACAACAAAGTGGATGCCCGACGGACCGCTGCACAAACGCCTGCGAGACGTGGGGCGCGAGATCGGTTCATTCCGCGCGGTGCTGTGGCAGCAGGGCGAATCGGACGTGATCGAGAAAACATCGACCTCCGACTACATCAAGAACATGCAGGAGATTCACGATGCCGCGACCGAGGCCTGGGGATTCAATCCGCCGTGGTTACTCGCCAAATCGACGCTGCATCCGACCGTCTACAACGACCCGATCGGGGAACGCCGCATCCGGACCGGAACCGCCGAACTCTGGAAGCTGCCCGGATTCCGCCCCGGCCCCGACACCGACCTCTTGGGCGGCGACAACCGTGGCGACGCGAAATCGAAGCGCCACTTCAGCAGCCTCGGCCAAAAGCGAGCCGCCTTGCTATGGTTCACCGCCCTCTGGAATGAGCTACATCCCACAGAAAATCGGGGTCGCTAACACCTCAAATCTGTCACGAATCGGTGATCAAAGGAACGCAAAGGCGCAAAGGCGCGAAGGCGCAAAGAAGAGCAGTGACCAATCGACCGGCCCCCCTTTGCGCCTTCGCGCCTTTGCGCCTTTGCGTTAATACCTTTACCTATAATCACTTGCGCCGCTCGTCTCGAGACCACTCTTTTCGAGTCAGCCACCGGCGCGCGACCCAAAACTCGCCAGAAATTCAATTTTCGGCCTGACTTCCCACTGACTAGCTCACCCGCTAGAATCCTCGGTCCGCTTCAGAGGTTTCGGCGATGGTGCCGGTCGACCGGCGGCATTTTTTGGGTAGTTCTTGAATAACCCTGACGGAGGACTGTGTGGTCAAGTTGCGGTTGCGGGATAACGAGTCGATTAACGATGCAGTGAAGCGGTTTCGTAAGTTGGTTGAGCATGCCGGCATCAAGAAGGAAATGCGTCGGCGCGAATTCTATGAAAAGCCAAGCGAAACCAGCCGCCGCTCTCGTCGTCGCGCCGAACGCCGCGCCAAGATTCAACGCATGGTCGGTAACACCGGAACCGTTTGATTCGTCAAACGATTGCCACGCAGACATCACCAGGCCGGCTTCGTCCGGCCTGTGTCATTCTTTGCGATCGATTCGAAGGAGCCCATCCGATGTTGCGTGAAGTCGACGTAAAAGGCGTTCGCTTTCGAGTGGCCGACGAAGGCGAAGGCCCCGTCATCCTGTTCGTGCATGGATTCCCGCTCAACTACACGATGTGGGAAGCCCAGATCGCCGAGTTCTCGCGCACGCATCGCGTCATCGCCCCCGACCTGCGCGGATTCGGTGGCACCGACGGCGCTCTGTACTCCGTCTCGATGGAGCAGTTCGCCGATGATCTGGCCGACCTGCTCGAGGCCCTCCCCGTCCGCGTCCCCGTCACCTTCTGTGGCCTGTCGATGGGCGGCTACATCGGCTGGCAGTTCGTGCAGCGACATCCGTCACGAGTCTCCAAGCTGATCATCTGCGATAGCCGCGCCGCCGCCGATTCCCCCGAAGCCGCCGCCAATCGCCTGAAGATGGCCGACATCGTGTTACGAGAAGGACCGGAACCAGTCGCCTGGGCGATGATGCCCAAGCTGTTCGCCAAATGCTCCGACGACCACTGCCCCGCGATCATCGCCAAAGTTCGTGAAATGGTGATGGCATCCAACCCCGTCGCCATCGCTGCGGCCCACCGTGGCATGGCCGTCCGCCCCGATGTCACCGCGTGGCTCCCGAGCCTGCAACTGCCAACGCTCATCATCTGCGGCGAACACGACGCCATCTCACCCGCCGCCGAAATGAAATCGATCGCCGAGCAGATCCCCAACGCCGCATTCGTCCAAATCCCCAACGCCGGTCACATGGCCCCGATGGAGCAACCCGAATTGGTCAACGCGGCGATACGCCAGTTTGTTGGTTAGTTTGGATCAGAACTCGTCCCCAGGCGGATTATCGTCAATCACGGAAACCATGCGATAAGATTGAATGTTCATGCTATTGGCGAGGAATCGAACAGATCCATCTGCCAGTAGGAAATGAGCACCGCCGCTGTGATGGCTGCCAAAGCCTGTCGTCTCAGTTCGCGTTCTCGCCCCAGCGTTCAGTCGGATGCTGGTATCGCCCAGGGACATCGCCAATCCAGCCGCCGTGGTACAGTCTGGAACCCCAATCCAGGTGCCGTGCCCAATGCTGTTCGCACCTGTATTCCGCGGGACGTATCGCTCCCCAACCATGATCACTTGTGACGTTCCATCATGGATGTCTTTCAGTCTGACACGACTGTTCTGACCGAAGATCCCCCCGAAGTTCTGGTGGTCACAATATCTGTGTTCCAGTGAGAACGGCATTCCGATGTTGCCCAAACTTCCGGCGTTGACGAATGGCTCGGCGGCTGGTGGTTCACCTGAAGCTTGTGGAGCAATCCCGCCGACACGCTCCTGCAGATAACCTGCGACACCGAAATAGGTGAGTCGTGAGAACGTGTCTGGCACATCGATGGTTCCTGGTGTGACTTGCCACTCATCAACATCCGTGCTGACGACGCTGGCATGCGGGATCGTGTTTGTCGCAGGCGAGGACGGACATTTGTAGCCAGGATAACTCGGATTCAACTGCGCATTCAGAAATTCGTGTTGAAGACCATTCCCAAAACGTCCAGAAATCCGGCTGTAGTAAGGGCTGCCATCAATGTAGGGAGTAATCATCACTCCCCAACCCCAACCGAGGTAAGGACTATTCTCCCCGAGTACATATCCCGGCGGAAAAGTGTTGGATGTGTCGTGATAGTTGTGCAGCGCCAGCCCAATCTGCTTGAGATTATTCTTGCACTGTGTTCTTCGTGCGGCTTCGCGGGCACCAAGAATGGACGGGATGAGCAACCCCAAGAACAACGCGACAATGATGATGACCACGATCACTTCGACCAGGGTGATTCCCCTGCGACGATTGGCATTCACATTCGTTTGCATAGCGCCTTGCCCGATCACGATCAATGCTTCTCAACTCGCCGCGATTCAGTCCACATACAGCATTTCACTGGCGTTCAGCACGGCCAGGCAGACTTCGACCCAAGCCGCCGCGATGTATCGATCAACATGAAGATCCATTTCATAAGGCAGCGCCAGTCGTTCATCGCTCCGATTTTCTTTCAACAAGCCATCGTGTTCGTCGAGGATGAAACTACGGATTCGCGCAGTTTCCTCGGACGTTGGTCGACGCGCGAACGCTCGGCGGAATAAGCGATCGATCGGCGGTTCGTTGTCTGTCGACTCGCGCGATATCTCGCCTGCCAGATGTCGAGCCGCCTTCAGTGCCAGCTCGCTATTCAACAGCAGCAGCGATTGAGTCGGCGTTGTCGAGCGATTGCGGACTGCACAACTGGCATTGGCATCAGGACGATCGAAGACCTCAAACAGCGGGTATCGCAGATTTCGGCGAGCGAACAGATAGACGCTGCGGCGATCATGATCGGCCGCGCGCGGGCTGGTGACCCATTGCCCTTTCAAGAGCGTCTCGACCAGTTCCGGTGGCAATGGCGGCATCACTCCAGGACCCCCTCGTTCATCCGCCAGCATTCCTGACACCTGCAACATCGCATCACGAATGGATTCCGCATCCAATCGCCGCCGGTTTCCTCGACTGTAGAGCACGTTGCTAGGATCAAGCTGCAGCCGCCGCTCCCATTCCGAATCTCCCACCGGCATGCGACTCGCTTGCCGATAAGTTGCCGAGGTCACGATTTGACGATGCAGCCACTTCAGATCCCAGCCGTGAGCCTGAAACTCCGACGCCAGCCAATCGAGCAACTCGGGATGCGACGGTTCCGCATTCAGCAGACCGACATCGCTGGGTGTCTCGAACAGGCCTCGTCCGAAGTGGTGCCTCCAGACTCGATTCACCATCACGCGCGCCGTCAACGGGTTGTCCGGACGAGTCAACCATTCAGCGAACGCCGCGCGCGGCGACATGCCATTGTTCGGTGCGTCGCCAATCGCTTTCTCACTGGCGATCCTTGGGAACGCCGCTTCAATCTTCGGTCCAGCCCGACGATGATCGCCCCGAATCCAGAACCGGGCCGGAATCACCTCGCCCTGTTGCTTCAACTGCGAATACGGAGCATCACGCTTCAGCACGGGGACGCCAGTTTCGAAGACTGCGCGCAGGCGATAGAAGTCGGCCTGGCTGATCGGATCGTACTTGTGATCGTGACACTCGGCGCAACCAACCTGCAGACCTAAAAAGACCGCCCCGACGGTCGCTGTCATCTCGTTCAGCATCAAATGTCGACGCTCGAGCTGATCGTTGATGTCGGGCATATCCGGCCCCGACAAGCAGAACATCGTCGCCACCGCTTGCGATCCATCGTCCAATTCATCGCCCGCAATCTGCAGTTGGGCGAAGCGATCGTAAGGCATGTTTTCATTGAACGCCCCAATCACCCAATCACGATACTTCCAGGCGTCGGCACGCACCTTGTCATGTTCAAACCCATCAGTCTCTGCGAACCGAGCCAGGTCGAGCCAATGTTGCCCCCATCGCTCGCCATAACCCGGCAAGGTCAGCAACCGCTCCACCTGCCGCTCATAGGCATCGGCAGCAGCATCCGATTCGAAGTCGGCTAGCTCAGTAGGTGTCGGTGGCAACCCAATCAGATCGAAAGACAACCGCCGCAACAGCACGGCTCGATCCGCCTCGCCTGTGGGCTTCAGCGTCGCCAACTCCAAACGCGAGAGAATGAAACTATCCAACCCATTCCGCGGCCATTCGCCTTGGCGTACTGCCGGCAACGCCGGTCGAGTCACCGCGCGAAAGGCCCAATGATCACGATCGGCATCCGTCAACGGCGTTTCGGACACGAGCAGTTCTTCTTCAACGTCCTTGCGAACAACCGGCGCAACGTCCTCCTGACCGACCACCATTGTCGGGAACAAGCCGACAATCGCGATCAGGAGAGACGTCTTTTGTAGGTTATGCTTCAGCATAACTCTTCTTTCTTATGAACTTCTGAGCGGGGGACGTAAGCCCCCTGGCCCATCTGTTCTCCGACTCTGCTAGCCACAGGACCTCGATTCGCGTAGTGCCAGGGGGCTTACGCCGCCCCGCTCAGATAAGACAGGAGTCTAACTCAGGATCTCCTTCACGATCTCAACATCATCCGACGGACCGATCAGCCGCTCGTTCAAGCCATTATGAAAATACGACAGCGAGTGCGGATCTAAGCCGAGTAGATGCAGCAACGTCGCATGGAAGTTACGAACGTGTACCGGCTTCTCAGTCGCTCGCAAGCCCACGTCGTCAGTCGCCCCGTAAGCCATCCCCGGTTTCACACCGCCACCCGCCAGCCACACCGAATAGCCCCAAGGATTATGGTCTCGGCCCGTCCCTTGCTCACTCATCGGCATGCGACCAAACTCACCGCCCCAGATCACCAATGTGTCGTCCCACAAGCCGCGTTGCTTGAGGTCGGTCAGTAACGCGGCGACCGGCTTATCGGTCGCCCGGCACATCTGCGTGTGATTCTTCATCACATCGCTGTGGGCGTCCCAGCCATTCGTATCGCCCGAATAGACCTGCACGAACCGAACACCGCGTTCCGCCATTCGCCGAGCCAGCAGGCAGCGCTGACCAAAGTCCCGAGTATCCTTCTGATCGAGTCCGTACATCGCCTGAGTGTCTGCCGTCTCACCTGTCAAATCCACCAGTTCCGGTGCCGCGGTCTGCATCCGGTAGGCCAGTTCATAAGCTCGCATCCGAGCGGCCAGTTCATCATCGTTGTCGCGTAAGGCCAGGTGATCTCGGTTCAATTGCTGAATCAGGTCGAGCGTCGAGCGTTGCTGAGCCGTGCTGATTTGCGGCTGCGGTCGCAGATGCAGAATCGGCTGCGACCCCGCTCGCATCGTCACTCCCTGGTAGTTCGCAGGCAGGTAACCACTCCCCCACGCCGGCGGGCCCCCTTTGACACCGCCACTCGGATCAGGCAGCACGACAAACGCGGGCAGATCACGATTCTCACTTCCCAGTCCATACGAGACCCAACTACCGACACTCGGCCGTCCCATCAGGATGTTGCCGGTATTCATCTGATAGACGGACTGCGGATGATTGACACTGTCACCGTGCATACTGCGAATCACGCACAGTTCATCGGCATGACTGGCGATCTCAGGCAGGAAGTCGCTGACCGGCAGCCCCGATTCACCGCGCTGCTGAAACGGTTTGACCGGTGCCAGCAGTGGATTCTCCGCCACCTTTCGACGCGTCATCACGCTGCCAAAGCTCTCGGGTAGCGGCTTGCCCGCATAGCGAATCAAATCCAACTTCGGATCGAACAGATCGACATGACTGGGCCCGCCATGCATGAACAGCCAGATCACGCGTTTGACGCGCGGAGCAAAATGCGGCTGCACCCCAGCATCGGCCTGAGCCGATTTCTCGCCACCCAAACCGCGGCCATCATCAGCCAGCAGTGAAGCCAAAGCGATCGCCCCAAACCCACCCCCCGCCTGCGACAAGAAAGCGCGGCGCGAAGATCTCTCGACTTGGGGCATAGGATGCATGCAAAAAGCCTCTTCCCGTAGGTTATGCTTCAGCATAACGTCTTCCCACAACGCTGCGTCACATGCAGCATAACCCGCCGTACTGCGGGTGCAATCGCTATCCCAGCACCTCAGCGGGAAGCATGAGTCGGTGCGAGCAGCTCGCGCCGAGAGGATCGATCATGGCCGGGTTGTTCATGAATTATCATCGATCCTGCAGTAATGCATCTTACTCGTTTAGCCGCGTGGGCATCGCCCCGCGCGTGAAGTGGGACAACATAAGAATTGTTCATCATCAGTCGATCGAAGAATGTCGTCCAACTCTTCATCACGCGCGGGGCGATGCCCACGCGGTTAAACGCTAAGCCAGGATCTGCTGAATCACATCGCCGCGACTAATCGGGATTGGTCGACCGAGTGTGTCGTGGATCTCGGATTCGGGATTTAGGCCCAGACAGTGGAAGATGGTGGCGGTCAGGTCTTGCGGTTGGACTCGACCCGAGGCGGGATACGCGCCGATCGCATCGGACGAACCGTGGACTACACCACCCTTGATGCCGCCCCCAGCCATCGCGACCGAATAGACATGGCCCCAGTGGTCACGACCACCGGCTCCGTTAAATCGCGGCGTGCGGCCGAATTCGGCCATGCAGACGACCAGCGTGTCGTCCAGCATGCCGCGTTGTTCCAGATCATGGATTAATGCCGACATCGCTTGATCAGCAGGCGGTGCAAGCACGGTCTTCAGCCGTTCAGCTTCTCGCGCGTGGCTATCCCAGCAAGGAGCGTCTGATGGCTCATCCGCGCCGCGATACCAGTTAACTTGAACCAGCGAGACTCCTGCCTCCACCAGTCGCCGGCCTAGCAGTACGCTTTGACCAAACTGATTGCGACCATACCGATCGCGCATCTCCGCCGATTCCCGATCGAGCTGAAAGGCCTGGCGCGAGTCATTCGAATTCAGCACATTGAAGGCCTGCTCGGCCAACCGGCCATAGCCGTTCTTGCTGCCAGCTTTCTCTGTCGCATCCAATCGCTGGTTGACGTGATCCAACAACGTCCTGCGTCCCGCCAGGCGATGATCAGAGATCTCCGCATTCAACGTCAGTTCATCAACGCGAAAGCCGGGATCGGCCGGCTTACAATTCAATAACCACGGTTCGACAGATCGACCAAGGAAGCCTGCATCCTGCCCCGGCCAGACGCTGCCATCGGTATTGAAGATCCGGTGCGGCAGGCGAATCGACGAGGGCAAGCTGCCACGATCGGGGACCAGCTTGCGAACGATCGAACCCATGTTGGGATGGTCATTCGGAAAGCCGGGATTGGCGTTCTCAAAATTCATCGGCGCATGCGGCTGGCCAGTCATCATGTAATAGCCGCTCGACGAATGCGCATTGTCATTGCTCGACACAGCCCGCAGCACGGCCAGTCGGTCGGCCAGTTGCGACATCCGCGGCAGCAGTTCGCAGAACTGAGTCCCCGGCACGCTGGTGCTGATCGGACCAAACTCGCCCCGCACTTCCTTCGGAGCATCCGGCTTGGGATCCCACGTCGAATGCTGCGGCGGCCCCCCCATCAGAAACAGTACGATGCACGACTTAGCCCGCTTCGCGCCCGCATTGGCACCCGGCACCGTCTCAGCCCGAGTCTGGCGCTGTGAAGCCAGAAACGGCAAGCTCAGCCCGAACGCCCCCAGACCACCAACGCGCAGGATCTCACGACGGCTGATTCCATCGCACAGACGATTCTGTTTCCCGAAGATGCTGAACATCGGCTGACCCTCAATGCGGCGGAATCATGTCCGCAGATTGTGACCGAATCAGCCCCGTGCATCAACATCGGTCTATAAGTAGGTGGAGTCGCGCAGGAAATTGCGTACACCTTTCCGGCGAACGGCGATCCCTCGGTCCTCATGATCTCCGAGCCATTGTCTTCAGGCCCAAAGGGCCGGCACTTTGCCCAGCCAGGGCCCTTCGGCCCTGGAAATTAGCCCACAGATAAGCCTGCTTGAGGCCTGAAGGGCCAGCCCATTCGGCCTAAGAAGAGTGCGTTCCAACACAGCCCAACTCCTCATGCTCTCCGAAACATCGATCTGTCACAAAACATCCACTTTTTTGAGGAAAACCGCCAAAAACAGGCCTGTTTTGTCCCCCAATGTCAAAAAGTGTCCTGGGGTGTCAAAATTTGTCAGTGACCGTCGACTTCGCAGGCGAGCATCCACCCGCGAGCGACGAGACATTTCGCGAAAAATGGCAAAATACCCAAAACACCGTCTAGCTCGACTCACGCGAAATATGGCATAACGAACATCCACCACGTACTGAAAATCAGTGGACCGTAACCAACGGCCACACGTGTCGACCGCCGAAATCGGGGTCTACAGGTGTGGCCGTTTTTCGTAGGAGGCAGATCGATGTGTCAGTGTCACACTGTCAATTCTCAAAATCTCGCTAGACATCTCGCTGACAAAATCGGTACCCCCCCAAAAACCTGCCATGGACTGACAAATTCTGCCATTTCGTAAGGAAACGAACGTCCGAACGCCCCACCGCAGCGACTGGACCAGACTTGGACCATTCGAGTGTTGCCGGATCGGACCGCACAACGTCGAGACGGAGATTTGTGGCTCGTGGTTAGCCACGGCGCTGTCTGGGAAGGCAGTTCTTGCCGAAGGGGGATTCGAACATCCACTTTCTGACTGCGTCACTTCGCCGCATCGACATAATTACGATTTCGCAATATTTACGTAAAACGATATTCAAAATCGACTTACGATCTGACATGTAGCAGTAAGACTAGAATGACCTATCACGAAAATCGCTTCGCCCTTCTGCCCACGTGGCATACAACGCACGCAGCCTGTTGATGCATGTGCTCATCAGGCTGATCGTGCTGACCGTTTCCAAGGATCGTATCGCAATGCGAGACTCAACCCAGCGAAGACTCTTCGCCGGACTGTGTCTGCTGCTCTGCTGGCAGTCGGGATGCGCTGCATTCCGTCCTGTGCATGGCGTCCCTGCGCGCTATCTTCCGACCGAAATGAAGATTGGCGATCGCAGCAATCGTCGCACGATCGACCTGTCGCTGTTGCGCCAGCCCCCGCCACTTGATCCCAAGACCGGTAGCCTCGTTCATCGCATCGATGGTGGCGACGTACTGGGGATTTACGTGGAAGGCTTCGTCGGCAAATCGACCGATCCTCCACCGGTCTACTTCCCCATCAACAATGACACACCGCCGTCCTTCGGCATGCCTTACCCTGTCCGCGAAGATGGCACAATTTCGTTGCCGTTCGTCGGATCTGTCAACGTGCGTGGCATGACTCTGGGCGAAGCCGAAGAGCGAGTCAAGCAAGCTTATTTGACGCCGCGTCAGTTGATCAAGCCAGACTACCATCGAGTCCAGGTGAACCTGCAGCGACCTCGGCAGTATCGAGTTCTGGTCATCCGTCAGGATTCGCGAAACGAACCGCAGTCGAATGCGTTCCTTGGCCAAGTGAACATCGGGATGGTGAAACGCGGGACTGGCAAAGTGGTTAACTTACCCGTCTACAGCAACGACGTTTTGAACGCCCTCACAGCGACCGACGGCTTACCCGGCCTGGATGCCGAGAACGCTGTCTACGTCATTCGCCGTCGTGCGGCGAACCAGTCAGGAACGCTCGATCCACGCTGGCCGACTGACTTGAATCCGGACCTGCTGCGAAACATCGGGCCACTCGGACTGCAATCAGAAACCCCGATCATTCGTGGACAATCGCCGGGGTACAGCGACAACGCGGGATATCACAATTCCAATAACGTCACTCAAGCGAACTTTGTCGGGCAACCGAACCAGCGCGTTCAGTACGCGAGTGGCACGCTCCCCATGGCCCCCGGCCACGGACTCAACATCGCACCTCCTGGCGTCGACGAGAACGCTCCGCTAGCTCCACCCAAGATCTGGTCTGATCGTCCTGTCGGTGGGCAGTTGGAGTATGAGCCGCAGATTGTGCAAACACAGTATCCGAATCAATTCAATCAAGGGGCACCGGCCCTCAACGATCCGCGTTATGGCGATCCCCGCGTCAACAATCTGCCGATGATTCCAAACGGTGGTTGGACTCCGCCCTCAGCCCCCCCAACGGGCGGGCTACCGCGCAGCGATAGCATCATTCAAAGCGGTGACAGGTCCGGACTTGCCTCGTGGCGCCAGACGGACGGACAGCTGGAATACAATCCACAAATTATTCAGACGCAGTATCCCAATCCAATGAATCAAGGCGGACCGACTCCGATCGATTCGCGCTACAACGATCCGCGCTTCCGGGATCCTCGCGTTAACAATCTGCCGATGACACCGAACGGCGGCTGGACTCCCCCTCCGGCACCTCCAGCGGGTGGACCACCACTCAGCAATAGTGTCATGCCGAATAACATGATGAATCCTGGCTCGTCAGGACCGAACTATCCGACGACACCAGCCGGACCTCAAGGCGCTCCGTCAAATGGAATGTCGCCTAATGGCACGACACCGTTTGTTCCTTGGACACCGCCCGCGGTTCAGCCCGACGGCAATCCCGAAGGAGGACCTCCGCTGGGCTTTCAGGAACTCGACCCTGGCCATGGTGTCTTGACCGGCGGTGGCACCATGGATGGCCGACATGTGATCCGCATCCCGATCCGGCTAGGCCCTGGCGAAACAGCCGACATCCGTCCTGAAGACGTGATCCTCTATGACGGCGACATCGTCTTTATCGAATCTCGCGATACGGAAGTCTTCTACACCGGCGGTCTGCTGGGTGGTGGACAATACACGCTGCCGCGCGATTATGACCTCGACATTATGCAAGCGATTTCGTTGGCTCAATCGCGCGGAGTGATGGGTGCCAGCCGAGCCGTCGGCGGCGTGTCCGCGTTGAACAACGACGTCTCGATCAGCCCCAGTACTGCGATTGTCCTGCGTAAGCTGCCCGACGGTGGCGAGGTGCCGATCAAAATCGACTTGTATCGCGCTCGGACCGATCTGTCCGAACGAATCGTGATTCAGCCCGGCGACTTTATTCTGCTGCAATACACCTGCCTGGAAGCAGTCGGCGCTTTCTTCGAGCGAAATCTGTTGGAAACAGCGCTGTTCGGCCTGGCGGCGCAAGGTCTAAGTGGCAATCGTGGCAACTGATCCGTCCTCGTCGGACAGTTGTTTGACCGAGAGACAGAGCAGCGCGATTTGTGACGAGTATTCGCCACTGAGTCGCTTCAACTGTGGTCTCCACAAGGTGGCGTGACTACACTTGTCTGTCGCGGCGCGCAGTCGCTTTGCGATGAGCCACTAGAAAATCGGCCGGACGAACGGGCGTCGTCCGGCAACGGAGTCTTCCACGAATGTCTGATCGACCGAAAACGTTGCGCGAACTTCGCGAATCCGGCTACCGCTCGACTCCGGTCAAACACGAACTTCGACGCAATCTGTTGACCAAACTGCGGAACAAACAGCCGCTGTTTCCAGGCATTCTGGGTTACGAAGAAACGGTCATCCCGCAGATTCAAAATGCAATTTTGTCGCAGCACGATATTCTGTTTCTCGGACTGCGCGGCCAGGGAAAAACCCGTATGCTGCGCATGCTGACCACGCTACTGGACGAGGCGATCCCCATTGTCGCGGGATCCGAGATTCACGATGACCCGCTGGCACCGCTTTCCAAATTCGCACGCGATCTGATCGCGTCGCAAGGTGATCAGACACCAATCGAATGGATTGGCCGCGACGACCGCTATCACGAGAAACTGGCGACCCCCGATGTCACGATCGCCGACTTGATCGGTGAGGTCGATCTGGTCAAGCACGCCGAAGGCCGCCATCTGTCCAGTGAAGATGTGCTGCATTTCGGCCTGATCCCGCGCAGCCATCGTGGCATCTTCTGCATGAATGAACTACCCGATTTAAGCCCCAAGATTCAAGTTGGCTTATTCAATGTCTTGGAAGAGCGCGACGTGCAAATTCGTGGCTTTCCGATCCGCTTGAACCTGGATGTCTGCATGGTCTTCAGTGCGAATCCCGAGGACTATACCAATCGCGGCCGCATCGTCACGCCACTGAAAGACCGCATCGGCTCGGTCATTCGAACCCACTACCCCACCACTCGCGAGTTGGGGATGAAGATCACGTCCGACAACGCCTGGACCGCTCGCGAAGACGGCGTCAAAGTCGTGGTGCCGACATTTCTGCAGGAAGTTGTCGAAGAGACATCACGACTGGCTCGCAACAGCCCGCACGTCAATCAGGCGTCGGGGGTCAGTGTGCGCATGTCGATCGCGAACTACGAAAACCTGATCTCGTCGGCCGAGCGGCGAGGTGCCATTGCCGGTGAAACCATCGCGGTCGCACGGCCCAGCGATCTGTGGCATCTGGAAGCCAGTTCCCGCGGCAAGCTGGAACTGACGATGAGCGACGAGCCCGGTCAGGAGGATCGGCTAATCGAACGCTTAATCGATGAAGCGGTCAAAGCCGTGTTCGATCTTCACGATTTGAATCCAAAACAGTTCCGCAACGTGGTCGAATTCTTCGAAGGGGGCAAAACGCTTGACCTGGATGATGGGCTGTCGGCCAAGGAAGTCTTGAAGCAAGTCGACGCCATTCGCGGCTTCCGGACTCAACTGGACCAGATCGCGGCGACATTGGACACGGGCGAGGCTCGCGGGGCGTCGTCCGAAGGGTTGCTCGCCAGCGTTGCCGAATTCCTGCTGCAGGGACTGCACAGCCACAATCGCTTGAACCGAACGCGGAAAACACGCTCATCCACTTACGGCTGACAGAGACATCAGTGAACACAATCGCCGACGGTATCTCCGGAATTTTCGATACAGCCCCAACCACAGGTGGCTGATTCCGGGGCATCGGTGAAAGTTCGGACTGGGACCAAGTGATCGACGAGGTAAATCACCACTAGTTGTCTGATGATCTGTACCTGTCCTCTTGTTTTGAAACTTCATGTTGCTGAATCAACGACTCTATTCCCGCTGCAAGCATGAGACGGTGCAGACATCGGCCGTGCTGGTGGTCTCGGGCCGCAAGATTGCTTGTCAGATGGTCGAATTGTCGCTGGGAAGCTTTGCGGTCATGGTCCCGGAACCGCTCTCGGACGCCTTGGCTGACCCGTTGGCGCACTTGAAGTTTCGTGGCCTGAGTTACATCGTTCGAGTTACTCGGCAGGAGTCAAAAGGCGACGGCGTGCTGGTCGCACTGGAACAAGTCGAAGAAGTTCTGCCTCACGATTCCATCTACCCGAATACCACAGCAGGTCGCTGGGCCGCACGTATTGCGTGGGTCACGGCGATCTGCCTCGTGACAGCGGCACTCTTCAATATCGCCGGCATTCAGCTTCCCACGCTGTGATTTATTGATGATCGACTTGAGATTCACAGCCACGTCCATGGTACCGACCTAATCGGCGGCATCATCAAACGCTTTGGTCACATCTTCTCTCAAGAGAATGACTAGACTCCAGATTCCAACCGGCAGCCCAAGCAGGCAGCAGCACGTTCCAAAATTCATCATCGCCAACACCGATGCGGCGATGGCCAATGTGCGATTCTTGTGACGCAGCATCTGGACACCGCCGAAAACGATCAGCAAATTGAGCAGCAGAAAACCGCTGTGAACGATGGTGGCGACCGGGCCAAAACCACCTCGCTGAAATCCCTGCATGAACGGGGGAGCGTTGGGATCCGCGGCGGGCGCCTCGAACGCCACCGCGAGAACAATATTTAGGATCGAGGCGGCCAGCCCGAGCGAACCCACGAGCAGCAGACAGATCGCCGGTGGCATCACCAAGCCTGTGACATCAGCGTCTGCTTCCCGGTCTAGCTCGTCGCGAGCGCGAGACAAATCCGATTCCGGCGGCATAAAGGGATTGTCTTCGTCGAACGAATCAGGCTCATCAGTATTGCGCGGCATGGCAGCCCTTCGCTAAAGACGTGGCAGATTCCGATCACGCGAGCATGGTATCAACGCGGAGTATTCCAGGAAATCATTGCCAATCTCATTGTTGATCGGCAAACACGGGACGCAGCAAATTGTCGACGGGGGCGAAATCGTCGGTCAAGATCTGCCCTTCCGCTAGCGATAGCACGGCGTCCATCTGACCCATCAGCTTTGGTTTGGTATCGCCAGTCCCTTTTTCGAAGGCGGCAAACCAATCGCTGTTCCAGTCTCCGGTATCGCCGAGCATTTTCAGATCCAGCGGTCGCCGAGAACAGACCATGACAAACGTGTCGCGATCACTTCCGGGTTGCGCACCTGAGGTACTGAACAAGTAGACATTCGGAAAGACGGCGGTCGCGGTCTTCACGTAGCGTCCCAGGAAACGCCCTGGTCCGGGTTGACGCGTTCGCCTGGCGGCATCCCCCACTGCCGAAACCCAGTCGCGGTTGTTGCGATCCAGTTCGACCAATTGCGATTCCTGCTTCGTCGACACTATCCCGCGAAAGCCAAGCACGTATCGACTCGACTGCCCATTGTTGCCCAGGCGACAGTACTCGACGAACTCCCACGGATCTTTGGCGGGGGTCCACGCTTCCAACAGTCCTTCCGTCGCAACCACCGCCGATGGGATCGAACCTTCAAACCATTTCTGCTGACGAGTCTGAGCGGCCAGCGTTTCGATCACCTGCTGCCAATCAGGCGCGTTCGGTTGCCTCGGCTTGACCGCTGGGCCCGATGCCTCCTTTGCCAGATCGACATTGGTCATTCGAGCTTGGTCGACAGCGCCGATGGTCTGCTTGACTCGCAGCCAGTACTCGCTGTTCCCGAAGGATTTAATCTCCAGCGGTGCGAACCGTCGACCTGCCGGTTCGTAACGACCCGGAGGCCAATCGCGACTTGCCAAGCCGACGGGAAGCGGTCCGTGATAGCTGACTTCTCCCTCCCCTTTTGTCGTGCCGGGATACTCCGTTCGCGGATAGATGTCGATGACGTTGCCTTGAAAGACCCCATCATCGTTCAGCAAATCATGCAGTTTCTGCAGAAATTCCAGCGTCGTCAGATGAGCCGGTACACTGAAATCGTTGAAGGCGTCGCCATAAATGAAGTCGTAGCGAATCGGAGTTTTTCCTGTAGCAATCAGATCGCGATTGTCTCGCAGTCGGTCATCGATCAGGTTTCTGGCATCGCCAATCGTGGTGAGAATGCGTGATTGTTGGACCGCAGTCAGTCCGAGGCATTCAATCGTGGCTCGATAGACTGCCGGGTCCAGTTCAGCCACTTCGATGCGAGGACTGCCGGGAAACTCCTTCAAAAACCAACGCGGGAAGATGTACCCGCCACCGCCCATGAACAGCGCGGTCGCTCGCTGAGACATCCCGCGAGCCCGCTGAACTTCTTGAAACCAGGCGGCGGTCGGCGTGCCCTCCACCAGTTGGTCTCGCATCTCGGGCGTCACCACTTCATAGGCGGTAATGACCTGCAGCGTCTGATCGATGCGAATCTTGGTTTGCAGATCTTCTGGAATGACAATCTCATCGGATGTCTGAGAGAATTCGGTCGAAGCAAAACCACCCCACAGCGGCTTGTTCGTCTCCTGATAGAGCTTGTCGATCGCCTGCCAGTAGGCCGCCTCTGGTGCTAAAGACAACAGGGCGTCGAAGACTTCAGGACTTGGTTGATTGACTTGCATCGTCGCGGTCGCCGCGTCAAAGCTTGTTCCGGCTGGCAACTGACTGGAGTCGATCCGTTCACTCGGAATGGCTTTCGTCGACAGCGACACTGGCTGAGTCAGCAGATGAGCAGTCCGCTTGGTGACTGCCGCGTAGATCTGTTCATATTCGTCGTGCAACGCCGTGGGATTCGACGCATCGTAGTAGCTATGAATCAGCTTATCCAACCGCAAATGCTTGATTGGCCGCCCGCGATGCTTTCCCTCGGTGACCATGATCGTCGAGTAGTTGCTCTCATCGTAGTAGGCACCGACTTGATCGTCGCGCAGCTTGAGAGCCAGCCCCAGTTCGTGCAGCCTTGTTCCCAAGTTGGTGCCGAACTGTTCCCATTGCGACCGCGTCTCTGCCGCCTGCTGCCCCGTTTGTGCGATCGTCGTCAAGGTGCCTGCAGTCTCGGACACATACGCCATCGCCTGTTCGGTGCATGTCGCGGCCAGAACGATCCAGCCCAGCAATTGCATCCACCCGCAGATGACCGCCGTCCGGAACAGTCGCGGGGCTCCGCCAACAATGATGGCCAGCACCCCCAGCGTTGCTGCGGTCAAGCCGATGATTGTGCGAGTCCCCCACACATCCATCAGATAGAAGCCCGTCAGAAATGTTCCAATAATCGAACCAAGGGCTCCCCACGCATAAACATTGCCAACGGTGGCGCCAAGCCGCGAACTGCGGGCCAATGCCATACTCGCGACCAAAGGCGAGATCGTTCCCAGCGCCAATGAGGGGAGCAGAAACATCGCTGCGACGACTGTCAGCACCCACGTCGGCCAGCTTAAATAAGCAGGTCGCGACATCGGTGCCACGATCTGGTCTAACCACAGAACACTGGCACATGACACGCTACCGAACAGATATGTCCAGGCGAGCGTCTTCCTGCGGTCATATCGATCAGCCAGCCACCCACCCAGGAAGTTGCCCAGGGTGATTCCCGCCAGGACGACACCAATCACACTGGTCCACGTATACAGCGACGAACCGACCGTCTTGGCGATCAACCTCGACGCGGTCAGTTCCAGCACCATCACGCAGATGCTGGTCACGAACACGAGCGCGTTGTATCCCCACAGCATCCAGGCACCGGAGATTTTTGATTTCTTGACCCCCTTCTTCGCCGTGGGCCGCGTTGGCGTCAGCACCGGTGGTGCATCGGGGTCGAGAACCATCGGCGATGGAATCGTCAGCCGATAGGTGTTGACCGCGTCATCAATGGAACTGCTCGCCGAAGCTGGCAAGGTCGGCTCAGAGTCGGCAGGCTTAGGATTGTCGGTCGACATCAGCAGAGATCTCGAAGTCACAGTAGAGAGGTGATCGCGGCCACCCAATCATACGACAGTGCGACGAAGCCGCCAAAGCATCGGACTAACCGTTTAGAGACCTTTCCCAACATCGCTGTGAAAAGAAGCGATTTGAAACTCAGAGACACGGAGAGAAACTGGAGAATTAAACCACGGAATACACTGAACACACGAAATGGAGAAAGGCTTCAATTCTTGTTTGTTCCGTGTTTTTTGTGTATTCCGTGGTTCCCTTCCTCCTCCGTGTCCTCTCGCAGCCTGATTTCGACAGAGCCGATTACCAGCGCTCGACCGGGCCGTTCGGAACCTTCACGAGTGCTGTGGCGACCGAAGTCCGCCGTTCGCCGTGCCGTTGCCGGATTTCCGCGATGATCTCGTCGAACTCGGCATGGCTGGTGAACAGCCGCAATCGCTGCTCTAAATCCTCGGGCACTCCCAGTCGCGCGCCGTACCACGCTGCGAACTTGCGGAACAAGAAGCAACTTCGATCGCCATGCTGTTCGGTCATCAGATGGAAATGCCGAGCCAGGAAGTCGACTTGCTCATCTGATGTTGGCTCGCGCACAGGCCGCCCTGCTTCGTAGTCTTCGATCTTGCGGAACAACCACGGGTCGAGCATCGCCCCGCGACCGATCGCCACCGCCGCACAGCCCGTCACGCGTCGCATGTGCAACGCGTCTTCGACAGATCGCACATCTCCGTTGCCGATCACCGGAATTCGCTCGACCGCTTCCACTGTCGCTTGAATACCCGCCAGGTCGACTTGACCATGAAACCCCTGCTGCCGCGTTCGACCATGAATGGTAATCGCCGCCACACCCACCGATTCGAAGCGACGTGCCAACATCGGCGAGGCGATCGTGTCGCGATCCCAGCCCAGCCGCATCTTCACCGTGACGGGGATGCTGACCGCATTCACAACTTGCTCGACCAGCCGACTCGCATGATCCGCGTCACACAACAAACGAGCCCCGCCCCCCTGCCCGTTCACCTTGGCCATTGGGCAGCCCATATTGATGTCGACCCCCTCGTAGCCGCGATCCTGCAACCAGCGCGCGGCACTGATGAGGTGCTCATCTCGACCACTGAAGATCTGCACGGACAACGGTCGATCTTCGGGATGGGTTTCAATCAGTTCGAGCGAGTGGCGATGCCCACCGACCAGTTGAGTGGCATGCACCAGATCAGTCGTGGCCAGCCCCAAACCTCCGACTTCGCGCAGCGCTCGTCGAAAGGCAAGGTGCGTGTAGCCAGCCAGCGGAGCCAGACAGTAATGCGTCGGGAGGACTCGCGTGCCGACGGTCAGAGTCGCTGCCGGCGCATCGCAATGCTCAAACGGAATCGATGCCGATGATTCAGGTGTCACGTCAGCACCTTCAAAGATCGACTGGCGATTTGTGACGGCTGCCAATATCGGGGACCACTGCCGGACTGCGCGCCATCGGCAGCATCACCGTGAACGTCGTCCCGACATCCAGCTTACTGCCCACCGTGATCGTCCCATGATGGGCATGCACGATCGCCTGACAAATGGCCAGACCGAGTCCGTTTCCTCGCGTCTCGATCCCACGTTGCCGCGATTTATCGACTTGAAAGAAGCGATCAAAAACGCGACTGAGATCGGCCTCGGGAATTCCGATCCCCGTGTCCCGCACCGTTAGGCAAACCATCTTGTCGTCATGGCGTTTCAAACCGATATGCACCGTACCGCCCGCGGGAGTGAACTTGATCGCGTTGTCCACCAGGTTTGTCATCAGTTGGCGGATTTCGCGTGGATTGCCTGAAATCTGAACGTCTGTCAGAGAGGAACTCAGCTTGACCTGTCGCTCTTCGGCGACGGGTTCAAACATCTCCATCGCTTTATTCGCCATTTCATCAAGGCTGACCAGTTCCTGCCGAGTCTCTGCCGCCAGCGCTTCGCTTTGAGTCAACTGCAGCAACTGGTTGACCACCTGAGCCAGATGGCGGCATTCGTCATTGATCTGAAACAAGAGCTCTTCGTATTCCGCAGTTTCGCGAGGCTTATCGAGCGTCACTTCGACCAGACTTTGAATCGCCGTCAGCGGTGACCGCAGTTCGTGAGCGGCATTTGCGACGAATTCCCGGTTCTTCTGCAGATGCGTCGCGATGACATCCAGGAACGTGTTGATCTTGGTAGCCAGTTGATCCAGTTCATCGCCGACACCACGAACGACAAGCCGCTCGTTCAAGTGGCTTGGTCGCAGACGCTCGGTGGTATGAATGATTTCTTGCAGAGGTTCGATTGCCCGCTCGGCCAGCAGTAAACCACCTAGTGGAGCCAGCAGGAAAATTGCCAACCCGACCGGTGCCAGGATGCGCGTCAGTCGATTGACGTCATCGTCGACGAATGCAATCGGAGTTCCGACCAGAATGTATTGTCGAGGAAGCCCGGGCTTATTGAGTTCGACCTCGATCGACCGGTGGCTGGCCGAACCCCAGACATTATGACCGCTATACGATCCCAGAAAACGAGTTTGCGGCTCCGCCGGGACATTGCCGCTGTGCCATAAATCGTGCTCGTGCGTCTTATCGACCCAGCGAATGTACCAGTCGCTTTTGCGGTGGGCTTCCGCTTTGCGTTTCATTTCCGCGATGATCTGCGACTGGTCGGTATGGTAGAACTCTTCGACCGCCAGCAGCAGTTCGTTCGCTTCCGCTTCCAGGACTTCGTCTGTTTCCAGCAACAGATAAAAGCGCAGACCTTCACGAACGGCAAAGAGCGCAATCAACACCGTCAACAGGACGACGACAGTGTTCCAAACGGTCAACCGGACACGTAGTGTCCGCATCTTGATGGCGAACCGCATCAGTCCATTGTGCGACATAACTCAGTAACAACCACAAGACAAAGTTCGATCATCCGCGAGGGCTGCCTGAGGCTAGGCAGCCAACCCCCGTCGGGCACGAAGGCCCCTGACATCGGGATCATACGCGGATGCGACAGAATTCCGTAGACCAGCGGCCCAAATCCCGCCAAGGCAATTGCTTTTTCAATTTGAGTGGCACGCTCTGAGTTTTGCGAAGGGCGTGGTCATGAATAAAGTCGAAATCCCACGCCCTTCGAAGACTCATGGCGTGCCACACCCCCCCCGCCGAATCAGACGACGTCTGCCGTTTCCTCGCCAGCGATGGCGTAGCCTCGACCGCGCACCGTCTTGATGATCGATTCTGTGCGACCTTTGTCCAGCTTGCCGCGCAGGCGATTCACATGGACCTCAATGACGTTCGTTGTGCCGTCCCAGTTAAAGCCCCAGACGTGTTCGCACAACATCTTGCGTGTGACTACCTGTCCCGCGAATCGCAGCAGCAATTCCAGCATGCTGAATTCAATCGGAGTCAGATCGATATCGCGTCCCGAACGTGAAACTCGTCGCGTCGTCAGGTCCAGCGTCAAATCGCCCACCGAAAGTACCGGGCTGGGACGCACGCTGGTCCGGCGAACGACTGCATTCACACGGGCGAGTAACTCGGCGAACTCAAACGGCTTGCAGACATAGTCGTCGGCCCCGGCGTTGAGTGCCATCACTCGTTCGTCCACCGAACTGACTGCGGTCAGCAGGATCACAGGACAGAGCACGCCCATGCTGCGGATGTCTCGCAAGACTTCCTGGCCACTTCGCTTCGGCAGCATCAAATCCAGAATAATGGCATCGGCCTGCTGAGACTTCGCCGATTCAGTTCCTGCTGCTCCATCCTGTACCCAGTCGCAGGAATGTCCCGCTTCCGTGAAGCCTTGCAGCAAAGCCCGACCGATCGATGGATCATCCTCAATCACGAGAATTCGCATTGCCCACACCTTGAACAGGATTGTGAAACTAGCCCGATGGACACCGTGTCATCTCAGAAGGGGTGACCACATTTGTATCCCCTCAGGCGTAACATTACGAATGTTATCTGGAATCAACAGGCACTCAATGCTGTCTTTACGGACATGTAAGTGTTAAAGCCCTCAAATCAATCGTGAATGGCATAACGATTCACGAAAAGAGGTCGGCATCAGTGACCAGCAGCCTAAACTTGCCGAAAGGAATCTGCCAAAAGTTGGCGGAACGCGAAGATTTCTCTTGTCTCGATCTGGAAATTTGGAAATGATTTCGATGTGTGCCGCGGGAACGTACGCGGCGAACTAGGAAAGCTTGCGAAGCAACCGGCACTGGCTGTCCGGTAGAAGCAGGGAACTCTAGCACGAAAGGACGGTGATCGCGTGAATCCAGACAGTAAACGCCAGCGAGGTGGCGAAGCCTAACGGCGTCGACGGGCTGCCGTACGGACGGCCACCCCTCGTTCGAGATTCTTCAATGCTCCGAACGAGAACGAAACACGCAGGCCCGGTGCTCAACGGTGAGTGCCGGGCCTGCGTCATTCTTTGTTCTGCGTCGGTGACGTTTTCAACGCAAAGTCGCAAAGGCGCGGAGACGCAAAGAGGAGCAAATCAATGCACTCCCGTTTTCCTTGGCATCTTCTCGCTCAAAAGGCATGACCAACACTCACATCAGCAGACGAATTATCGAATTACTCTGATAGCCCTGTGTTCCCGGCAACGCGAACAATTGGAACCGCCTCGCGTGACGTGATCGCATGCAGTACGAAAACGCGATCATTGATTGCGCGGGCATCGGGTAAGGCAACCTTTGTCTCAGGTTCGCAATGAACGCCTGCCCAGCAATAAACCGCATCGCCTGCGAGCGAATATCCCTTGTGAACAGCTCGCGGGCCACGGTAACGATCGTTGGAAAGGGCTACGTCTACCTGCCCTTCGAGTAGCCAGTCCAAAGTGAGAAGGTCCTTCTTAAACTTGGCCCGCGTACGTGGCAGATACTTGATCTCGACAATTCCAATAATCTTCCGAGTGTGACATATGACGATATCAGGGTGCCTCGCATACTTTGGGTCGTCAGATCCTGGCATGCTTACGCGAGGTTCGATGAAGAGCCTGCGAGAAACTTTATCGCTCTTAAAACAATCAAGCAGATGTTTGCAGAAGAAGACCTGCAATCCCTTTTCCGAATTGATTAGCTGACCGGCGTATTCCTGAGCAATTGTTCGCCTCCACGCTTCCTCAAGATGCATTCGCAACATCAACCGTGCAGCCATTGTCTACCTCGAGAAATTGGGAGATCACAATTCAGCAAACATTTTCCTTCGCGTCTTTGTGCCCTGGCGACTTTGCGTTGAAAAACATACACCACAAATCCGAGCCCACAATCTGCAGGCGGCGCTCAGGGCTTCGAACCGGCGACCTCACTCCGTCCACTGACAAACCGATACCCTGTCCCACGCACCGACAAGATGTACTGCGGCCGCGCCGGGTCCGGCTCGATCAGCTTTCGTAGTCGCAACACGAAGTTGTCGATGGTTCGTGTCGTCACATCGACGTGTTCGTCCCAGACTTCATCCAGAATGCGATAGCGCGACAGCACTTCCCCTTCATGTTCGATGAAGTACTTCAGCAACTGCATTTCCTGAGTCGTCAAACTGTGTCGCTTGTTGCCGACGATGACTTCAAACGATTGCAGCTCAACTCGGAAATGGGTGAATTCGTACTGTGGCGGCGTCGGTTCGGCACTCGCCACTTTCGAGGCGGTCAGCAAAGTTTTGTGGCGCTCGAGGAGATTGCGGACGCGATTTAGTAACTCGGGCAGATCGAATG
Organism: uncultured Schlesneria sp.; assembly: GCA_903840265.1. Classification (GTDB taxonomy): domain Bacteria; phylum Planctomycetota; class Planctomycetia; order Planctomycetales; family Planctomycetaceae; genus Schlesneria. Next base: position 19,105 of record CAIMFH010000185.1, on the reverse strand, counting down.
GCTTGGTGATGTATTGATCTGTCCCGCAATCGAATGCATGCATCCGGTCCTCGCTCAGCGTTCGGGCGCTGAGCACCAGAATCGGCACCGTCTTGTTCTTCGAGCGAACTACGGTGCAGATTTCATAGCCGCTCATACCGGGCAGCATCAGATCCAGGATCAATAGATCCACAGGGGCGTTCACATCGTCAAACAGCTTCAGGGCCGTGGGGCCGTCCCCCGCCAATAAGACTGCGTACCCTTCCTGTTCAAAGTTGAACTTCAGCCCTTGGGCCAGTGCTTCTTCGTCCTCAACAATCAAAATTCGCATGGTGCTGGCGTTGGCCGTGGGGGCCGGAATTTTTCCGATCACAGTTCGCCATTTCCCTTTCTTCCCGGCAAATCGACTTCAAACACGCTACCGGTCTGGTTCGTGCGGCCATGGACGCTAACACGTCCCTGCATCTGCCGAACCAGCGTGTTCACAATATACAGACCCAAACCTGTTCCCTTTTGCCGTCGAGTCAGCTCGCTACCGGCTCGATAAAACATCCCAAAGATCCGTTTCCGCAGTTCCGGAGGTACGCCATGCCCATTATCGCTGATCCGCGTCGCCACGCGACCTCGATCTGTCACGCGAACTTGGACTTCGACAGCGGGCGGATCTCCCGCATACTTGATGGCATTATCCATCAGGTTGCGAAACACCGTCTCCACCACGAGCGGTCGCGCATGAATCACCGCCGGTTGCACATCATAGGTGATCGTCGTTTGCTCTTCTCGCTTATGGTGAGCACACGCGGCGGCACCACATTTGTGCAACATCGCTTCCAGGTGGATGTCTTCGGGTTCGGATTGTTCGCCAATCGCATCCAGCCGACCGACTTCCAGCAGTTGCGAGATCAAGTGGTCCAGCCGGTCCAGCTCTTCTCCCATCACATGATAGAACCGGTTGCGTTGCTCGTCGGTGACCGACCGCATCACCAGCGTTTCCAGATACAGCTTTAGAGAGGCAATCGGCGATTTCAGTTCGTGAGTCACGCTGTCGACAAAGTTCGCCTGCCGCTGGTTCAGCCGTACTTCTTTAATAATCAGCACCAGATAGAACGACAGGCCCAGCAGGATGACTGCGAAGACGATCACGCCGACGATCAGCGCACCCCAACCCGTCTGCCGAGCCAACAGCACGATCCAGCAAATCATCAGCGACACGTTGAGAGCCATCAGCACCACGCTGAGCGTGATCGGCAATCGCAGTCGAGTTTTTGTTCGCAGCCACGTCACAGTTGGTTCCCGATCCTTCATTGCTCGCCCGCTTTTCGTCCCTGGGACTGATAACGCTCAGCCAGCATGTCGGATTAGCATCCGTTGTCAATTCAAGCTGCCGCTAATCATTCCTTTTGGAGTGTGGTGGCTCGACACCGCTTTGGCTCCAGTTCAGTGATGGGCATCAATACATCAGAGAGGCAACTCGCGATCTCACCACCATGCTGACTGAAGCCAAAGCTCCGTCGAGCCGGAGCACTCCAAAGAAGACAGCAACTCAACCACCCGCGAACAACTTCGCCCACAGCGGCGGACCGAGTAACAACGCCCCGACAGCAATCGCGGTGATCGCCAGCAGCAAGACAGCCCCAGCCGAGACATCCTTGGCTACTTTCGCGCGTTCGTGCCATTCAGGGGACAGCAGGTCGACTAGCGCTTCGACGGTCGTATTGATCGTCTCGCCCGCGCAGACGGCTCCGATCGTCAGAATCAGGATCGCCCAGCGAGTTGCATCCAGTTGCAGCCAGCTTGCCAGAGCGATCGCGGCGAGTGCAGCGATTGTGTGCCAACGGGCGTTTCGTTGAGTGTGAAACGTATAGACCAGTCCGGCCCATGCATGAGAGACGCTGCGCCAGAAGCTGGGTTGTCGCATCAGACCAATTTCCAACGGTTACGGATTCTTGGCCGGGCGCGAAACCTTGTTGCCATAGACCAGCACATTGTCGAAATTGCCGGTGTCGTCAAACGAACCGATGCCAACCTGCCCCCACGTAAACGTCTTATCGACCGCCGTCATCACCGGTTCTTTCATGTTATCGAAAAAGACATCGATCTTGCCGCTCTCGACATCTCGAACAACGCGCACATGATGCCATTCATTGTCCCACTTTGTCCCGTCCGTCGTCTTGGTCGAGATCTTGGTGCGAGGTGCATTGTTCACAATGAAAATCTGGTTCGCGTTATCGTCGGTCTTCTGCCCCAGATGCACATAGTACAGGTGCGCAGGATCCTGATAGCCGAAGAAGAGACACAATGACCGATGAGGATAGTCACGAGCGGTCGATTGCAGTTTCACATCCAGCACGCAACTGCCAACAACCACGTCCTTCGCGACGGATCGGTTGAACGGCGAACGGACAGGTGTTTGCGTCACGATATGCTGAAACTGGCTCCAGACCTTATTGCCGTTCTGTTCAGTCAGTTTCCAGGCCTTCGGATCGCTCGGTTCCCAGCGAGTCGCCGGGTCGCCCATTTCGAAATCATCTTGAAAGACCAGCGGCAATCCCAGCAGCTCTTTCGCAGGCTCTTCGGCATGTGCCTGACACGCGCTGGCGATGTATACGGAGACCGCCAACGTCAGAACGGCGAAAGACATCCGGAACATAAGGCAACTCTGCGATAGGGGGAATCGTTTGCCAACTACTGGGGCGGCCGGTCATCTCGACCGTCACGAGGCGGTCTGTCGCCACCACGGCCATCGGGTCGCGGTGGCGGACGATCACCTCGTTCACCAGGGCCACCTCTGTCACCTGGACCGGGACCACCTCGCTCGCCCGGTCCTGGACCGGGGCCGAATCCAGGGCCGCGTCCGCCACGGCCAGGTCCGGGTCCCCGCTCGCCACGTGGACCCTGCGGATCGTTGGGACCGCGCGGTGGCGGCGGTGGCGGATGAACGCCGACATCGCCCATTAGCTGTCCAAGTTGATGTTGCAGTTGGTGACGGTGTCGCTCGTGCTCTCCAAAGTAACGACGTTGCAGATCGTGCTGCCGTTCGTCCGGCGGCTCCTTCTCGATTCGAGCCCGCTCGTTCTCATCCAATGAATTCAGAACCTGATTCAATTCCGATTCGTTCGGCCACTTCGGTCGCCCGTCCTCGTACGCATGCAGCACGCTCATGATCAGCATTCCGACCGTGCGTTCGCGTTGCATGGCGGGATTACGCTTCATCCACGTCTTCAGCGGAAGAGACAGTGAATCGAGGATCTGATTTTGAATCGTCGCCGATGGCCAGCTCTCGGGCTCCGACGCCCGTCCGATGCTGCGACGCAACACTTCCACACACTGATCCGGTCGCACCGCGCTATCGATTTTCACTTGCTGCTCCTCCGGCAAATCAGCCGAGAGGGCTTTCATGATCGCCGTCAGTTCGGGAACCGACAATAATTGTCGACCCTGTCGCAGCATCGAAGGATCCCAATCCGGCAAGTCGCTGGAAACGGTTTCGAACTTGCGGAACTGTTCCTCCTTGATCTTCTGAACAATCGCAAACTTGCGCGAGCTGTCGGCTTCCGAACGCAACGATTCCCGCTGGCCGGGTGTCAGTGTCTGCAGCCAGGCGGTGTAGGTCTGCAGCAGGCTGGAAAGGTTCCCGCCCCCTTTTTTGTTTTCGTCGAGTTGCTCGCTGAGCTGCCGATACTGGCTTTGCTGGTCGGGATTGAGTTGCTGGAAAATGTTCAGATTTCGTTGCAAGCGATCGCGTTCGATTTGCGACATCTTGACGATCTGCTGATGCCGTTCCTGCAGACTCTTGTTATCGACTGGCGTCGACTCGCCGGTCGAGTCTTCGAACAGACGACTCTTCTGCAGCTTGTCGAGGAAATCGATCGACTCGACCTCTTTATACTGATCAATCTTCTGCACGATCGGCAGGTTGGCCAGCAGTTGCTGGCTGGGGTTGGCGATCCAGACATTCGTGATCTGATAGCCCAGCCATCCCGACAGACCCAGCGCCACCAGCCAGACGACAGCCACACCAGCACGTTTCAGCGGATTGAACCAAGCCTGCTGAGTCACATCGAACGGAGTTTCACCCACCTTTAAGGTGGTCATAGTCCGCTCGGTAAATTCGGGTGGTGCCTTGGGGGTCGGCAAAACGTCGAGCATTTCCCAGGTGCGAGCCAGGGCTTCCACTTCGTGCCGTGCCACTTCACTGCGCGCCAACACCTGATCGATCGACTGTGACTTTGTGTCCGGCAATTCACCGTCCAGATAAGCCACCAGATCTTCGCGCTGCTCGGCAGAAAGTCGAAGTGTTTTTTCCATGATTCGCGGTCGCTGACGAGTCTCAACTGGCATCGCCCAACAACGGGGCGGCCAATCATCTCGACTCGATGTTGTCTTTGATCCTTCTCTGTATGAACCCGACTCGACGAGAATTGTCTCGTTTTTGTGATCTCAAATTTTAGATTTGAGATCTGAAATCTGCTATTTGAACCTCGAAATCACGGATTCGAGGATTCACTGGTGATTACTTGGCCTCTTTCCCCATCTGCATATAGGGCTCTAACACGATCCGCAGGTTTTCGCGGGCTCGCGACAACAGCGACTTCACCGCTGTGGACGTCAATTCCATCGCGTCGGCAATATCTTCGTAGCTCATTTCTTCATATTTGTGCAGCAGGACAGCCATCCGCTGTCGCTCGTTCAACTGTTCCATCGCCTGTTGCACCACAGCCTGCAATTCCCGCCGATCCAACTGTCGATTCGGCATCAGTCCCGATTTTTCCGTAGCGAGTTGTTCGGTCGGCCGAACGCCCAGCGGCCCCGATTCGGTGCCGGCCAGATTCACTTCTTTGCGACGTCCCTTTGCCCGGCGTGAATTGCTGGCCAGGTTATTCGCAATCCGGAACAACCACGTCGAAAACCGCGCAGTCGGCTGGTAACCGTGGCGGGCTCGATAGATCCGCAGGAACACATCTTGAGCCAGATCTTCGGCCGCTTCCTGACTTTGCAGCATGTGATAGAAGATGTTTGTCAGCCGGTCTTGATACGCTTTGACCAACTGCGTAAACGCACCTTCATCACCTTGCTTGGCCCGAAGCATCAATTGCACTTCGGGATCATGCAGGTAACCTGAGTCTTCGACAGGGGATCCTGGTTTGATCTGTGTTGGCACGGACGAAAAATCTCTGAGAGCCAGCGCCAGCTCGACGGAATCTGCGATTGCACATGGAACGCCGAACCACGCCCTAAGTTCTTCACTTTCGTTGCCGATGGCGGTCGTGGCCCGGTTGTCCCGAGAGTATAATCACCCTCCCTCCCGGAATCGAACCAGAATCGAAATGCCGCGGTCGAGCCGGTTTGGGTGGCTCGTCCTTGATGCTTTGGGAAGGGCCTGGTCTTGCAACCTGGCACCATACCCTGCGAAGACTCAGGGACCTGACACACCATCTGAAAAACAGCCTCATCAACCCGCCACAAAGGCCGTAACACTCCAATGACGATTAGTTCTTTACCACTAAGTTACTGCACCAATGTTCACCCCGGTCGATCTGTCGCGGAAGTCGAAGACGGGCTGGATCGATTTACGCTGCCGATCAAACAGGGATACGGTCACGACCTGGCCGCCGGGTTGTGGCTGGCGGCCCCGGTAATTCAGGAACTTGACGCCTCGCCCGACGCCGTTCGCCAATTCGGCGAGGGGCTCGCTCGACGAGGCCTGACCTGCTACACGCTGAATGCGTTTCCCTACGGCGATTTTCACTCGGCACGAGTCAAAGAGAACGTCTACCTCCCCGACTGGACCGCTCCCAATCGGCTGCAATACACGTTGGGCTGTGCCCGCGTCCTCGCGGCTCTGTTACCCGCCGGAGCGGAAGGGAGCATCTCGACGGTGCCGCTGGGCTTCAAACCATTCGAACATCCCACGGACTTCGCTGATCGCTGCGCGGACCAATTGATTGAACTCGCCCGCGGCTTGGACCGCCTGCACGCGGAAACAGGCAAGCTCATTCGCCTGGCGATCGAACCCGAACCCTTCTGCGTGATCGAGACCACCGACGAGACCCTGCAGTTCTTCGCCCGCCTTCGCGAACGAGCCGCCGACGCCGGCGCGTTGGATGTCGTCCAGACCCACCTGGGTGTTTGCTACGATGTCTGTCATCAGGCCGTCGAATTCGAGGACGTGGCCGCTTCGATCCGCTCGCTGACGGCGGCCCAGATCCGCATCAACAAAGTCCACATCACCTGCGCGATCGAGATTGCCAATCCCGGCAGCAACGCCGCCGCACGCACGGCCCTCGCCCGATACGTCGAACCCCGCTATCTGCATCAGACGTTTGCACGCACCAAATCAGGCTCGATCGTACGACAAGTCGATCTCGACGAACCGCTCGCATCGACCCCACCCGCCGATTTTCGAGACGCCCCGATGTGGCGAGTTCACTTCCACGTCCCCGTCGACGCCGAACACCTGGGCCCGCTGGGGACGACCCGCGGCGAGCTAAAGAAAGCGCTGGCGGTCATCCCCGAACTTGACTATGCCCCCCACTTGGAGGTGGAAACCTACACGTGGGAAGTCCTTCCCGGTGGCGGAACGCCCAACATCGTCGAAGGCTTCACACGAGAACTGCTGGCCACCAGAAAGCTGCTATCCGAGCAGAAGTAGTGCATTCTTGACTGCCAGATGATCGTGTGCCACGGTTTTGGAGTCCTCGACAAAGCCGTGTCTTTGATCAAGAAATACGGTTCAATCAAAGGCTTCGCTGATAATTTCAGTGCCCAAAATTGCGCCCTGTCATCTCAAGAACGGTCCCTAAGTCTGCCCAAACCGACCGCGATGTTGCGAAATCCCTCGCGAATTCGTTAGACAGCTTGAACCAAACGCTCGGATGCTTCATTCTTGCGGGACAGCAACCAGAATTGACGGCTTCGTGAGATCAGATTGTGTCGCTCGATACGCGTTATAAGATTCTCGAAAAAATCGGCTCGGGCAGCTTTGCAACTGTTTATCGAGCTCGAGATACCGAACTCGGTCGCGAAGTCGCGATCAAGCAACTGCACCAGGAATTTGTCGACGACCCCAAGCGACTGGAGCGTTTCTGGCAGGAAGCCCAGTTGCTGGCGTCTCTGCAGCATCCCAACATTGTCACCATCTTCGACATCGTCAAAGAACGAGGTTGGCTGGTGATGGAACTGATGCAGTCGAGTCTGGCCGAGCGATTGTCGGGGCGCCAGATCGATCTGCGGGCGTTGCGAGCCACCCTGGCTCATGTCTTGCGAGCTCTCAAGTACCTCCACGCTCAAGGGGTGATCCACGGCGACATCAAGCCGGGCAACCTGATGATCGATGCGCGACGCCGCGTCAAACTGGGTGACTTTGGTCTGGCCTGTCGTGTCGCCACCGTCGATGGCAGCCTGCTGAAGGGCACGACCAAGTACATGGCGCCGGAAACGGTGTCCGATGACTTCGGCGATGTCGGCCCGGCCAGCGATCTGTACTCGCTCGGTTTCTCAGCGTACGACCTGATGTGCGGCGGAAACTTCGAAGAGCTGTTCCCGGGTCTGAATGCGAAAGGACGCAACCAGCAGGTCGCCTGGATGATGTGGCACGCCGCCCCGGATCGAAGACTGCCCGAAATCGGTCGTGTTCTGGAAGGGGTCCCTCCCGACTTGGCAAAGGTCGTGCAAAAGCTGACTCAAAAAGATCAGGCCCTGCGATACAAGACTGCAGACGAAGCACTGTCCGATCTGCAGATCGATCTTAAACTCGTCGGTGGGCAAACCGGCGAGATGGTCTTGGACGAACCGAGCAAGAACAACAATCGGCGCACCTACATGGCAGCCGCGGCTCTAGGAGCCTCGGTCCTGATGAGCGGTCTGATGCTGTGGCCGGATTCCAAAGCGAACCAAGGCCCCGGCCAAAAGGCGCATGGGCTGATTCGCGAAGTGAACGGCGACAAAAACGAATTCGTCGTGCAGGATTTGAACACCGGAGCACTCGAACCATTCAAGGTGCCTCGCAAACAACGCATCTTCCTGCTGAACGACAAGAAGAACATCCTGCTGCGCGAATTGAAGCCGGGCGATCATGTCGAGATGGATGTCGACAAGAATCAGTCGGATTTAGTGGTGAACATGATTGTCGACCGGCCGGTCCCGACGCATGGCACGCTGAAAGAACTACTGCTGCATGATTCGCGGCTGATTCTGTCGATGGAAGAAGGGAACACGCGCGATGACCTGCCAGTGCGAGTCCCCAAGAGTGCCGTGATGAAATTGAATGGCCAGACGATCGAACTGCGCGACCTGCAGCACGGCGATCGACTGGACATCACCCACTTGTCGGAACCGGGTCAAACCCGTGGACGTGTGCTCAATTCATTGAACGCACGGCGCGTCGTCACGACGGTCGGATCGGTTGCCGGCTACGATCCCGATCAGGCGATCCTCTCGATCCAGATTGGCCAGGGTGCGGCAGCCAGTTCCCTGAAGCTGCCGGTCGATGCCAAGTGCAAGGTCTCGATCAATGGTTCGACCACCGCTGAGAATATGCCGCTGACCGCTGCCGCACTGAAGCCAGGCGATCGCGTCTCGATCCAGCACGATACCGAAATTGTGGAGGTCACTGCGACCCGCAGTCAGCAGTTCGATGGTGCCGTGCAATCCGTTGACCCCAAGACGAATGAACTGACCGTTTCACTCGCCAACGGTGAGCGGCATACGCTGACCACGGACACCAAGACCGAAATCACGTTGGCTCTCGACAAGGTCAAGCTAGCGGATCTGCGACAGTTCGATAACGTGCGAGTTGCCTACTCTGAGATGCCTGACGGAGCGTTGACCGCCACCACCATCGACGCCCGACGCCCCGCGCAGACGGATCGCTGGACCGTCGTGCTGGGCACTCAATCCTACACCGATTCATCGCTCTCCCCTTTGAAGACAGCTCTCAATGATGCGAGGCTCGTCCAGTCGGCGCTATTGTCGCGCTATGCCGTTTCCGATCAGCGGGGCGCGCTCATCGTCGATGGGACTCGTAAGGACTGGGAGAGACAACTCACCGAAACACTCAGTAGCGCACGCCCGCAAATGCAGGTGTTGATCTCCATTTCAGGCCATGCCTATCAGGGCGATGACAAGACCGTCTACCTGGCCCCGAAGGACTTCCGTCTGGACAACATGGCCAATACCGGCGTGTCACTCGATTGGCTGGCCGAAAAGCTGAACGAATGTCCGGCAAACGATAGAATCCTGATCCTGGACGTGACACCGCCCGGCACCGGTAAAGATGTCAAACGACAACTGGCAGGCAAGGCGTTGCTCGATAGCCTCAAGACGCCGCTGAAGTCGACCACCGTGATCATTTCGTGCGACCAGGGTCAGCAATCGCGAACTTGGGATGAAAAAGGTCGCAGCTTGTTTGCCTGGACTTTGGCCGAAGCGATCCAAGGTGCCGCCGATACGAATCGCGATCTGCATCTGACTGCCCAAGAGCTGTTCGACTATCTCAAAACACAGCTCGAATCAGCACAATCACGCGTCAACGCCGAACAGACGCCGGTGATGATCGAGCCAGCGAAGTAACGAGAGGCCGCACGAACCCGACCCCGGCCGAGCCTCGCTGCGTCAGCACGCGACTGATTTCAATCCGTCCTACGAAAATCACTGGCCTCGAACAGACTGATCACTTGTGTCCTTTCGCCGGGGCCATCCGAACCAGCATTCCGGGACGAACTTCGGGAACTTTCGGTGGTTCGGAGACGTCGAAATCAAACGTCGTCTGCGAGAATGTGACTCTCGCTTCCAGCCCACTTGTCGCGCCGTCGTGATAGGCCTCATCGACATAAGTCGGTGCAACTGGCGAAGGGAGCGGTGCACCGGGACCCTCAGCCATGCCGCCCTGACTGCCAGTGATCGAAATTTCGTAGAAACCCACCGGCAAGGGGGACGGCGTCACGTACCGTCCGTCGGCATCCAGATTCGCAACCAGACCAAATCCGTTGTGCGGTCCATAAAACCGAATTCCAGCCCCGGCGACCGGTTTGCCCTTAAAGACCACACGTCCGGTCACGATCTCGGCGGGATCGGGCCCTTTGGAACAGCCAACCAAAGCCAGGCAGCCCAAACCAAGTACCATCGTATATCTTGCTGAGAACATCATTTCAGATCCGTATCTCCCCACGCGGGATAGATTGCAGTTCACTTCTGACAAACCCAGGCCCATACTCGGTTGCGACTCGACAATCCGGTCGCAAAAAAAGGTTCGCCTCAATTGAAGCGAACCCATTGCAGTCATAGTGACTAGTCCAGGCTGATCGGGTTGCCGTCAGCTCGCATGGCCGCTCGTTTGAACGTTGTCAGGTCGATGTTGTCGGAGATGAACTTGACCGAGCCATCGCCCATCATCGCGTGAATGCCACCCGTATGAGCCGAGGCGAAATTGTTCGAGGCACAGTAGACCAGTCCACATCCGAACGAGTCCCCGCAGCTCCCATTCGGTCCGTAAACCACTGGCGACACACCTGGGATGGTACTGCTACCTGTGTTCGAGTAGATATTCATATCTCCAGGACCTCCCCAGCCACCTTTCATGCCACCCACACCCTGTGTTTTCCCGTCAGAGAATTCCCAGGTTAAAGTCGCTGTGTACTTAACTTTGTTTGATTGCTCGGCGACGAGCATCACATTACTCGACCCGTCTGTGATGTCAGCCAGGCGATGCTTGACGTTGATCTCCATGGCACCATTGTCACACATAATTCCGTAGTATTGTCGGCAGTTGCCATACCCCGCGTTGTAAGCGCCTCCAACAGCCGCGTAGTGGTGACCCATGTAGCGATTTGGGTTCCAGCCGCCATAGTTGGGGTTCGTTTCCAGAGGGCTGGACGGGCAGATGTAGGCCGCGACTTTCCAACCCTTCAGAACCGGGGTATTCACATCCGTGACATCGCCATTGAATGCACCCGTCGTGAATGACAGTTGGCTGTAGGCGGCCCCTTGATCCAGCATCGGCAGCACGGCGGTTCGCCAGTTGTGCCTGTTCAACGAACCCAAGGGGAGTTGGTCATAAACGTCATGGTAGTTGTGCAAGGCCAGGCCCAGCTGTTTCATGTTGTTTTTGCACTGAGTACGGCGAGCGGCTTCGCGTGCCTGCTGAACAGCGGGCAACAGCAAGGCAATCAATACAGCAATGATGGCGATCACCACCAGTAACTCAATCAGTGTGAACCCTCGACGGCGTACTTGCATCATTGGCACTTTCATCAAAACAAAAGAATGAACTGGTATCGAGGTTGAACGCACCAGAGAGAGACCTCTTGGATCCGCATCCTCTGAGTTTCAACTTAAGCAACTGATATGCCTAAGTGCCGGCTAGCGGTAACGAACTGATCAACGTAAACCGCATAAGAGGTCGGCATGCATATTTCGCGTTCGGAAATGCGAACGTGATATCCGAAGATATGAGCCGAAGCTTCGGTAATACGAAGACGGATTCTCAAAATTGAGCGAATCCAAACGTCACACAAAGGTGTTCACGTTTCTGTTTGGACGACCTTGTGCGCGCACACATTCGGCGTTGACGCCCGATTAAAGCGCTTGGTAGGTCCGATGAATCACCAAATATGATTGCGAGGCCAAACGATCAGTCGCATTTGAAGCTGTAAGAGAAGGGAGTGCTTATTTTGATGGCTTTTCGGGTGCCATTCGAACCAAGACCCGCCCAGCGGGAATGACCTCTTTGGGAGGACCTTCGGAAATGTCATAATCGAATGTCGTGGATTTGGACGAGACCCTCGCATCTAAGCCGCTCGTCGATCCGTCTCGATATCCTTCATCGACATAGGCGGGCGGAATAGGCGACGGAGGAGGAGCACCCGGGATCTCGGGGCCACCTGGCTGTGCGCCTGTAATCGACACCTGATATTCGCCGACCGGTAGCGGCGAAGGTGTCACATATCGTCCGTCGGCATCCAGATTCGCGACCAGACCAAATCCGATCCGCGACTCATAAAAGCGGATTCCCGCGCCGACGACTGGCTTGCCTTTGTAAGTCACGCGACCGGTGACGATTTCGGCAGGAGGATCGGATTTACCGCATCCCAGTGCCAGGCAGCTCACGGCGACGACCATTGAATATCTGACTGACGACACCATCATGCACCGCATTTTCCCAGAATGAATTCGTTGAATCCTGTGCATACTGGCACGGATCGCCCGATTGAATTGAACCGATAGAGAACAAGCTCGCCTCGAGTAACCGAGGCGAGCTCGGGGTCACCTGTAATAATCAGTCCAGGCTGATGGGGTTGCCGTCAGCACGCATTGCTGCGCGCTTGAACGTCGTCAGATCGATATTGTCTGAGACGAAGCGGACAGAGCCGTCGGCCATCAGTGTGTGGATACCACCTGTATGAGCCGAGGCGAGATTGTTTGAGGCACAGTACACGACGCCGCAGACGAAGAAGTCACCACAACTGGCGTTCGGCCCGTATTGCACAACCGACATCCCTGCCACCGTGCTGCTGTACTCACTTGTCGAGACATCTGTGTTCTGCGGACCACCCCATCCGCCGCGCATCCCGCCAACACCCTGCGATTTTCCGTTTGCAAATTCCCAGCTGGCGGACCCGGTCCACTTGACCGTGTTGGACTGTTCAGCGATCAGCATGACGTTGCTGGAACCGTCCGTGATGTCAGCCAGCCCGTGTCGACGATTGATCTCCATCGGGCCGTTGTCGCACAGAATTCCGTAGTAATTCAGGCAGTTGCCATAACCGGCATTGTACGCACCGCCCACGGCAGCGTAGTGATGTCCCTGATAACGATTCGGATTCCAGCCGCCATAGTTGGGATTCGTTTCCAGCGGGCTGGATGGACAGACAAAGGCATTCAATCTCCAGCTCTTGAGTATTGGCGTGTTCACATCGGTCACGTTGCCGTCAAAGGCACCACTCGTGAAGTTGAGCTGATTGTAGGCCGGCGCCTGATCCATCATTGGCAAGACCGAGACTCGCCAGTTGAGCTTGTTCAAAACGCCCAATGGGAACTGGTCGTAGGTGTCGTGGTAATTATGCAGCGCCAGACCAATCTGCTTCATGTTGTTCTTGCACTGCGTCCGCCGAGCGGCTTCGCGTGCCTGCTGAACGGCGGGCAACAGCAGGGCAATCAAGACGGCGATGATCGCAATCACCACCAGCAACTCAATCAACGTAAACCCTCGACGACGCACTCGCATGATTCGTACTTCCTGGAACAAAAGAAATGAAACGGAACTCGGCAAAAATTCAAAGGACGAAAGAAGCCCTCTGATTCGTGTGATGTGAATAACACACGTGACGCAACTGAGATGCCAAAGTTTCGGAGGTGACAATGAACTACTCCGCGCAATCCGCATAAGTTGTCGTCATGCGAGTTGCGCGTTCGGGAATGCGAACGCGGTAACCGAAATTGTGATTCCAGCCTTCGGTAAGATGAACTCGAGTTCTCAGAATTGAGTGGAATCCCACATGAAATAAAGGCATTCTCGCTTTTTCTTGTGCAATCTTGTGCGCATACAGATGTGGCGTGAACGCGCGATTTAAGCGCTCGGCGAATCTGATGAATCATCAAAGATGCTGACGAGCGTAGAACCTGCCTGCTGCTACCCGCTGATCAGCCGCGTCGGTATGCTGAACGGCCTGAAACTCGTACCGATGGGACCGTCGATGTCGTCTGCATTGTTGCTCGCCTTTGGATTTGCCAGCCCCCTGATGCTGTGGGGACTGGCGATTGGCGGCGCGCCGATATTGATCCACCTGTTGCATCGGCGGCGGTACATTGAAATGCCTTGGGCGGCGATGCGGTTTTTAATCGCCGCCACAAAGAAACAGTCGCGGCGACTGCGCTTCGAGCAAATTCTGCTGCTGGTCGTCAGGACGCTGATCGTCCTGCTGGTCGCCATGGCGCTGGCTCGCCCCTCGGTCGAAACGTTCGGCGAATATTTCCGCGCCGAAGGGCCCCGACACAGAATCATCGTCATTGATGCGACGTTCAGCATGGGCTATCGGTCGCAGGACAAGTCCCGTTTCGATCGTGCCCGCGAACTGGCTCGACAGATCGCCGGAACCGCTCGTCAGGGAGATGCCATGCAGCTCGTCCGCATCGGCGAATCGATGCCGCGAGTCATCGTCAAGCAACCCGCCTACCAGGCATCGGCTGTGCTGGAGGAAATCGAGCAACTCCCCCTGCTGGACGAACGAGTGGATGTCTCTGTCGTCCTGAACGAAATCGACGAACTTCTGACGATGGTGCCGGAGATCTCCCGCAAAGAGATCTACTTCCTGACCGATCTGCAAACAGCGGGTTGGGCTCCGAAAGATTCGACTGAGGCCGTTCGAGTGAAATCGGGGCTGAAGAGACTCTCCGAACGAGCCAAGCTGTTCTTCCTGGACGCCGGTCAACCCGGCACAGCGAATACCGCGATCACCAGTCTGCGTGCTGCGGACGGCTTTGTCCTCTCGGGCCGCTCCGTTCCCCTGTCGGCGACGATCCGCAACTACGGCACGTCGGGGGCCGTGGGCCAACTGGTGGAACTGCTGGTCGATGATCGGCTGGCCGATACCCAACAAGTCGATCTCCCCGCCGAAACCGATGTTCGTGTCGACTTCAAGCCCGCATTTGCCAACGGCGAGCATCGAGTCGAAGTCCGTTTGAAACCTGATGGTCTGAAAGTGGACGACTCACGCCGGCTGGCGATTCCGGTCCGCGACGAATTGCAGGTCCTGCTGGTGAACGGCAAACCATCGGGCGAGCCCATGGGGAATGCGACCGACTTCCTGAAGCTGGCGCTGGCCCCCGAACTTCCCAATCGAACGCAGATCAGCCCGATTCGACCGACAGTGATTCGCGAAGGTGAACTGCTGGGAACCGACCTGGCCCGATTCGACTGCGTCTTCGTCTGCAACGTTGCGATGCTGACCGATCGCGAGGCCGAGGTTCTGCGCAGCTATCTGGAAGCGGGGGGCGGCGTTGTCTTCTGCCTGGGTGATCAAGTTCGCCCGGACAACTACAACCAGGTTCTTTCGAAGATCCCCGCCAACGTTCGCGGCTCCAGTGGCACGGCGACCAGCCTGTTGCCCGCGAAGTTGATCGAAAAAGTCGGCGACGCCAAGCGCAAAGAGACGTCGTTCGAATTCGATCCCGGCGACTATAGCCACCCGATCGTGCGTCCCTTCCAAGGCAACCCCGGCGCAGGCTTGGAGCTGACGAAGACATTCGCCTACTTCAAGGCCCAGGTCTCCGACGAACGAGGAGCCAGCGTCGCCTTGCGATTTAGCTCGGGCGATCCCGCCATCATCGAAGCCCCCTTCGGACGAGGACGTGTCATCCTGATCACGACTTCGGTGGATCGCGAATGGAGCACGTGGGCCGTCTGGGGACACAGCCTGATTCCGTTGATGCACGAGATCGTGAACTTTGCCGTCTCCAACCGCTGGTCAGATCGCGATATTCTGGTCGGTCAGTCAATCATCAGTCACCTGCCCGTTCGAGCCTCCGATGTCGCCGCCGTCCTACAAACACCGAACGGAGATTCGCAAGCTCCCGTCGCCGCTGGTGACGGCCGTAGCGTCATCAGCGAGCCCACCACGCGAGCCGGCTTTCACAAAATGGTGCTCGGACCGCCCCTCGGTCGCAGCGAATGGTTCGCGGTCAACGTCGATACTCAAGAGAGTGATCTGGCTTCGCTGCGGCAAGACGATCTGCGGTCCGAGGTGCTGCCGGGGATCGACTTCGGCTATCAGACCGAGTGGGAAGACACCCCCGTCGCTGCGGAAAAGACGGTCCGAGTCGTCAGCACCAGCAGCGGACTGTCGCGATCATTCCTGTTGGCAGCACTGTGCCTGCTGGTCATCGAACAAGTCATGGCCTGGCGTTTCACACCCGGCACGATCCTGCTGTTCGCCGTAATCCTGATCGCCATCACAACCTGGGCCTGGTCCGCCTCACCCCTCTCAGGCGCCGCGCTGCTACTCGTGTCAGTAATCGCCGTGACGTTAACCTGGCTTCGACGACCGGCCGCATAGTAGTAGGCAGACTCCGTGTGCCGAACGCCGTTGTTTTCTTCGGCGCGCAGTCTACTTTAAACATCCCATTTCGTTGATCTTACTCCTCCGCTACAATCGCGAGGTGGATGTTAGCCCGAAACTATCGGGCTCTGTTGTCGTTCGGATTGGAAGCGTTCCCCATGAGCATGCTCGCCATCGTGTTGGGTTCTGCGGCGATTTTGTCGGTCGCCTATTTAACGTACGGACCGATCCTGGTCCGCTTGCTGAAGCTGGATCCAAAGGCCAAAACCCCCGCCTACGAATTACGCGACGATGTCGACTATGCCCCGATCGCGCCGAACGAATTGCTCAGCCAGCACTTCTCGGCCATTGCGGCGGCGGGACCGATTGTCGGCCCAATCATGGCGGGCGTCATGTTCGGCTGGTTGCCGGCGCTGATCTGGATCCTGGTCGGTTCGATCCTGATCGGCGGCGTGCATGACTTCACCGCTCTCGTCGCCTCAATCCGACACAAGGCACGTTCCATCGCCGAAGTCGTTCGCGATCACATGAGCCGCCGCGCGTTCCTGCTGTTCCTGACCTTCGTCTGGTTGGCCCTCGTCTACATCATCGTGGCCTTCACCGATGTCACCGCCGCATCATTCATTGGTGTCCAGAAGCTGGAAAACGGCGAAGAAGTCACTGGAGCCGGCATCGCTTCGTCGTCACTCATGTACCTCGCCTTGCCAATCATCATGGGCCTGATGATGCGGTATGCTCGCATGCCGGTCTGGCTCGCCACGATCATCTTCCTCCCTCTGGTCGGCCTGTCGATCTATGCCGGCCAACATCTGCCACTCGACATGACACTGCTGGTGAAACAAGTCGTCCCCACGGCCACGGACAAGCAGGCGATGGAGTGGGCACATAAGACTTGGGACATCCTTCTGCTGGCCTATTGCTGCGTGGCGTCCGTGGTCCCGATGTGGCTGCTGCTGCAACCGCGCGGACATCTCGGCGGCTACTTCCTCTATGTCGCTTTGGCCGCAGGGGCGGTCGGCCTGCTGTTTGGCGGACCCCAGATTCAATTCGATCACTTCACCGCTTGGACGACACCAGCCGGCGATACGCTCTTCCCTGTCCTCTTCATCACGATCGCCTGCGGAGCCTGCTCGGGCTTTCATTCACTGATTGCCTCCGGTACCACCTCCAAGCAGCTTCGTTACGAAACCGATGCCAAGCTGATTGGCTACGGCGCGATGCTGCTGGAAGCCATGGTCGCGATCGTCTCGTTAAGTTGCGTGATGATCCTCGCCAAGGATTCACCATTGATCGTCAGCAAGGCCCCACCCAGTCTGATCTACGCTCAAGGGATCGGCACGCTGCTGGAGAAGTTCGCCGGCACCGTCCGCAGCATGGGCTGGTCCAACTTCAATCTTTCCGCTCAACTCACTGTGTCGTTCGCACTGATGGCTTTCACGACATTCGTCTACGACACACTCGATGTCTGTACTCGCCTGGGTCGTTACATCATCCAGGAACTCACCGGCTGGCACGACGCTAAAGGACGCTGGCTCGGCACGATTCTGACAGGTGGTGCTCCGGCCTTCTTCGTCATGCAGAACATCCTGGGAGTCGACGGCAAGCCCGCGCCGCTCTGGAAGATCTTCTGGGCCCTGTTCGGTGCCAGCAATCAACTACTGGCCGCCCTCACATTGTTGGGCATCACCGTCTGGCTGTGGCGCACACGTCGAGCCACCTGGGTCTTCTTCGTGACCGGCATCCCCACCATCTGGATGTACACCATGAGCATGTGGGCGTTGGGTCGCATGATCCTGACCAACCTGAAACAGATCAATCAGCCGCATCCTCAGATGATCACCTACGTCCTGCTGTCGATCTCTAGTCTGTTAATGCTGCTGGCCCTCGCCATGCTCGTCGAAGCTGTGATCGCCCTCTCAGGTCGAGAACCCAAGCAATCCGAACCAAACGCCACGGCTCCGGCCTTGGCGGCAGGTTAAGTGATGTCAGTCGATCAACAACCTCTGGCTCTTGATTCGATCTTCTCGACATCGTGGCAACTTAGCATTCCAAATCGCAAAAGGTATCCCAGAGCAACACGAGTGAAACCGTGGATCTGAAACGGATCGTCCAGGAAGTTTTGATCAACTACCCTTTGCCGATTGACGGCGATCACGGTGTTGCTCACTGGGCACGAGTTCTTGAAAACGGACGCCGTCTCTCGGAATTGACCAAGGCAAATCTCACTGTCGTCTCGCTCTTCGCCGTCCTGCATGATTCACGTCGCATCAACGAATTCCATGACCCACTTCACGGTCTGCGTGGTGCCGATTTTGCCGCCACTCTGCGTGGTCGACTATTCGACATCTCTGATGAGGCGTTCCAACTGCTTTATCGAGCCTGCGAAGGCCACACGCACGAGTTGACTCACCCTGACATCACCATCCAGACCTGCTGGGACTCCGATCGACTCGATCTCGGACGAGTCGGCATCACGCCCGTTCCAGCTCGGCTCTGTACCGATGCAGCCAAGTCCAAACAAATGATCCAGTGGGCAGACGGTCGCGCCAGCTTCGATCTTATTCCGAAGTTCGTCAGCGAAGACTGGGGGATTGAACTGCCGAACAAACACGATTGGTAAGAGCCTGTGAACAGCCCGGCCGGGTGATATTACTTGACCGTTGCGAGTCAACCGGCCGCTGCGGGGTGCGAGCGACTCAAATGCTCACCGAGACGCACGAAACCCCTGCCGACTCGGTGAGATCGTTCCAGGGGAAGGCCAGCAAACGCTGATCTCTGCACGATTTTTGCTGAGTTCCGTTCGCAATTTGGACACGAAGTCTAGATCGCATCGAAATGCGCCCTACACTTACGACGGCCACGATCGTGTCTCCGGCATGGAATATCCCGTGAGTAAGCTCAATTCGACACTGAATTTCATTGCGATGGCAGGTATTGCCGTCGCGTTGCTCGTGTTCGCGATCACTCCGAAGCCCGCTCTCAAGCCCCTTCCGAACGATTCCTCGTTGGCCGCGCAAATCGAATCGTCCGACATTGTACTGGTCAAGTTTGGTGCCGATTGGTGCGGACCCTGC
>CAIMFH010000184.1 GCA_903840265.1 uncultured Schlesneria sp. | reverse complement strand
GCTCACCTGCGCTGCGCCACTGCCACCACACGCAGTTCTGGGAGCCTGGCTGGCGCCAGTCTCTCTAATAAAACTCGTTTTCTGGTCTAGACAACGGGGTCCACCTCAGAGTTCTTCTGCCTCACGAGGGTTCTTGTACTGAGGCTCGGGAATTCGGATCTGCGCTCCGTGATACTTTTTCCCTTCCACTTCATAGGAATAGTGGACGGTTGGAACAAAGTAGGACTCGAATTTCCCACCTTCCTTTTGTCTCTTATCGATTCCCATCGCTTCGATTTTGACAGTCATCCTGGGCCATTCGTTTGTGGCTGCCCCCAATTGCAATTCGTCCCAGGACGAGTAGACGCTGGCAAAGAAAAAGATTGCGATCCCCAACGGTGCCAGGATTTTCATGCCGTTGTAGAACATCGCGTCGAAGCGGGCCGAAGAAGCTCGTTCACGATCAAGCTCGGATTGAAGCTCCAGTTGCTTGCCGCGAACTCGAACTTCGCCATCGTCTTCGGCGAGGAAGGCTTTTGACTGACCAATCTGGATTCGTTCTGCGGGGTTCTTTGCATTGGGGTCGTATCGCGCCGACCAGACCTTTCGCAGCCAAAACAGTGATGCTGTCAGCACGATAAAGAACACCAGGACGGTCGACCAGACGATGCGCAGCGTATCCGAGTGATGTTGCAGACCGGTTCCAAGAAACATTGTCATCGTGGCGATAAATGAAACACAGATGCCGATGAATGAAACGATCGCGGCAGCGATCATCCAGATGCCGTACTGTTCCCGGCAGACGGCCACCATGTCAGCCTGATACCACCCGCACCGCGGACAGGGCACGGGCAAGATCTGATCCCGCAGGGCAGCGGCCAATTGCTCATCTGCAGCTTGAGTGGCTCGTTCTTCGGCGGATTTGTTTTCCAGAAAGAGGACGCTTCGCTCGGAAACGACCGCATCGCACCTTAGAGCGTAGAAATATTTCTGATGGCAGCTTTCGCACACGACTCCGCGACTGGCGGCTCCCGAACTGTGGACGTGGATTTCCTGACCGGGAATTTTTAGGAGTCCGGTGACTTCTCGCCAATCCATCCGAATTCTCCTCGATGATCGCATCACGCCTCGGTGAAACAGAACCAAAATCAGGATCCAGCGTCTCCGGACGGGGGACATGATATCGTAACTCGACAAAAACTTGGCGGTGTCAGCGGGCACAGTCAGACTCCAACTGCTTTCCAATGTGAGAGTTGTAAACGTAGGGATCAGAGGATGTTCTGTTCCTTGACACCTCTTTTGCCCTTCCCGTACCATATGCACGCTTTCCCGGCGTGGAAGTTCCGGTTCGCCGTCTGTCCTGGCGCGGCTTTTCACCCATTTGTGTTTCTCGAACTGTTGGAATTGACTACATCATGGCCGCTCCCAAGCGCAGACAATCCAAGGGCCGTTCGCGTCGGCGACGCAGCCACGACGCGATTAAGCCGCCGCAGCTTCACAACTGCACCAAGTGCCAGACTCCTATTCCGTCCCATGTGATCTGCCCGACCTGCGGTGATTACTTGGGCCGCGCCATGATTGAAATCGAGGATTGATTTTCCTATGCGGATTGCCTTGGACGCGATGGGCGGCGACTTCGGCGTTTCGCCCAATCTCGATGGAGCGATCGCGGCTCTCAAGGACAACCCCGATTTACAAGTCACGCTGGTAGGGGACGCTCCCACATTGGAAGCGGCCATTGCCAAGTCGGGCTATTCGGGTGATCGTCTGCGCATTCAACCAGCCGATGGCTGGATTGAAATGGAAGAGAAGCCGATCGATGCGTTGCGCAAGAAGCCAAATTGCTCGATCGTCGTCTGCTGGCAGCAGATGGCGACCCAGCAGGTTGATGCCGTCGTCAGCGCGGGTCACACCGGTGCTGTCGTGGCCGCCGGCCTGCGTACGCGCCTGTTCCTGAAAGGGATCAAGCGTCCGGGGATTGCCGTGGCGTTGCCAACAACGAAGGGCAAGACGATCCTGATGGATGTCGGTGCGAATCCCGGTGCGCGTCCTGAACATCTGGTTCAGTACGGCATCATGGGATCGATCTACGCTCGCGAAATGTTCGGCATCGACCAACCTTCCGTCGGCTTGATGAACATTGGCAGCGAAGACGGCAAGGGCACAGATGTCGTCCGTGAATCGCACGCCCTGTTCACTCAAAGCGTCATCAGCGACAAGTTCATTGGCAATGTCGAAGGTCGCGACCTGTACAACGGGGCTGCGGACGTCGTCATCTGCGAAGGATTCGTTGGTAATGTCTTGCTGAAGGCTGCCGAAGGGCTGGCCGACATGATGATGAAGACAGTGGTCGCCGAAGTCATGGGTGCCTTGAACACCGAGAAGGCCCTGGCACAGCAGGCGTTCCACGCATTTGGCAAACGATTTGAATACCACGAAACCGGTGGCGCCCCACTGCTGGGTGTGCAGGGCATTTCGATCATTTGCCACGGTTCCAGCACTGCACGTTCGATCCAGAATGCGCTGCGTCTGGCCACCACGTTGAAAGCACGACGGCTGAACGAACAGATTGTCGAAGCCCTGGATCGAGAACCCTCGACAGCCATGAATTAGTAGACCAGCGGGGTCATGGAATTTTCGATTCTGAATGTCGCCCGGCGGTCGTTGACCAACCGGGCGTTTTGCTTTGAAAGGGAATCATGAGCCAGACGACATTTTTGTTTCCAGGGCAGGGGGCTCAGCACGTTGGCATGGGGAAGACCATCGCCGAGCGATTCCCGGCCGCTCGTGAACTGTACAGCCGCGCCAGCGAAATCCTGGGTTACGATCTGGCTCAACTTTGCTTCGAGGGACCAGCCGAACGGCTGGACACCACGGTCATCAGTCAGCCAGCGTTGTTCGTCACCAGCATGGCGGCCCTGGAGATGCTCAAGGCCGAGAAGCCCGAAGTGGCGGCCGATTGCAAATTCGCCGCGGGGCTCAGCCTGGGTGAATACACGGCGTTGGTGTTCGCCGGAGCGATGAGCTTCGACGACGGCGTGCGCGTGGTCAAAGTCCGCGGCGAAGCCATGCAAGCCGCGGCCGACGCGACTCCTTCGGGAATGGTCAGCGCGTTGTTGCTGGAACGACCCAAAGTCGATGTCGTTTGTCTGGATGCCGCGTCGGCCGGACGGATCTGGATCGCCAATTACCTGTGCCCCGGCAATACCGTGCTCTCTGGCGAGAAGGCCGCCTGCAGTCGAGCGGCCGAACTGATCGAGCAAGCAGGTGGGAAGCCAATTCCGCTCGCCGTCGCAGGGGCATTCCACACGCCACTGATGGAGTCCGCTTGCGAGAAACTGGCGGCGGTTTTGGAGAGCGTGACTCTCACCACACCAAAAATTCCGGTCATTTCCAATGTTGATGCCGGCGTTCATACCGATCCCGACGACATCCGACGAGTTCTAGTACGCCAGGTCACTCAACCGGTGCTGTGGGAGGACTCGATCCGCTCACTGCTGGCACAGGGAGCTGGGCCGTTTTATGAAGTGGGGCCGGGCAAGGTTCTGAAAGGCTTGATGAAGCGGATCGATCGAAAAGTCGATTGCCAGTCGATCAACGACAGCCCATAAAACCTGTCTTTTCCGTAATTAATTTCGGATATTGTATCCGGAATCAACATCACTCAAGGGGTCGCTGAGCATTTCACGCTTGGCAACCGTGGGCAGCCACGTAAAACTGTTCACATATTCACCTCTTGAGAATCTCGATGTCTACCATTCGAATCTTGATCGCAGACGACCATGCATTATTGCGCGCCGGCGTCAGGTCACTGCTAAAATCGGTCCCCGAATTCGAAGTCGTCGGCGAAGCCAATGACGGACGCGAAGCGTTGCAACTGGTCGACACGTTGCGGCCGCATGTCCTGCTCATGGACATCTCGATGCCTAACATGAACGGCCTGATGGCAGCGTCGAAGATCAGCGTCGAGTTTCCCGAGGTCCGCGTCATCATCCTTTCGATGCATACCAACGAAGACTTCGTTGGCCAGGCCATTCAAAATGGTGTGGCGGGGTATCTGCTAAAGAATGCAGAAGCCGCCGAACTGGAGTTCGCCGTCAAGGCGGTTGCCCGCGGCGAAACCTATCTGACACCTGCGGTCTCGACAAGGATGATGGGCGACTACGTCGACTTGAGGAATGGCAAGCCCGCGCCGAAAGGGACACAGCTCACTCCGCGACAGACCGAGATCCTGCAACTGATCGCGGAGGGTCGATCAACCAAAGAGATCGCCGGCGATCTGCGAATCAGCGTGAAGACCGTCGAAACACACCGCGCTCAACTCATGGATCGTCTTGCCATTCACGACATCCCCGGCTTGGTTCGCTATGCGATGCGCACAGGTCTGATCTCGCGCGAAGTGTGACATCACCACATCGTCGTTCCTGCATCGATACCGTCGGCATGATCAGGTATTTGTGAGTCAATTCTCAGGGAAACCCCGATACCGTTTCCGAAAGGTTGTCACCATACTGTGATTCTCTGGACTGGTTCGCCCAGTGCCAACGCGGCAGAAGCTCGAGTGCATGGATGCGTTCGAAGAGACCAGCAGCGAGATTGGCAGGACGCCGATCTCCGACCTGCTGGGACATGTCACGACTGGCTACTGAGTCTTTCATTCGGGCGCTGATGCGGGAGGGTCTCACTCCCCTCCCGCATCTTGTGTCTTCCAATTCAAACAGGACCATGACCGCGCCGCTCATCCCTGGTGCGCCCTCGTCTCCAACGAATGAGCGGCATCACGCTCAATCCAACTTCGCAGTGACTGTTGGCAGAGCCACTTCGAAGCAAGCCATTTCTTCACTATTGCGAACAAACAGGCGGCCATGGGCCAGCATTGGGTGATTCCAGGTCTTTCCTTCAATCGCCTTGAACCGGCCAAGTTCTCGGTGCTCCTTTGGATCAGCTGCAACGCGAATGACATCGCCCTGTTCGCTGAGGACCAGCAGCTCATCGATTTCTGGCAGCAATAGCATCTGACCGAACCCATAGCGGCCTCGCTTCCAGGTGCGTTGACCCTTCTCCAAATCAGCACACGCCAGGATGCCGTCGTCCAAACCATAGATGTATCCCTTGTGAATGGCAAACTCATTGAAAGAGGGCTTCAGGCGGTTTGAGGTCCACTGCGGCTCGGTTTGCCATTTGTCGTCCGTGCTAGAGATTTTTAGACACAGCAGTCCCGAATCCCAATTCACCAGCAAGCGATCATTGGCGAGCAGATGCGGCTGCAGCATGGGCTGGAACGACCCTGCATTCGGACTGGGGTGATCCCACAACACTTTGCCATCTTCAATCTGCAGTCCGCGAAGACCGGCGTCGTCGTGCATGACGATTTGGCGGCGATCGGCGATTGTCATCACTTGTGGCGTACTGTAGCTGGTGGTTCCGCCGGCGGCCTGCCAAAGTTGGTCACCTGTTAGGCGATCAAGTGCCAACAGACTGTTTCCCTGTTTGCCGCCAACAAAGACAAGGATCTTGTCGTCAATAACTGCCGGTGAAGTGGCTGAGCCCCATTGCGGCACTGCGGCTCCCCTGATTGCGAACAGCGACTTGGCCCAATGCGATTTGCCGGTCATCGCATCCAGACAATCGAGACTCCCCTTGGCTCCATAGGCATAGATTCGGCCCTCATGGAATGTCGGCGTCGATCGCGGTCCCGTTCCTGACAGTGAGTCTTCGAAGCGATCTGCGGAACCATCGGGCGAATGAACCCAGACTTCGTGCCCCGTGGCAGCGTCGTAGCAGACGACCGCTTCTCGTTTATCTCGCTGTTCCTGCGTGAAGAGGTAGTCGCCAATCGCGATGATGCTGGACCAGGCGGGACCGACACGTCGACGCCAGACTTCTTTGGGGGGCGATTGATTCCAATCACTGAATCGGACGCCGCGGACTTCGCCCTCGCGATTGCCACCTCGAAAACTATCCCAGTCCTCGGCTGTTTCCTCAAGAACCGGTTGATCCACTGAGCCGACTGACGTGACCACGACTGGAGGTTGCGAGGTTTGTTGCAGAAATCGCTCTTCGGGATTCGGTGTCCAACGCCAAGTGAGGAGTGCTCGCTGACGGCCATCCATCCCATCCCAGCGCAACAACGAAATCATGCCGAAGACCGCGACGCAGGCGATGCTGATGCCGGCCAATTCCACTGTGAATCGACTTTGTCGCGTGAGCCACAGCCAGCCAATCGACAGCGTGATCACAATCGGTAGGCCCATCATCGCCGTAGCAGCGGTTCCGGTCGCAGGATGACCGACGGCACCCGCTACGAACATCGTCCCGATCATGATGATGAACGCGGACAATCGCTGACCAAACGTGAAATGTCGTCGGCTGAAGCCCCACGCCAGGAAGAACAGCAGGAACAACAACAGCACGATCATTCGCGTGATGAATCGATAGAACATCCCCATTTCAAGGCGATAACTAGCTTCGGTCACGACCCAATAGATGATCAAGACAAGAGTCGGAACGAGCAGTTTCAATTGGGGCCGCGGCAGCAAGGCATTGGAACTGGTCGTGCTTGCCGCCGGCGATTCCGTAACGTTGACTGTTTCCCTCATGCTCAATCCTTCGCAATTTGCCGACAGACCATCCGACGCAACCAGACTCGATTTCGTTCAATTCGCATTCCCGATTTATCCAAGCTCAACTGGGGGACGCAAGCTCACGCGATCCTTACAATGCGGTAGCGCCCTCGACGACGATTCGTTTCTCGGTGAACGTAGCGTTACAATTGGCGGATCACTGGAATTTCGAATATCTCGACTTTTAAGACATTATCTGCGAAAGCCAATTGTGTCAAGAAAAACTGATCCCTGCGGAGGCCACGCGAACCCCATGCAGATGGCGGGGCGTCGCCTGAGCTGCGAAACGATCATGTTCCACCAGTCTGTCGCCGATCGGCTGGGGCTGAATGTCACCGATCATAAGTGCCTGGATTTCTTACTGCTCGATGGCCCTCTCACGGCAGGCGATCTGGCGCAGCGAACGTCACTGACCACGGGAGCCATCACATCGGTGCTGGATCGCCTGGAGAAAGCCGGCTTCGTCCAACGGCAGGCCGATCCGAATGATCGTCGACGAGTGATCGTCCACCCCATCGTCGAGCGGATGAGTGAGATCGGGGTCTTGTTCTCAGACCTGTCCTCCCGTATGCAGCAGATGGCCAGCCGCTACACCCCGGCAGAATTGGCCGTGATCATGGACTTCATGAATCGCAGTTGTGAGATTCTTCACGAAGCCGCGATCGCGCTGCGTAAGGGGGCTGAGGCCGACCCGAAGACAAAGACGTAGCAACGTCAGCGGACCGGTATACAAAAATCGACGGGCTCCCAAGGGGAACCCGTCGAATGTACCACTGTATGAACAGAGAAAACGTCGGTCAGTCAGTGAGATCCAAAACCAATTCCTTGTTACCGCCAGCCGGAATGTCTACGACAAGATCAGTCGTATCCTGCTGATTGTACTTTTTTGGGATGGCGTTTTGTTTCTCTAAAAGTTTCATTTCGTTGCCATTGGCCGGTGGTATTTCTCCCTGCTGCTGGGCCGCGACCACCGTCACCTTATTCTTACCGAGGGAGGCTCCCAACTGCCCATTGGTACGAACCTGAAAGGCCCCCTTCGAGTCGGTCTTTCCGGTCGCCGCCGGTCCTTTGTCGGGATAGAAAACCACCGTCGCATCAGCGACTGCGGCCCCTTTGTAGTTGATCACACCTGCGACAGGTGCCACCTTTGGAGCCTTCGAATCTGCTCCGCCGCATCCTACGAATGCCGCGACAAGCAGCAACAAACAGCTTCTCTTCATGAAACAAACATCCCTCTCACAGATTCATTTAGAGTATCACAATGAAGCACTGAGACTAGAATTAGAATTCACCAACGGTCTCATTACCATCGACGGTCGCAAGATTACGGTAGAGTTGCAGATCGATATTTTCAGAGATGAAACGAACAGTCCCATCACCCATGGTGAAGTGCGCCCCGCCGGTATGCTGACTTGCAAAGGAGTAATCGTTCGGCCAGTCGCCAATAGAAATTGACGTATTTTTGTAGTAATAATTGAGTGGGACTGCAGCGGTTGCAGTCGTGTGATTAAAGCTGAACGTCGTGTTGTGCTGACATCGACCTGGCAGCGCTTCGCCGACCATCGTTACGTTGCTGGTCCCGTCCGTGAGATGCTTCATTGCGGTCACAATGACATTCCCATTAGAGTTCCGGCACATCCAGCCGTTTCCAGCGTCAAGGCCGTTGTTGTTGCCGGCGTTGCGGCCGGTGGGATGTGTGTACGGAAAATTCCCCCAAGCCCAATTGTTTCCAGCGACCGCTTTGTAACCGGTAACTGCGTAATAGATGCCGCCGTTCATGTTCGCTCGGTTATTAAGTTTGCCGCCGTTGTTCGTTGAATCTGAGGGACATAAATAGGCGGGGATCACTTGCTGCGTTGCTGCCACATTCTGGTTCATCGGACTATTTGGGGGGGTAGTAATTTCGAGTTTGATTAACCGATGATGGTGAATTTGGTGTGATGCATGGTGAGGATTCGTTGCTTGAGATGTTCGTAGTTTCGGTACCCGTAGGCTCGTCGTTGAAGTGCT
>CAIMFH010000183.1 GCA_903840265.1 uncultured Schlesneria sp. | reverse complement strand
GCCTTTACTGGCGAAGACGTGGCCGCTTCACTTGCCAAACGAGTCCGACTCGCTCAAGGGCCCAGATGAGGCACCACGTCACGTCTGGTTGATACCAATGGAGGCCGTGACAAGCGGAATAGGGAAATGCGTGGTGGTTGTTGTGCCACCCTTCGCCCAGAGCGAGTAGACCGACGAGGAAGTTATTCCGACTTTGGTCGCCTGTTTGAAATGGTTGCGCGCCCCAAATATGGGTTATGGAGTTTACCGCGAACGTGACCTGAAGGGCGACGAATTGCCGCAGGAGGCCACCACATAGGAGCCCGATCAGCGCGTCGTACAGCGTCCCGCCAACGAGAAAACCGATTGCGGCGGGGATGCCAAGTCCGACCAGATACCACACAACCCAGTGCCGATTGATCCAGACCAGGTCCGGCCGGCGGTTCAGGTCGGAAATTGAGTCGGCCGAATACTGAACCTCGGTCAAAACCCAGCCAGAATGGGCGTGCCAGAATCCGCGCCAAAATCCGAGCGGTAGCCCCTCCCGGACATGTGGCGAATGCGGATCGCCATCCTCGTCACTGTGTTGATGGTGAGTTCGATGGGTCGCAATCCAGAAAAACGGGGCCGACTGACCGGCCATGCAACCCAGAACCATCAGTGTCCACTCGACAAATTTGCTTGTGGCGAACGATCGATGCGTAAACAAACGATGGAAACCGACGGTCACACCGAGTGCCGTGGTTCCACCGACCAAAAAGAAGGATACGACAGCGTGCGCTGGCAGCCCATATAAAATCGCCAGGACGATCGTCGCAATCGTCCCAATGATCGGTGTCATCTGCTCAAGGAGACTAACTCGATGAAAGAGTAATGGGGACGCTGTCTTTGATGTTGTCGGCATGCTGAGGCAATTCAACCAAGAGAGAAGTGACCACTTTTTATGCTCGACCGGTGACAGTAATGAAGTCGTCGTGCATGCCAAAGATTTTCAAACCGGCGGATTTGTGGACTAGTAACTCCAGTATCAGGCGGCCAATCCCAGTAGTTACCTTCGAGTTCTAAAAGTAAGGTCAACACGTCCGCAGCCGGATTGTATCACCGGATACGGTTGAAGGTATCTGTCACACCGGCAGAAATCACAACCGCCACGCCGACGACGATGACCAGCCTTCACATTGGGTCAAATGTTCACAATATGTGCGGCAGCATTTCCTGGATCTTCGATTGCCAGTGTTCGTCGGAATCGCAACACATTGCGGCGCAGGCGAGTCGACCTTTCATTTGCAGCCACCTTTCCGGCCATCACACTTGAGGAAGCAGCGAATTTGCGGACGTATTGACCGTGATCACCAGCCTCTGACGAATGGGTGAATGCTGTCGAGGCTGAGCAGTTTGTACTGACCGTCGCACGCGTCGGTCACATCGTCTAATGCTCTCATCGGTGTGTTGGACCCATGCTCGCAAGCTGGGGCAGATTGCGATGCCTTTCTGGTTGCGTGGTAATCGATAAACGTATTCAAATTCGGATCTACTTCGTTTGATGAAAGAGCGATGATGGCACCGTTGCCCTGAATCGTACCCCGTTCCACCTCCACAGCACCTGCAAAGTCCACCACCTTCGTAGCCGACTCAGGTAACGTATTCGGAACTGCTGGCGGTGAATGACATTGCTGTTGGGCCACTTCCTAGGGATCGCGGGCCTGGCTGCGCGTCTCAAACCCTACCCATACGCGAGTTTGGTCGTCGAGTTCCCGCCGAATGTTTGCAGACTGAGCTGGTGATTGAAACCAGTCCACGGTCGACGTGTCGTTTGCCTGGGATTGAGGTTGACAAGTCCGCTTGGCAAGAATCAAATGGTCTGACCACTTGTGCATGAATTGTTAGGATTTTAGATTGGATCGGACAGATCATGAGTTCGAGCTTTCAATGCCCCACGGATGATATCACTCGTCGCGACGCGCTCTGGAAATGCGGTGGTGGGCTTGGCGGCGTCGCACTCGCTTCGATGCTGGCTCGTGATGGTGGGTCTAACGCGATTGCCGCGCCCACGACGCTTGCGCGTGCGAACGGTGGTGTTCTGGAAGTCATGCACTTTCCGCCCAAGGCGACGCGGGTCGTGCAATTCTTCATGGCGGGGGCCGCTTCTCATGTCGACCTGTTCGACTACAAGCCCGAACTTAGCAAACGCAACGGGCAACCTTGGGATCCGGGCGAGAAGGTTGAACTCTTCCAGAATGGGCATGGAGCGACCTTCGCTTCACCTTGGGGATGGAAACAGTACGGGCAGTCCGGAAAGCACCTGTCCGAGGTGACGGCACCGCTCGGTGATGTCGTCGATGACATGGCATTCATTCACAATTTGATCGGTAAAACGGGTGTCCACAGCACGTCGACATTGCTGCAGGCGACGGGATTTCAAACTCCTGGCTTTCCAGGAATGGGTTGCTGGGTCAGTTATGGACTGGGAAGTCTAAACGATAACCTGCCGACGTTCGTGGTGCTGCCCGATCATCGCGGGTTTCCTTCGAATGGCCAGAAGAACTGGGATTCAGCCTTCTTGCCCGCGCGGCATCAAGGGACCATTCTGCGTCCCGGGGCGCTTAATCCGATCGAAGACTTGTTTCCAGCGACAAAGGGAATCGTCACGAAAGAGGGAGACGCTGCCGGACACGATTTGCTCGCTCGCCTCAATCAGCGTCACGCCGAACAGCGACCAGGTGACAGTCGCTTGGAAGCGCGGATCAAGTCATATGAACTCGCCGCGCGGATGCAGTTGGCCGCGCCAGAGGCATTGGATATTTCTGGCGAGCCAAAACATATCATCGACATGTATGGACTGGCCGACGGTCGCGAATTCGCCAAAGAAATCAACGATCCGGAAGAAACGGATATCTTCGGTCGAAAATGCCTGATCGCGCGGCGACTGCTGGAACGTGGTGTCCGATTTGTGCAGGTCTGGTCTGGTTGCGACAACGGCTTTCCGCGCCGTAACTGGGATTCGCACGAGGACATCGAACGTGATCATGGGCCGCTGTCGCTGGGGATGGCCCGCGGTGCTGCGGCATTGATTCGAGATCTCAAGCAGCGCGGGATGCTGGACGACACGATTGTGCATTGGACGACCGAATTTGGTCGAATGCCGTGCGCTCAGAGTGGCAAAGGTCGCGACCACAATCCGTTCGTGTTTACGAATTGGCTGGCAGGTGGCGGCGTAAAGGGTGGTATCAGCCACGGTCCCAGCGACGAATGGGGATACAAGCCTGCCGATCGTGATCATCCAACGACGGTCTACGATATTCATGCCACGATGCTGAAGCTGTTGGGAATTGATCACACCAAGTTGACGTTCCGATCAAACGGAATCGATCGCCGTCTGACAGATGTCCACGGCGACGTCATCAATGAATTGATCGCATAGGAGTTCAGCCGCTTCGATTGCGAGGCAGACAATCACCGTAGACCCTGCGACGCAGAAGCGGCCTCGTATTGAGTTCAGGCGCTGGAGGGCTGGAACTGTCTTGAGCAGGCAGATATCTGTGTGAGTTGATGCGAAGTCGGGACGCGCGACGGCCGCCGAATGCTTGCTGGGCTTAGATAACCCGTGCGCTCGGCACGATCGTTACAACCCGAGCAGTCTTCTTCTCGCGACAAGTCGGTTGCTTCCGTGCAACGTCCGGCCATGGGGTATGTTTCTAACAGACAACGCAGACGGTGTGTCTGCATTGAACCCCATCGGTGCGCCTAGTGGCGCGTTACAGGCGGACAGCAATCATGCGGGACAAGTCGATCGCCGCGCTGGCGTTCGGACTGTTTCTCTTGACGACGGCGACGCTCTTTCTGCGTCCTGCCGAGTTGTTCACATGGATGGCCGAATGGCCGCTCTATGAATTGCTGATCCTGTCGACGTTTGCGTTGGCGTTCCAGTCTTTTACCGGGCACTTTCGCTGGTTCATGCTCGCCCGCCAACCAGTGACATTGTGCGTCGTGGGGATCTTCCTGGCGATCGCCTTGTCGCACCTCCAATACATCTACATCGGGGGAGTGCTGGATTCCGGGACGCTGTTCCTGAAAACGTTGATCTACTATGGGTTACTCGTGACAACGGTCAATTCGCCCAGCCGCATGAAGACGTTTCTGCTGACTGTGGCGGTCTGCGCGTCAACCATGGTGACGCTGTGCGTACTGGACTTCTATGAAGTTTACGACTTTGAGTTCATTCAGCATCTGGATGATATCGACGGAGTGACAGACGAAGAAGAAGTCATCTTTGTCAGGCGTATGCGCGGGACCGGGATTTTCCAGGATCCGAACGACATGGCGATGGTCATCTGTATGACAGGGATCATCTGCACCTATTTTCTGACCGATATCAAAGCGAGCAAGATCCGCCTGCTGTGGCTGATCCCGATGGCCATCTTGTTCATCGGCTTGCTGTCGACGAAGTCTCGCGGTGGTTTGATGGCCTGCGGGATTGCCGGTTTGACATTGCTGTCAGTGCGATTCGGCGGCCGCGTCGCGATGGGAGCCGCACTGATTGGTGTTTGTATCTTGCCGGTCATTGCCGGTCGCCAGGCCGAAATCGACCTGGAAGAAGGGGGAACCGGCCACGAGCGTGTCACGCTTTGGCAAGAAGGGTTTGAAGAACTGAAGTCGCCCGCCATTTTGTTCGGGACGGGACAGGGAAGTTATCCCGATATTGCGGGGCTGGTGGCTCATAACTCGTTCGTGCATTCGTACGTCGAACTAGGTTTGTTCGGCGGCACGATGTTTTTCGGTTGCTTCTTCTTCATCGGGATGCAGCTCTACCGCATGGGGCGACTGCCGGAACCGCTGATGAGCGATGAACTGTTGCGGATGCGCCCCTTTATCTGCGCCATGGCTGCCGGTTGGTGTACGTCGATCTTTTCTCTGTCGCGATGTTATGTGGTTCCGACGTATCTGTTGATTGGTATCTGCGCGACCTATTTGAATCTGGTCTGGATCCATACCGAGTCTGGTACGCCACTGGTCATCTGGAACCGTGGGCACGCGATACGACTGGCATTCGCAAGCGGCACGGCTTTTTCGTGTTTGTACGTCTTCACCGCGATCATGGCTCGCTGAACCGCGAACTGGAATGGGAGGTTGAAACCGATGAGCGCTGCAAGCCTGTTGTTGACACCCCCTGAGCAGATGACGTTGTCGCCTGCCAGTGATGTCGCAATCCGACTGAAGGTTGTGTCGGCGTCATCGCGGGCGGAAGTGTTGTCTCTCTGGCGCAAGCTGGAACTCGTGCTGTCCAATCAGCGCCTGACCTGCTCGTCTCTCTGGACGGAAACCTGGCTGACGCACTACGGCGAGACTGTTTCGTATCGGTTCGCAATCGGTCTGCGTGATGGGGTTGCTTGCGGGGTTGCGTTGCTGACGGAAGGGGTCGGACAATCTGCCGGTCCTTTCAACCTGAAAACATGCCACGTGGGAACGGCAGGCGAACTGGATTCGGATTCCCTCTGCGTGGAGTACAACTCTCTGTTGTGTGATCCGGCTGATTATCCTGAATTTGCGCAACTCATCTGGGACTGGATGAAGCGGCAAACAAGCTGCGACGAAGTGCGACTGGATGGATTCGACACGCCGTCGATCGAACTGTTCCTGGCACAAAATCCTGATGCGGAAGTCGACCGGAAACCGTCTTATTTCGTCGATCTGAAGTCGGTTCGCGAAAACGGTGAAGAGCCCATCATGCGCTTGGGTGCGCAGACACGAAGTAAGATTCGTAGAACGCTACGTGACTTAGGGAACGCCAAGGGTGAGTGGGCGGATACTGTGACCCGCGCCGAAGAGTTGTTCCACCAGATGACGCGGCTGCATCAGGCGCATTGGACCTCCGGTGGATATCCCGGCGTCTATGCGAGCCGTCGATTCACCGAGTTTCATCTCGACCTCCTCCATCGTGCCGTTCCGTCGGGTAAGATGGGCCTGTTCGGTGTGACGGCGGGCGATCGATTGATCGGTTGCTGTCAAATCCTGGTGGATCGGCAGCGAATCCTGCACTACCAGTGCGGACGCGCGCCGGCGAACGGCAGCATCAGCAATGGCGTGGCCCTCGACTACCTGTGTATCTGCGAGTCGCTTCGACGCGGTTACGACGCCGTCGATTTTCTGGCGGGTGAGACGGAACACAAGCGTCGACTTTCGACGGATCGAGCGGAATTAAGCTGGGTCACCTGGCGGCGACCAACCTTGAAGAACCATGCGATTGATGCGCTGCGGCATCTCAAAAGTGTCAGCGCCAATCTTGGCCGATCGATCGGCTTCGTGCAGGCGGCCAGTCGCCCATTGAATTCCGAATCTGAATCACTATCGAAGAACAACCTATGAGTTCCGTTATCACGGCTACTGAATCGTCCACGACTCGTCCACCGTCGGTCGCGGCCACCCCTCGTCCACTGCGAGTCTGCCATGTCAGCCTGACCTTGAAGACGGGCGGACTGGAACGTCTGCTGGCGGACATTGCGCGACATCACGATGCGGCGCGGTGCGTCCCCGAGTTTCTGGCCGTCAACGAAGTGGGTCGATTCGCCGACATCATTCGAGATGCGGGCTGCACGGTACATACGCTGCAGACCGCTGGGCGATTTGGGCAGCTGCGACAGATGGCTCGCCTATTTCGTGCCGAGCGATTCGATGTCGTTCACACTCATAATACGCATCCGCATATTAATGGCAGCATCGCCGCGCGATGGGCGGGCGTGCCGATCGTTGTCAACACACGGCATGGTCAGCGAGCCGGTCACGGCTGGAAGTCGCGAACCCAATTCCGCTGGGCCAGCTATCTGGTGAACAAGATCATCGCCGTTTCGGATGACGCGGCCCAGTTGTGCGTAGAGTCGGATGGCGTGTCACGGCAGAAGGTGCTCCGCATTTGGAATGGCATCGATATTGACGACTTTCAGTTCTCGGGTCCGGCTACCGCTCCAATCGCCATTTCAGTTGCTCGACTTTCGGCAGAGAAAGATTTTCCAACTCTGCTACGCGCCATCAGCATCGCCATCCAGGCCGTTCCCGATTTGAAATTAAAGCTAGTCGGTGACGGGCCGGAGCGTGGCAAGCTTGAGCAACTCGCTCGGGAACTCAATCTCTCCGGACATGTCGAATTCCTGGGTGACCGCCACGATGTTCCCCAGCTGCTCACGCAAGCAGGTTTCTTCGTCAGTTCATCGCTGACAGAAGGAATCTCGCTGACCCTGCTGGAAGCGATGGCTGTCGGTTTACCCGTCATTGCGACGCGGGTCGGAGGGAATTCCGAGATTGTTGATGATCCGCGGACAGGGCGATTGGTTGCAGCGGCAGATCCGGCATCGCTGGCGGTCGCGATCGTCGCGATGTGCCAACAACCTGAAACGTGGCAGGCGTTGGGTCAAGCGGGTCGCGCTCGGGTGGAAGAATATTTTGAAGTCCGTCGCATGGTCGCGGACTACGAGCAGCTTTATCGAGATTTGCTGGCGAAGCGTTAATTCGCGGGAAGTGGGAGAGAAACAACATGTATGGCCAACTGTATCGGCATCTGCTGCTGCCCTTGTTTGACGGCGTTAAAGGGCGACAGACGATGGCCCATTGGCGTGATGCCGAAGCGAGCCAGTGGTGGTCGCGTGAACGCCTCGAGGAGCTTCAGCTCAATTCACTGCGGTCACTGCTGACGCACGCCGCTCAGACGTGTCCGCATTATGCCGAGCAATGGGCGGCCTTAAACCTCGATCCCGCGCACCTTCAATCATTGCAGGATTTCACTGCCTGGCCGCTGCTGACTCGTGAAATTATCCGTCGCAATCGCTTAAGGCTGCGAACAACGGCTGCCGTAAAACGCATGACGAAGGCCACCGGCGGTTCCAGTGGCGAACCGTTGCAGTTCGACCTCGACAGCGGCAGCAACGACCGACGAACAGCGATGACGTATCGCGGTTATGACTGGGCGGGAGCCGCTCCCGGCACGAAACAGCTGTACATCTGGGGAACCGCGGTCGGAAACGTGCCGACCTGGAAGCGGCTGAAGATGGATCTGCACCACCGCTTTGATCGCCACCTGATCCTGAGTTGCTTCGAATTCACCCCGGCTCAGATGCGCCAGCATTTTGAACGGATGAATCGATACAAGGCCGACGTGATTGTGGCTTATACCAACCCTCTTTATGAGTTCGCCCGATTTCTGAAGCGAGAATCACTGGTTCCCGTGAAACCAAAATCGATCGTGGTTGGAGCCGAAAAGCTGCATGACTTCCAGCGTGAACTGATCGAAGAGGTCTTCGGGGCTCCAATCTTCGAAACGTACGGTTCACGTGAATTCATGTTGATCGGCGCGGAATGCGATCGGCATCAAGGTCTACATCTGAGCATCGAGAACGTGCTGGTCGAGATCCTCAACGAGGATGGAACGCCAACACCACATGGTCAAGAAGGCAATGTCGTCATTACGGACTTGTACAACTACGGCATGCCATTCATTCGCTACGTGAACGGTGATCGCGCCGTTGCCGGACTGGAAATGTGCTCCTGCGGACGCGGATTGCCGCTGCTCAAGAAAGTTGTCGGACGGCAATTGGATACCCTCGGTACACCCGATGGTCGCAAAATTCCCGGCGAATTCTTTCCACATCTAATCAAAGACTTTCCAGCAGTCCGTCGGTTTCAGGTCGTCCAGGAAAAGCTGGAACAGATCACGTTGAAGCTGGTC
The DNA here is from genome assembly GCA_903840265.1 of uncultured Schlesneria sp. Classification (GTDB taxonomy): domain Bacteria; phylum Planctomycetota; class Planctomycetia; order Planctomycetales; family Planctomycetaceae; genus Schlesneria. The sequence continues at coordinate 20,443 of CAIMFH010000183.1, read as the reverse complement.
GTGGATGGTGGTTTGACCCTGGGAGAGCGCGAGCAACTGCTGGGGGCCGTGCGAAAGTGTACGGGAACGGAGGTCGATATTTGTCTGCAAATGGTCGACGACATTCCGTTGACGAATGCGGGAAAACTGAAGGTTGTGGTCAACGCTGTGTGAAGCTTCACCGCAAAAGGATGGGCCAGATTCCGATGAACGACTTTTCAAACGATCAACGACACACGACCACTGCAGGATTGCCAACCGTTGTCGCGCCCGTCGTCTATGCCATCGACGAAGCGGTGACGGATCACATTTCGCAGGTCTATTGGAACTGGAAGTCCGCCTTTCAACGCGACTCCGATGCCAGCCCGCTGCAGCATCCAGACTTTGTGATCGCTGAACTGACGTCGGCAACGCGATCGAAGCATTCGCCGCTGCTGGTTCACGAAGTCTCGGGGCCGAACGCGTCGACGATGGGAGTTTTGCTTCCCAAGTCGATTCGTACGGCGCAAGTTGGCGGAATCGGCCCGGGTTGGAAGTTACATGGGTTACGCCTGGCGGGCGGGCGATTCCTCGGCAGTACGACATCGCCGGAGCAGCAGGCGCGGCTCTTAAAGCGAGCTGTCGAACATGTTGCGGAAGTCGGTGCAGCATTCTTGCTGATCGAAGACCTGGACGAGACGAGCCTGTTGCACCGAACCGTGCAAGATCACGCATCGCACGGGTGCCAGGTGTTTGCGACCCACGATGTGCAGCCACGTCGATACATCGACTTTCCTGCCACGGAAGCAGAGTACTGGGCGACGTTTTCCAGTCGCAGCCTCAGCAAATTCCGGCGCAATCTGAAGAAGTTCGGCCAGACGCGACTCCAGCGAATCACGTCGATCGAGCAGATTCCCGATTTCCTGGAAGCGGCTCACTTCATTTCTAAACAGAGCTGGCAATCTCGACAGTTCGGTCTGCGAATCCGTAATGATGATGCCGAATTGCGACAGTTGTCGGCCTTGGCTGAAAATGGGCTCCTTCGCAGCTACCTATGGTGGGTGGAAGACAAGCCGGCGGCCTTTGCGATCTGCAACCAGCAAGGTGGCTGCTTCCGCTATGAAGAGATCGCTTACTGTGCCGAATTCGGCCAGTTTTCACCCGGCCGGACGATGCTGCAGCAAATCGTAGAGGATCTGTTGCGTCATGACTCCCCGACCTATCTCGATTTCGGCGGAGGAGATGCGGAGTACAAGCAGCAGTTCGCCAACCGCGAATCGCGGAGCGGTACGGTCTGGCTGGTGCCGCCCACCTGGCAGGCGAGCTTGTCGCTGTCGTATCTGAAGTTGTGTCGGCGGCTTCGGTCGGCGGGAAGGTCACTCGTCAAGAAGTCTGGACTGGCGACGACCGCCCGACAATGGATCCGGTCGCGAGGTGCGGCGCAACCTTTTGCAACAAATCGCGAAACTGTCGACGCCACGGACGCAATATCGACATAGATTTGATCAATCGCGGTTGCGATTCATCAATGAGGAAGTGTCATGAAAGTCCTGTTCTACTCGTACGCCTATCCCAATCCTGTCCAACCGGGCCTGGGCACCTTTAATCGATCGATGATTGCCGGGATGGCGGGTGAGAACGATATTCGCGTCGTTTCGCCGGTCTCCTTCGTCGATGCCTGGTCTGCTCGCCTGAAAGGCAAGCTTCCGAAGGGATTGAACGATCCTGAATTCTCGGCTGTTGCAGGCGTTCCTGCCGAATATGTGTCGTACTACTACACTCCCAAGATTCTCAGGACGCAGTACGCTCGGTGGATGGCTTGGTCGGTAGGGCGACGACTGAACCGCACGATGAAAACATTTCGTCCGGACGTGGTGCTGTCGTACTGGGCTCATCCCGATGGAGAAGTCGCGGTTCGTGCGGCTCATCGATATGGCGTACCTGCAGTTGTCATGGTTGGCGGCAGCGATGTGCTGCTGCTCGGTCGCCAGGGAGGCCGCCAAAAGAAGATTCTCGATGTGATGAGCAACGCTGACGTCATCGTCACTGTCAGCGAAAACATCGCGGATGTATTGACTCGCGATGGCGTTGATCCGCGACGAATTCGCGTCGTTCGACGAGGTGTCGATCGAACGTTGTTTTCAGCCGGAGATAAGACAGTCGCTCGTCGCGGTTTGGGCCTGCCAGAGAATGGTCCCATTCTTGTTTCGATTGGGCGACTCGTTCCAGTGAAGGGCCACACGCACCTCGTGCAAGCCTGCAAAATGCTGGTGGCCCGGGGAGTCAAGTTTCATTGCTACCTGATCGGCGATGGACCTCTGAAGGATGATCTGCAACGTCAAATCACCGAAGCTGGACTCCACGGCATTGTCGAATTGAAGGGTGCCCAGTCTCAAAACCAACTCCCGGAATGGTATCGGGCCGCGGATATCACCGTTCTGCCAAGTCTGTCCGAGGGTGTCCCGAATGTTCTGATGGAATCGATCGCCTGTGGAACCCCGATCGTCGCCTCCGATGTCGGCGGCATCCCGGAAGTTGCCGACAATAGGCACGATCGACTTGTTCCAGCAGCAAGCCCGGTGGCTCTGGCGGATGCAATCGAATGGCAGTTGAGGGTTCGTCGAACCAACCTGCCACCTCGAGTTTTCGAACCGCTCGCCCTGCGCGCTGCGGCCCGACGGTTGACGCAAGTTCTCGATGAAGTTCGCGGAACTGTTGTGGCTCCCACGTCTCGATGGCATTCCTTCGGTCAGCGTCGCCCTGTCGCAGTTGTGGAAACTCGGTCCGCGCCGATGCTGGAAACAGCGTACCGGATGCAGAATTCGCTACCGATTGCGACGTCTTCGGCAACACGACCGAAAGACGAGATTGCGGACGAAGTCGACAATCCGCGCTGGTCGGACGAAGTCTGTCTGCCATCCACCAACTTTTTTGCCAATGAACTGGGTCGAACCGGTGAAGAGTTCGTCCTTCCGAAACATTGCCAATCATGAATCTGCTGCGACAAGCCGTCAAACGCATCCTGACTTCGTGTGTCCCATCACGATGGCTGCTGACGCGCGGACCTCGGCAGACGACGACAAAGACTCCACGTATCGCTCTCACGTTCGATGATGGCCCCCATCCGGAGCACACCAGCAAGCTGTTGGACATTCTTCAGGCCAATCAGCTAACGGCGACCTTCTTTGTTGTCGGCAAGAACGCCGAGCAAGCTCCGGGCTTGGTACAGCGAATCGTTGACGAAGGTCACGAACTGGGAAATCACACTTGGTCGCATGGCGAACCGTCGCAGACATCGCCTTCGCTGTTCCTTGAAGAGATTCAACGTACCGACGAATTGCTGGCGGCACTGACCGGCGTTGTCCCACAGACCGTTCGACCACCGAAAGGCGAACTCAACCTCGCCAAGCTTCGCGGGCTTTGGAAACAAAGCAAAAACGTAGCGCTGTGGAATGTGGATCCCCGCGACTATCGAATGACCTCCGACGCCGAAGTCTCAGCTTGGGTCTCGACCTATAAGCCGCAGGACGGTGACGTACTGTTGTTTCATGACAATCATCCCTGGGCCTCCCAAGCCCTCACACAGCTCGCGAACCGCGGCACGTTTGATCGAGTCGAAACTGTCAGTGTGTCGACGTTAGTCGGCATCAGTCCAGCTTCCAACTCACCAGTCGCCGTCAGCACTATCGCATCAACCTGACATTCGCATGCTTAAGATTATTGACCCAGATTGAGTTGCCATGTCCGCCGCCACACTCGAACCGCCGATTCTTTTGCAACCGCTCGAGCAACCTCGCTCGAAGCGAGTGCTACTTATCGCCTACAACTTTCCGCCCGTCGGAGGTGCTGGGGTGCAGCGACCTGCCAAATGGGCGAAGTACCTGGGGCAAGCGGGCTGGGATGTCACCGTGCTGACGACCGAGAATCCGTCGGTCCCGGTCCGGGATGAAAGTCTGCTCCACGACCTGCCTGCCGAAGTGAACATTGTTCGTGCTCGCACTTGGGAGCCGGACTATCGCGTCAAGAAAAACCTCATCCAGCAATCGACAACAACGCCAGGGTTCGTCCAGCGGATCAAGAATGCCCTGCGCGGCGTCGCTTCGCGATGTGTGAAACTCGCACTACAGCCCGACCCGCAAGTGCTCTGGAATTACGACGCCATTCGAGTCGGATCCAAAGCCCTCCGCGAACAGCCGCACGATGCGATCCTCGTGACGGCCCCGGCTTACTCCAGCTTCTATATTGGTGCTGCCCTCAAACGCCGATTTGGTCTGCCGCTGGTTCTGGACTATCGAGATGAATGGGATCTGAGCGGGAAGTATCTGGAGAACGCCCAACGCGACTGGATGTCGCGGCTGATTCAATCGCGCATGCAACGCCGGTTGTTGCGTCGAGCCGACGCGGTTGTCGCGACGACCCAACGCAGCACGCAAGCGTTGGCCGAGAAGTTGGCGGATCTTCGTCATTCGATTCCCGCATCCTGCATCTACAACGGCTTCGACGCGGAGGACTTTGCCCCGTGCGAAGTGGCCTCTCAAGATGTCGCCTGCGATGCGATGCGTCCCGAACGCGGCAAGTTCCGACTGGTCTATATCGGAACGTTGTGGAACCTGACGGATATCAACCCGCTGGTGCGCGCTATTGAGCATCTCGACAACCATCATCCGGAACTGTCGGCCAAGTTGGAACTCGTCTGTGTCGGCCGGAAGACGCCGGAACAACTCGCCTTCCTGAATCGTTTGAAGAACACCGCCGCCAAGTTGATCACGATCGACTACTGCGAGCATTCGCAGGCATTGCAATGGCTAAGGTCCGCCAGCAGTCTGTGTCTGCTGCTCAGCGATGTGCCGGGAGCAGACCGAGTCGTCCCTGCCAAGTTGTTCGAATACCTGGCGATTCGCAAAGACATGCTGACGATCAGCCCGTCGGGGGAAACCGCGGAGATCGTTCGCCGATTCTATCCACAAGGCCAATTCACTCCGAATCAAGTCCATGAGATCAGCAATTGGCTGAAGCAACGATTGGCGGCGCACGGTGATACGCAACCCACATCGATCGATGAATCGGCTTTAGACGAATTCAGCCGCAAATCGCAATCACGACAGTTGGCAGAACTACTCAACACGCTCGTCGCGAGCCCCTCACGCCGGCGCGGAACTTGAAATATGACTCCAATTATCGGACTGCAACTCACCCTTTGGGCCTGTCTCGCGGTCGTTGGCTATATCTACGTCGGTTACCCGTTGCTGGTTTGGCTGAAGGCTCGATCGAATAGGGGAACCGCCGACTCGCGTCGTTTGCAAGTGAGCGATCGGTCCGTCTCCATCGTGATAGTGGCTCACAACGAGGCGAAAACTCTGCCAAAGAAGATTGATAGCTTACTGGCATCGACCAATGCGAGCGCGATCCGAGAGATTCTGATTGGGCTCGACGGTTCGACAGACGACACCGCGCAGATTCTGGCTGCTCGCAGCGATGATCGAGTGAAGGTAATTCCGTTCGCAAGCCGGCGCGGCAAGCCATCGGTGTTGAATGATCTTGTCCCAACTTGCCAATCGGACATTGTCTTGTTGGCAGACGCTCGCCAGCTCTTTGATCCCAACTGCATCCAACGCCTGTTAGAACACTTCGATGATCCGTCGGTGGGTGTCGTCTCTGGCGAACTTGTCTTGCGCAGCGACCCGACGCAGACCACTGCCGCCGCCGGGATCGGATTTTACTGGCGATACGAAAAGTTTATCCGTCGTTGCGAAAGTCGCGGTCGAGGCGTTCCCGGAGCCACAGGGGCCTGCTACGCGATCCGTAAATCGCTCTTCAAACCGATTCCCGCGGCAACGATTCTCGACGATGTCGCGATCCCGATGCAGGCCGTTGTACGTGGCTATCGGTGCCTGTTCGAGCCAGGTGCCCAGGTCTTTGATGAACCGTCAAAATCGACGCGACAAGAGTCCGTCCGCAAGCGGCGCACGATTGCCGGGGTGGCCCAACTGGTCACGCTGTTTCCGCAATGGACACTCCCTTGGTGCAATCCCCTGTGGTTCGAATACGTCTGACATAAGTTGCTGAGGTTGGCGTCACCAGTGCTGATGCTGGTCGCCCTGGCTGCCAACCTCTGGTTGCTGGAACTGCCTGCCTACCGGGTGCTCTTAGTTCTGCAAGCTGGTTTCTATGCGGCGGCGGTGATTGGCTGGTGCTATCAACTAAGTGGACGTGGGTCGCGCCTGTTTGGACCGCCTCTCATGTTTGTGACGTTGAACCTCACGACTGCTGCGGCACTTTGGGACGCCCTTTTCGCGAAATATCGAGTCACGTGGCAAAAAGCGGCGTAGAGTCTTTTGCGGAGAAATCCGCACATCAGCACGGATTCTGATGATCCCCCCTCAATCCTGACCGCGAGGCCAAACGTGTCGATTTTCGGGACTTTACTGACGCTAGGTATCATGCTGTTACTGACGCTGATCTCGCTGGCCATTTGGCGACTACGCGCGGCAATCAAAGCACGCGGCCTGCACCAATGGGTTCCCGCCTATATCTCTCCACGAGAAGCAACTCCCGAGGTGGTACTCGATCGCGAACCGATCGATGTCTTCATCGCCATCTGCGATCACTATGAGCCTGAATATGGCAATCCAACGCGTGAGACCGCCGTCGGTCGAGTCCGCCGCTGGTGTGACGATTACCCCCGTCTCTTCGGGGATTTCCATGATGTCGACGGCCGCCCCCCTCGACATTCGTTCTTTTTTCCTCAAGATCAGTATCAGCCCGACTACATCGATCCCTTGGCAGAACTCTGTGGAAATGGATTCGGCGAAGTCGATATCCATCTGCACCACGACAACGACACGCCTGAAGGGCTGGAAGAGAAATTATCGATCTTCCGTGATGCCCTCTATCATCGACATGGAGTCCTTCGGCGAGACCCCGTCACGGGCAAGATCGTTTACGGATTCATTCACGGCAACTGGGCACTGTGTAATTCTCGACCCGACGGTCGCTGGTGCGGCGTCGACCACGAGATCCCCATTCTGCTGAAGACCGGCTGCTATGCCGACTTCACGATGCCGTCGGCTCCCAGCGATACGCAAACGCGCACGATCAACAGCATCTACTACGCCTCCGATATCCCGGGCCAATGTAAGTCGCACGATCACGGGGTTCTGGCGAAGGTCGGCGGAAGTCAACCTGACAACAGCTTGCTGATGATTCAAGGCCCGCTGACGTTCGACTTCACTCGCAAGAAATTTGGAATTCTGCCACGCGTCGAGAACGGTGATCTGCTGGGCAATCACCCCCCTTCTCTGCGTCGTCTGCATGTGTGGCTCGAGGCCGGCGTGACAGTCCAAGGTCGTCCGAACTGGCGCTTCGTCAAGTTGCACACACATGGCTGCAAGCCCGCCAATATGGAAATGTTGCTCGGAGAAAAGATGCGATTGTTTCACCATGAACTGGCGGAACTTCACGCCCTGCAGCCCAACTTCCGCTATCACTACGTCTCCGCATGGGAAATGGCTCAACTCGTCCGACAGGCGGAACAAGGTCAGAAAGAGCCGAATCTGAAGTCGATCGCGGGAATCTCCGAGCTGGTCTCCTGCTAGTCAGTTCGCCCTACCGAAACACGCTCACGTGCTTGATGGCCAACAATCTGCGATTGCCGGTAATCGGACTTTGTCATACACCCTTTCAAAATTCGAAGCGGAATCCACAGATCGGTTTGTGATGACAGCGTCGGCCCCACCTCGTGCGAAGTCTTCAGTGATGACTCGCTGGGTCACGCGACTCTCCTGGGTCAATCTGGCCGTGCTGTTTGTCATCAGTGCCCTCCTGTTCGCCGTTTCGGAGAACTGGTGGTTCAGTTCGGCGATGACCTATGCGCCTCGCTCGCCGTACGTCGTTCCAGCCCTGCTCTTGCTGGTGTTGTCGGTCGCCTATAGCCGGTCCGCGATCCTGGTGAATCTGATTTCCATCGCCACGGTGGCCGGCCCGATCATGGGACTGACGCTACCTATCGCACAATGGACGGCAACGGCATCCGATGACCTGGATGGATTCAAGCTGAAAGTTCTGAGCTGCAACGTCCAGGACTACAAGCCTGATTTTGCGAGTGTGCTGGCAGAAATCGGCCGCTTCAACCCCGATGTCGTCGTGATGCAGGACGCGTGGGATCGCTCGAAGTTGTTGAACAGCTACTTTGCGGAATGGCACGTCGTGCGACACGGCGAATTCTTCCTCGCCTCGCGCTACCCGGCTCGGCTGGTTGCAGTCGGTCACTTCGAGGCGTTCGATCGAGATGGCATCATTCAATGCGAACTCGAGTTACCATCCACCAAGGTCATGTTCTTTAACATCCATCAGATGACTCCCCGACACGGTTTGCGGGCGCTAGACATCTCGTCCCCCATCACACAGCGCGGCAGCAGCCAGTTGTCGCGATACCTCGTCCTGCGAGCCGAAGAAGCGGGCGCCACCCGCGACTTTGTCGAGACCAATCGCGGACAAGCCCCAACGCTGATTGCCGGCGACTTCAACATGCCGTGCGAAAGCAGCCTGTATCAGAATAACTGGTTCGGCTTCCAGAACGCGTTCAACATCGCAGGAACCGGCTATGGTTATTCGTTCCCCTGCACGCAGCAGTATTGCTGGCCCGGTGGCAACCCCTGGCTGCGACTCGACCACATCCTGGCCGACGATGCCTGGCAAGTCCGCAGCTGCGTCGTCGGCAAAGCCAACGGCTCCGATCACCGCCTGATCACTTCGGTTCTGGAATTGCGATAGACGCGCGAAGTGGCGGGTGTCGTGCGTCCTTGCTGATGTCGGACTCGATTGGATATCGTGATGCGGCGAAGTTTCAACGCACTTCGGCGATCTGATCACGAGTTCGGCACGACAATGAGCACGGGAGATTCACGCATGAGCATGTTCTATGTCAGAAGCCCGCTCGTGAAGACCGGCGTGGCTTGTGTTCTGGGCTGCGTTGTGTTCGGGTTGGGTTACGACTTCGGCCAACGTTCCCGAGAACCTGAAATCGCGTACCTCAATGAGCATGTCGCTGCTTGGCGCACGATAATCGACGTCAAAGAGATTACTAATCGAGTTGAACACGCCTTTGACCGCGCCATGCCGATCGCCGAGTTCGAGAAAGAATTCGGCCCGCTTCAACCGGCTGTCGCCACAGACCTGCCAAAGCGACATCAAGACAAAACGCACATCTTCACGGATGAAAAGACGGGTAGTGTGTTTCAGCTTCGTTTCGAAGATGGCAAGCTGGCCGGTTTCCACTCCAGTTACGGTCTCGACGAAGCGCATCGTCAAGTTCGTGCTGCAAAAATATGATCCTGCGGAAGCATCGTCGTCGTTGATTGAAAGTTGCGTCGTTGGCAAGATGTTGCCCGTTGACGAATCACTTTGTGTGAATTGTGTGCCTGCCCGAGGCATGGCCGCTGTGGCCAGTATGACCGGTGCTAAGTCCACTCGCAGAATTCCCGCCGGCGCTCATTCCTCCCGCCCCCGCGTTCCCTGTGTGGCTTGTCTGATGAGTGCGGTGCATCTGGTGACGATGTCCGCTGCCAGACCCTTGTTGATTAGTGCCACCTGTTCCGGAGAATCCGTTCTCGAATCCAGCGTTTGCGCTGCCGACATTGGTCGGCTTGTGATTCTGCTTCGGTCCAAAGAAGCCAGCACCGCCGGTCGTTCCAAGGCCTGGATTGCTTCCACTGCTCGATTGTGCCGACTGTTGACGCAACTGGGCACGTTCTCGTTCGGCACTCAGATGGTCGCGTTGCATGTCCTGGCGATTCAGTTGCACGTCTTGTCGGTCGCGCCCGATCTGCTGCCGATCCGCCGCAATGCGAGCCTGATCGGCGGCCGTGTTCTGAGGATTGATCTTGATATCGTGCTCGGCCGCCCGAATGTCCTGCCGATCGCTTTGAATCTGACGTTCGTCATGCCGGATATTGACGCGATCATCCCGCATCGCCTCGCGATCGCGGCGAAGCTGTCGCAGTTCCCGGCCAGTGAGTTGATTCGACGATGTCGAATCGGAACCGGTGGTGCTTGTCGTCTGCGGAATCGATGCTCCATCGGCACCGAACGCCCCGCCGGCTGTGCTGAAGAAGAGCGGACTGATGCAAACGGCGACGCGAACCTTGCGAAAGAACAAAATGACACCTCGCTGACTCGGCGAACCCTCAACGCCCTTTGCTCAACAGGAACAACCGTTGAGCCACCGGTGTGATCGTGCGCTTCCGTCGTCACGTCTGTCGGCATTCTCCCGACGTTGGTGACCTTCACGATGCTGATCGAATCGCACGAACTACGGCACCAGATTCACATCAACTCTAGGTCGGAAAGTACTGGTATCGTCATTACAACTTGGGAAGATTGATGTTGCGGAAAAGCCTCGATTCGGCCGCTCGCGTTGATTCGGCGACTTCGTGTGTCAGCATCACAACATTTCCGAGCAGCGGTCGATTCAAATCAGCATCACGGTCTGCTCTTTGACAACTCATTTCAACGATCATCACGACTCCGCGGGACATAGGAAAACATTGTCGTTCATGGGCTGAGTAGGATATTGTGATGCGGCGCTGTCCCCTCACGCTGTCTCTGAAACCCATAAGGACTCTGATCATGACTGCCAAAGTTCTCTTCACTGGCACGACACACACCAGCGGCGGCCCCGACGGTGCGACACGCAGCACGGATGGCCAACTCGATCTCCGTTTACCCGAACCTCACCCCGCCGCCGAAAAGTTGTTCGGTGCCGCCTGGTCGGCCTGCTTTATCGGTGCCATCGAGTTGGTCGCTTCCCAGAAGAAAATCGCGCTACCAACCCCTCCGTCGATCACCGCCACGATCGAGATGCTCATGGAGAACAACGCCTTCTTTCTAAAAGCACACCTCGATGTCAGCATCCCGGATGTCGACCGTGAGGTCGCTCAGCAACTGATGGAAGCGGCCCACGGCGTCTGCCCCTATTCCAAGGCAACTCGCGGCAACATCGAAGTGAAGCTGACGCTCGCCTGACAGGCACGCCCTGGGAGCTGTTCGATGCGTCTTCTCTGCTCACTGACGATGCTATTGTTCCTTAGCAAGGCCGCGTGCGCCGAACCGCCGGTCCCCAAGGGCGTAGCGCCGCGGATCGGTTTGGCGTCGGCTGTCCAGAAGGACGGCAAGGTCATGATCGAGGTCCACCGTCACTCCTCCTTCGCGCCCTCGGCTTTCTTCTCAGCCTCGAACCAGGAGTGAACGGTGCTACTTGGCTCGACCAAGCTGGAAGCTGAAGTTTGCGTTCTGTCCGACAGCCGTTTGTGCGCATTGATGGCATGACATGCACGAACCTTCTGGGAGAAAGTTCGGGGGATACGGATACTGGCAAATCGTGCTCATCGACTCGCCCTGAGTGCTGACATTCTGAATGTAGGTCTCCAGCGTCGTATTCGAAAGATACCGCGGGATGTTTCCGTTTTCGGTGGACGGTTGCTCGATTCCGCCCATCCACTGACTGCCAATCAGTTCGTAGTTGGCCCACACGGTTCCCCCCAGCAGTCCGCGAAAGTACTTACTGACGGAGTCGCCGGAAAGTTGGCTCTGATAAGATTGGCTGACAGCGGCCGTTTCCGGGAAGATCTTCCAGTCACGCACAACCTGCGTCCCAAACTTGCCATCGGTCGCATAGCGCGCGGCATAGGGGGGCTTGTCATTCCAGAGAAAATTGCTTTCACCCGATTTCAAAACCGGAGCGACATTGGTCGGTCCCTTGTACAGAGGATTGTAGAATGAATACGTCCGATCCACCTTGGCGGGTGCCGTGCCCGATGTTGGAAGAGGCAATGTGATGTCTGTGGCATCACGTGCGTTCGCTGCCAGCGGCGCATTATCGACATGTTCGAAGGTCGACCAGACCCAGAATTGATTACCGGTCGGCTTTCGAGTGATCACGCTATAGGGGCCGGTGACGCGCTGGATAATATGCATCCCGACGAGCCCCATCGTGGACGCGATGAACAACGGCTTGCGGCTGACGGTGTTTTGCGCATCGACGTAGACAATTCCGTTGACGGTGTAAAACCGGGTCAGGTCATCCTTTTTCGGATCGAGCATCCGCCACGAGGTCTTGATCTCGATGGCACCGACCGAGCCGCCAGTCTTCTTGATAGGATCCGCATAGACCCCCAGCGGGAAACTGACGGTCTTGCCTTTGTCCATGAAGGCTTGTTGTCCCGCTTTGGTGTCGAGTCCGTTCGCCTTGATGTACTTGTATTCAACGTCGTTCAGGACGATGTCATACATCACAAAGTTCAGGTTGCGATCAATTAAAGGCGAGCCCGTGGCCTCCAGAAATGAATCGTTGGGCCCTCTGATGGGAAACTGCGAGGTCTGACTGACCATCATCCGAAAGATCCGCGAGCGCTGGGCGGGGTTGTTGGTGCCGAGCGGATGAGTTCTGCCAGCATCAAACACTTCCTGAGGAGTCTTGTAGAACTGCCAGACACGGGGAGCTAAGGGGCGAGTCAGGATCGAATCGTTCAGCGGCCTGCCCAGCAGATCTGCCGGCCAATTCAGCGCGACAAAAGACTGCCACGAGAACTCGTCAAACGCCCGCTGATTGGCGGCATCAAGTCCACTGTAACCAGGGAACACGTTCAGCAGGACATCGTGCGGGATGTCCGAAGAAAGCGTTGGTGCTGGTGACGGAGACTGTGCCGCCACCTCATGAGTGGAACTTCCAGCCAGCAATGCCAGGACGACAGCAGAGATCCAAAGGCGCATGGGAAAATCTCTCGAATCACGAGTTGGCCGCCGACGTCATGTCGTGAATTCGACAGTGCGTCGGAAATGAAGTGCATCTCAATAGTCGACGCATTTTGCTCCGCAGATTGGCTGAAACCGCGGCGCAGCACCGGACAATGACTGGTTCCGAGTCGGTCCTAAATTATCCGTCAGGACCGGAAAGGCTGAAGCGATGCGCCCCAGATGATACCTCTCACCATTTAGCCGAATATTGTCTGCGGCAGTGTCCTCAAGATTCTGTTGTAGGCGTCGCTAATGGTTTCCAGGAGCCAAGGCATAGTGCATGGAGCGGATTGAGACAGAGGAACCCTGGCAACATATCCGTGGACGAGTCCTGTCGTGTCCACGTAGACACCGATGACCGTCCTGTCGTAGACCGAGTTGCCAGAGGTGATGACCGAGCCGGGATACTTCAGCGTGGTATAGCGTGTGCCGTCGAAAAAGAAGGCCGTCAGCATCCCGGCCGACAGGTAATCGCCAGTGTAATTGAAGGCCTCCGCCCCGTTGCCAGTGAGACCGTCGAAGTGCGTAAGAATCGCCTTGGGATAGTCATACGCGGTAAAGACACCCGTCGTCAGATCATGCAGATAGGCGTGGGTTCCTGTCAGATTTGTGTAGCTGCCAGCGACATGGTTCTCCCAGATCCCATAGGCTGTTGTGCTGAGAGTCGGATTGAGCCGTGAGTCGTTTGGCTTGTCGATATTCGTATACGTCTTCGTACTGATGTTGTAGAGGAACGCATTCCCGGTTTTCAGCGAGGTATCGTAGTTTCCCACGATCTGATTGCCGTAAATACTGTGCGGGATCGTGTTCAGGGTGGTTGCCTGCGAAGTGGACGGAAAATCTAGATAGACGAAGGCAGAAGTGAGAGGCTTCGTCGAATCGTAGTAGAACCCATGATCGAGTGAGGACCCAGCAAGTTTGTAGCTCCCCACGACATGCAAGCCACCGGTCACTGGGTCGGGGCCGTAAGGTGACGTGCTGGGGACTGCGACTCCGCCGACGTAGACATCGAGTTGCTTCCAAGTCTGTGTCGTGACATCGTAGATCAAACCATGCGATGCATTCGATGAGGTCGTGTAGAGTCCCACAATGTACTGTCCGCGAATGCCGGTCAAAAATGTATTGATTGCGCCGGGGCCCTTATAGTCCAGCGTCGCATACGAGACTTCTGTAGGTGGAGCGGCATCCGCCGGAGCCACGTCAATGAAATCAAGTGCCATCGACAGGAATGCTATTCGCAACATCCAGCATCGCATGATGAAATCTCTACTTGCACAAGTTGGAAAAGAATCATCCATGAACGAGTGGAAGAGCACGGCGATATTGCCGCGCTCCCAAACAGAATTACCGAAATCGGGATGACATCCGCGGTCTTCCTCACGTCTGCTTCTGTGTTATCGGGCGACGGCGAGAGCCCTCATCAAACCGACCACTTCATAAGGAGTCGTCCGAGAGTATTCAGTTCATCGACCGTCATGAGGTGAGCATTGCCCTCATGGTGCCCAGCCAGCAACAGCGTCATATTCAGCGTGGTGCCGAAAAAATATCGAACGTGGTAGACCGCAATTGGAGCCTTCGGATTGTGATCAACTGGTAACACGCGCGGAGATCGTGCAGGCGATGGCACCGCTGCCTTAATCGCTGCGACCTCAACTCTCCGCACGCGCTAGACCCCCGGTCACCCCAATTAAGAAGCTACGTCACCGTTAGGAGCACGGCGATGAAAATCGCACGGCATGTGTGAAGTCCGGCAACAAATAGGGTTCATCAAAACCCAAGTATAATGGTTCTCACGACAACTGGTTAAAACTTGCTCATTAGCAAAGTGGCCAGATTTGAACGACCGGCGGGGGGTTGCTGCCGCGCGGTCGTTCCTACTATCGTGAGTCCGTGTCTTCCCCCTTCTGCGGTCTAACACCTGGTCGGCCGTGTTCCTGGCATCTGATGAAAGACAAAATCCAAATGGCGAAGAAATGCGAGTATGAATTCGTTCGATTCGGTTGGGACCGCGTCACCGGAAAAATGGCTGAAAAGGGCCCCGCCGATGACGCCGCAATGAAAAACGAGATTCGCAATCGAAACGACGAGGGCTGGGAGCTGTTGCAAATTCTGGTCACGTCGACGAGCGGTAGCCCCAACAATTTTTCCATAGCAAATGGCTTCGAGCTGATCTTTGTTCGAGAGGCTCAGTAGGGACATCCGTGGAACAAAACGATGGTCCAATGAAGCGGATTGCGAGCGTACCATGCCGGTTCGGGGGAGAACCTCATTCCGGCTGGCTTCCTCCCGGCGCCGCGATTCCTCTACCTACTCCGATAAATGACGTGCTGCTTGACCTTGAGATCGAATACGACGGATTCGGTTATCTGCTGTCCTATTCGTCATCGGATGGCACTGTTTTCGGTGACACTTGGCATCCCTCAATGGCGGATGCGGAGCAAGTTGCTCAACAGCTTTTCGGAATACAGTCATCACAGTGGCAACGAGTGTGAATACCCCATGCACACCTTCTTCCACGGTTGGCGACGAAAGGCGGGGGTAATCACGCTGGTGGTGACGCTGTTGTTGATGGGTGGATGGCTGAGAAGCTTCGCGATCTGTGATCTGATTCTCATGCGGAGCCACGAGAACCACATTGAAGTATTTGGATCGGACAGTGGTAGCCTGGTGTATTGGAGCAGGGAAGACGATGGTCGCGCTCCGAATGTTTACATGACGCAGAAGGCGGGACTGTCATCTCCAGATGACACGACGAAACCGCGGTACTGGAATTGGGGGCCATTTCATGTCGGATCTGGAGAAATTGTTCAAACCAGGGCTCCGGTGGCTTTTGTGATCATTCCTTACTGGTCGGTCACTACTCCTCTCACCTTTGTTTCCGCCTACCTGCTCTTGGTCCCGTCCCGGAAGCGACCACCAGCCGTGAGCCAGCCCCATGCGTGAGTTCTTTCGAGGCTGGAGGCGGAAGGTTGGATGTGTCTCGCTGGTAATGGCGTGCGCGGTGATGGGGATGTGGGCGCGAAGCTTTGCCAAAATTGATCAGCTACGTGTTTCGGCCTTTTCTGTGATGTCGATTCGAGGAACTGTCGGGGTGATTAGGTCGACGCATCCTCTTCCTGGATCGCAGCCAACATATTCAACGTTTCCAGTGTCTGAGATCCTTAATTCCCAACCCGATGAGAACGGCAATTATCCCGACTGGTGGGGAGGGATGGATGTCAATCAGCGATGGGATCTTGCCGGTTTTCATTTTGGTCAGCGCATTGACCCAGACCAACAGAGCATCATCCAACTCGGCTTCCCACATTGGTCGCTGGCGTCACCGCTAACCCTACTCTCCGCCTATCTGATTCTCTGGAAGCCACGGAGGCAAGTTCTTTAACTGGCGACAGGTTAACTTTCGATCAAAGCAAATGGCAAATGGTCGCGACGTCCTCGATACCAATCAATCGAAGTGGCCGCCTTCGGGATTTCCGATTGAGTGAGTCGATAGGTCTGAAAACTGCCACCTTCAGAGACTTGGAGCTCGTTTGATTCCGGTGCCAGTAGCGCGAGCTGCGCCCAGCCATTTCCCAGGATTCGGGCGATTGCCGGATTGCGCTGCATGACCTTGCGAATGCCGTCCGGAGTTGTCTCAATGACAAAAAGGCAGCGTACAGGCTCGTGGATTTCCGTGCTTTGCAGTGGCAAGCCGCAGCGAAGATCACTCGACGCTCCGTCCATCACCCCGAGCAATGATACGACGTTGTGAGGCAACTTCGTCCCACATCCCCAACCGAGAGAATCAACTGCTGACAGGTAATACTGCATGTTGATCCCGGAACACACTGGAATGACGGCACCCAAGATCCGGCCAAGGATCGTATATTCGGAATCGTCCGAAGTGGGGTCGTATGATTGCAGGAAGGACCGCCGATCTAGAAAGAGCCCCTGCGAACGAGAGCGACGGCCCACAATGCACATGGCGTTCGATGCGTTGCCAAACTCCGGGCGGGTCTGCGCCAGATCCTCTGATCGATCTTGCACATGTTGGAGTGCAGCGCTGGCGGTCTGATTCAAAGGAGCCGAATAAAACCGTCGACATCGTTCGTGCGCATTTCGTTCACAGGCAGTATCAATGGCCCGCTTCGCAGACGCAAACTCATCGAGATGTGTTTTCGGCAGTTGATCCAGATCGTAAAAGCTTACTGTGTCTTTGCACGTGTTGTGTAACCCTCCGATGAATCGAGTCTCGTCGGGTATCAATAGACCACGCTCTCCCAGCAGCAGTCGAACTCTGGGGTTGTTGAGCATGGCTGCGATGGCTCGCGCGTTGGGGCCGCCCGCATTTCCCGTGCAGGCTCCGCAGTCATACGTCGACCGGTGCGGATTGTTCTGGCAGGTTGATCCGTGACCGATGAAAAACACCAGCCTCGAAAAACTCGACGTGATCCCGATGTCGCGCAGTAGATTCTCAGTGATTCTTCCCATCTCTTCGACGGTGAATCCAATTTCTGCATCATCCGGAGCAGTAGCTGATGCTTTGCGTTCAAGCTGGAGTCGAGTCATCGGCGGTGGTGCCACGAAGCGACCGAAGAGACCCCTGATCTTTGCGGCGAGACTGGGAAACAAGACGCGCATCACGAGCGGGATCGACGCCAGCGTCCCAAGTCCCGCCGACAGAACCATCCCGGAAGCGAAACTGCGGCTGTCGAGATGAATCTGGTGAGCGGCAAGTCCAAGCACGCGGCGCGAACGCACGCGGAACAACTGCATCTCCTCCTGCGCATCGGTAATATCCTCCACAACCCGATGCTTGGGGCGAATGACAACCGGGCACTGGGCCGAAAAGTGCGCGTCGTCAATCCCGCGAAAATACATGGGAATGCCGAAGAATCCCGCCGCACCGAAGGTCTCTATGCCCGAGTCCTGCTCTTCGAGATGCCGTCGAAAGGACTCTTCACGCGCATCCAGGCAGAAGACGCACTGAAATCGTGCGGTCTTGCTGAGGTGTGTAAATTTCAGATTCTTGATCGCAATGGCATCCAGCGCCCTGACTCGCAGTCTGCGTTCAAACGCCCGATGCAAGATTCGTCGGCGATCAAGTGAAGGAAAGGCCTCGATTTCAGCGATGAGCGATTCCCACTCCTCAGTCGTCAATTGCTCCAGAACCTGGGGATTCCAACCCATATACTGGGCAAGTTGAAAAACGTAAAAAACGCGATTTTCTATCGAAGGATCCGTGCGCGCTGCGAGACGATTCATGAGGATCGAGCGAAGCGTGGTCAGAGATTTCTTGATTGGGACCGCGGCACTCTTGCATAAGTGTCTGAGCGCGCATCGCTCCAGCAACAATTGAACGGCCACAAATTCGAGCAGGCTTCCTGTCGGTACTGGTTTGGCGACTCGGTCGTCGCGGGTTTCCATTTGCCAGATCATTCCCGCCCAGCCGCGCAGCGCCAGCACCGTCCCGTCGATGTAATCCGACCATTCCTGTTCGGGGACAGCCAGGTCGTCCAGTGATTCCACGATGATGTCGGCGGGTGTCCGCCGCTCAGTCCGAATCCTGCCGAGCATCTTTACTAATGGTCGCATCCAGCTCTCGTGCAGCGCGCTTGCAGATTGATGCAGGGTGCAGAACGCGTGCAGGAATCCTTTGTTACGGTCCGGCAATACCCAGTTCGAAATCCCCTGATCCGTGAAGGCCGCACAGAACCGAATCAATACGGGGTGAACCAGCAGATCGCTATCCTGACCCGTGGCGGCGAGCAGAAGCGCGCGATGGCGAATGCTGGACTCAGCGTTAGTGTTCACTGGTCGCTGCGCTTGCTTTACGCCGTCGCGGCAGACGAGCCACAGCAGTTGTAACGTGGCCGAGTCCCATGTGCTTTCGTCCCAGCAATCGAGCGGCCGAGCGTCAATCTTCCGCAAGAGATGAGGCGTAATTCGAAATGCTGTTGGGTTGTGCCCGATTGCGGAGTCTGAAACGCTATTGGATTGACGGGCAAGTTCGCGCATCACCCAGTGTCGTGTGGCCTCCACGAGCTCCCTGCGAATAGGCATCGGCACTTCTTTTCCGAAGCGAGTGAGCGCTTCGGTTTCAGCAATGAACCATCTCAATTCTTCGGGCGGAGCGGAATGCAATGGGTATTGCAGCATCGCCAGGCGCATCTCGAACCGTGTTCCGGCTGGTGTGATCGGTTTGTCCGCATCCGCGGCTAACTCAGACTGCAAGACAGCTCGAACGTCATCCAATTTGATGCGACCGGTTGCAAGCTTCTCGCGATAGGACTCTTTGGGCAGATAGGATTTACACGGAAACTGGCTCTCGCCTCGTTTCATTCCCTCCTCGAATGGCAAATCTTCGAACCCTTGGAGTGGGTTCAGAAATGCAAAGCCCGTCAACGGTCCCTGGGCGGGCAGCAATCGCCCGGCGCGCGCTACGAGGGACATTACCCGCTGCGCTGCCTCATTCGTCTCCGTGGGACGATCAACCGCGGGCACAGGTTTATTTGAAGCAACGGCACTGTTCATGTTCACAACCGCTCACCATATGTATTGTGCGAGATCTGACTCGATCATCCCGCACAGTAGGGACCGGAGTGGCCGCTTTCATCTGGCCGGACGACTGTTGCTTGCATGGCTCTCTTCTCCATTTGCCGGGCATGCGCGATTGCGAGCCAGACAACTCGCGTCAGGTAGCAGGCCACAGCAACCGTGAAGACTGCCGCTCCCAGCAGTTCCAGTTCCCAACCCGGTACGGAGAACAGTCGACTGGTCGAGTTACTGGCCGGATCTGCAAACATGGGGCACCTGATAATTGAGTTGGGATCGGAAGGTATCGACGTTTTGCAGTTGCTTCTAGAATCTCAGGTCGCTGTTGCGTATATTCGAAGGTTCGAATATACTGATTAGAGATTTGGTTGAGGGATCGTATACGGGTTGACATCCATCATCAACCTTT
This sequence comes from uncultured Schlesneria sp., assembly GCA_903840265.1. Lineage (GTDB taxonomy): Bacteria > Planctomycetota > Planctomycetia > Planctomycetales > Planctomycetaceae > Schlesneria. The sequence continues at coordinate 750 of CAIMFH010000183.1, read as the reverse complement.
CTTTTCGAGGAAACTTCGTATGCGCGAATTCAAAGCCGAAATCTTTAAGGCCTTGGCACATCCGACCCGGATCGCAATCGTCGAGTTACTGCGCGATGCGGGCGAAGTTTCTGTTTCAGTTCTCCTCGAACGCCTGGAACTGGAGCAGGCGAATGTGTCGCAACATCTGGCAGTCTTGAGATCCAAGCACATTGTCGTCGCCAGAAAGGACGGCAACCAGGTTTTTTACACCATGCGAGATCCCGTGTTGGGAAAGGTGCTGGATCTGATGCGTCAGTACTTCCACGCCCACCTCGAAGAGTCGAAGGAATTGCTGAAGGGGATGCGAACAGACGAACGACGCAAGAAAAAAGCATCTGTTGGGGATGCAAAGCCGTGAAAGCCTTGCTATCGCAGCCAGGCGGCGTGGCTGCGCCATCCCGCCGCGGTGCGGGATTAGATGGCTTGGTTCGAAGGCGGCCCGTAACCACCGCTACTCTTGGTAGTTGAAGTTACCGCCGCCTGATGTCGCTCGTGGTGTTCTCGAACCAATCGACGGGGGTTGGCCGCAGTCGATGCATCTACATCCGCTGTCGAATCGCACGCTGTAAATTTAGGCGTCTACCTCTCTCTAGTGGTTTGTCAGCATTGAATTTTAGGGTAGACGGATTTGAGTTTGTATCGAGCGTCGTCGATTTTCATTCGCCAGTCGATTCCCCGCTGCGTGTTATTGACGTCCGCTGACCATGCAGCGATTTCGCGCTGCAGAAT
>CAIMFH010000182.1 GCA_903840265.1 uncultured Schlesneria sp. | reverse complement strand
GAACCTGCGACCTCTTGACCCCCAGTCAAGCGCGCTAGCCAAGCTGCGCCACAGCCCGTTGTTGTGGACATCCCGAGATGCGAAGAAGTTTTCCTCGCAAAGCGGCGTCCTGAGGCAGCACTATCGCGGCTGTTCAGGCGGAATGCAAGTCTTTGACACGATTCCCGTTGGCAGGTTCGCGGGGCTCGTTTCCGGCCAGTTCTACGGCAGGATTGGCCGGAGTTGGTGTTGACCTGTCTGGGCATTTCTGAGAAATCCCGTTTGATCGACGCGGATCGGCGGTATTGACCGGTCTGCGCCGTACAGGAATCGCCCGTTCGCGGTTCAAAACAGTAGGGTTTCCAGGTCTCAAGGCGAGGCACGTCGTGCGAATTCCATTTCTGGTGGTCGTGGCCGTACTAGCGGCACATGCTCCCTCAGCGCTGGGCCAGTCGAGTCCGCTGACGGCAATTGATCCGGCTGCGATGTTCGGTCACCCGAGCGAACTGCCGGCTCCACGTATGGCGATGCCGGCGGTCTTCCAGGCCAACAGATCGCCGTCCGATCCCATCATTCGCGGGCAAAATCCGCAGACGTTTGAGACGCCGCCGATCAATTCACCGATGGCACCCAATGGAGCCGCCCCGTATTACGATGGTGGTAACTTGCGAGATCCGTTTCTCTACGGCGATCCTGTGCTCGGCAATCAGCCTGGATCAACGATTCTCTCGGGGATCAACGGCCCTCAACCGTATCGGATGGGGTTCACGCCCCGCATGGACTTCACTTACTTGGCGCCCGCGGGTGCCCAAAGTCCGGGAAATGGACGGTTCTCTTCGACAGAAACCAACTTCGAACTCGCCCATACTTCGCAAGTCGGCCCCGGCTGGATCTTCACGAGTACCCCACAGGCAGGCGTCCGGTTGTGGGATGGCCCCGGTAGTCCGTCATTGCCTGGCTCGGTCTATCGCTTGGGCTGGGACTTAACTCTGGCGACACCGATCGTCGGATTGTGGAGCATGCAACTCGATTTCAATCCGTCTTTGGATACAGACTTCAATGGCGGATTGGGTCGCGAAGCACTGCAACTGGACGGCAATGCCATGCTGTTCTATCGCGCATCGCCACAGTGGATGATCGTCTTGGGAGCCGGGTACTGGGATCGTGTCGACAAGATCATCCTGCCGTATGCCGGGGTGGTGTGGAACCCGAACGATCAGTGGGAAGTCCGCCTGCTGTTTCCGAAGTCGCGAATCAGCTACTTCCTGGGGAACATCAACCACGGGGCTCATTGGCTGTATGCGAGCGGCGAATACCACGTTGAGTCCTATCAGATCAATCAGCCCGGGGTCTCTTCGCAACAGCAAGTGCAGATGCAGGACTGGCGTTTTGCCGTCGGTGTTCGCAGCGATCACGTCACCTATGACAAGTTCATCGAACTCGGTGTCGTCTTCGGCAGGAATGTCGACTTCAAGACGGTGACGCCGGGATTCAATTTTAACGACACCCTGATGCTGCGCGCCGGTGTCAAGTTCTAATTGACCATCTGTGACGATGGGCGACAAGAACATACGGCTATTGCGATATTGCCACTCCGTGTACAGCAACAGGCCGAGTGACTTATTGCCACAACTTTTGAACTATCGACCGAGAGGAATTTACGTTGTCGAACGGAGCGTTAGGAATCATTCTGGCAGCGGGCAAAAGCACTCGCATGAAGTCGGCTCTGCCCAAGGTGCTGCATGAAGTCTGCGGACGACCGATGATCGAATACGTGCTGGACGCAGCTCGTGCGTCCGGTGTCACGCGGATCGTGGCCGTCGTCGGTCACCGTGCCGAACTGGTTCAGGCGGAACTCTCTCGACACGCCGATGTCGAGTTTGCTCTTCAGGCCGAACAGAAGGGGACGGGGCATGCGATCATGATGTGCCGCGACCAGTTGGCATCACATGACGGGCCCGTGCTGGTGCTCGCAGGTGATACGCCACTCCTGAAAAGCGAATCGTTGGTGGGCCTGCTGAAAGCACAGTCCGATTCCAGCGCCGCCGCAGTCATCGGCACCACAGACACACAGGCAAACCAGGGTCTGGGACGTATTGTTCGAGATTCCGCGGGCAAGTTCGATCGGATCGTCGAAGAACGAGATGCCACTGCAGAGCAAAGAAGCATCCAAGAGATCAACACCGGTTGTTACGCCTTTGACTCCAAGTCGCTGCTCTCGGCATTGGACCGCATTCGCCCCGATAACAACCAGGCAGAATACTACCTGACAGATTGTCCACTGGTGTTGAAGCGAGACGGCAAAACGGTGGTTGCCGCCAAAGTCTTTGACGTGTCTGAAGCGATGGGGGTCAACACGCGAGCCCAATTGGCTGATGTGACCCGTGCGATTCAGCAGTCGAATCTGTCGCGACTGATGGCAAACGGGGTCTCCATCTCGGTCCCGGAACTGACGTATATCGATCCGCGAGCGGTCATTGGTGCGGACACCGTCATCCTTCCGTTCACATACATTCACGGCCCAGTCGTGATTGGCGCTGATTGCCGAATCGGACCGCATGTCGTGCTGCGCGGGAAGGTCGAAGTTCCAGCCGGAACCGAAGTTGCGCCATTCACGTCGCTGGAAGGCTAATCACGCTTCAGCGAAAACGAAGACAGCGAACCGAACGATCCAATCGCTGCATCTGGCAGACTCTAGACTACGGAAAATCGCATTTTTCGCATTGCGATTTGCATCCTGCAATTCCTTAGTTCATTGCGACAAACTCCGTTGTGCGGCTTGCGTTTGGCAGGGGCTTGGCTGAAAATGCGGCCCCGTTTTGACCGCCCTCCTTCCATGCCCATGATCGGTTCAGCAGCGTATTCATGCACGACGAACTCTGTATTCTGAGTGGCCGCGCGAACCCGAAACTCGCCGCCGAAATCGCTTCCTACTTGGGGATTGGCCTGGGAGCAGTTGAGCTGGGGAATTTTCCGGATGGAGAAATCTCTGTCCGGCTGGATCAGAACGTGCGTGGTCGGGACGTGTTCCTGATTCAACCCACCGGTCCATCAGTCAACGAAAACCTGATGGAACTGCTGATCTTGATCGATACGTGCAAGCGTGCCAGCGCGGCTCGTATCACGGCTGTGCTCCCCTACTATGGATATGCGCGCCAGGATCGTAAGGACATGGGTCGCGTTCCCATCACGGCGAAGCTGGTCGCGAACCTGATCACGAAGGCCGGGGCTGACCGAGTGCTGGCAATGGACCTGCATGCCGCTCAGATCCAGGGGTTCTTCGATTGTCCCGTGGATCACTTATATGCCGCTCCGATTCTGGATGACTACTTCCGATCATTGAACCTTTCGAAAGAGAACCTGGTCATCGTCAGTCCGGACGAAGGGAGCATTAAGCGATCGTTGCAGCACGTCGACCATTTGGGCGGCAGCTTTGCGATCGTCGACAAGCGACGCGCGAATGCCTTTGAGACTCGCCAGGAAAATCTGATCGGCGGGCCCATCGGAGGGAAGACGTGCATCATTTTCGATGACATGATCACCACGGGTGGATCGATGGCGGGTGCCGTGAAGACGATCCATCAGCACGGAGCCAGCCGCATCTATGTGGGTGCCACTCACGCCGTCTTCTGCGGTCAGGCCGCTAAACGATTGGGAGAAGCGCCGATCGTCGAAATCGTTGTGACGAACAGCCTGCCTTTGAAACCCGAGCAAATGCTGCCAAACATTCGGGTCGTCTCGGTCGCCCCATTGCTGGGTGAAGCGATCCGGCGGATCCATCGCAACGAATCGGTCAGCTACCTGTTTGACTGATCGATATGCGCTGTATGATGGCTCGGTATGGCTTCGAATCTCGTTTCAACACTGCAGTCCAATCTGAATCGCGTTCGAGAGCGAATCGATACCGCCTGCGCCCGTGCAGGCCGTACACGTGACGAAGTAACACTGGTTGCCGTCACTAAGTATGCAGAGCTTGATTGGGTGCGAGCCCTGATTGATCTCGGCGTTCTCGACCTGGGCGAAAGCCGACCGCAGCAGTTGGTCTCGCGTGCACACGATCTTCCGAAAGAAGTTCGCTGGCATATGATCGGGCACCTGCAGCGGAACAAAGTCGATCTGTTGCTGCCTGTCGCGAATCGTCTGCATTCCGTCGATTCAGTGCGGCTATTGCAAGCCATCGATAAAGAAGCCAAGAAGCAGCAATCGAATATCACGGCGACTCCTCGGGTACTTCTCGAGGTCAATGTCTCGGGCGAGAAATCGAAAGACGGCTTCGACCCCACGGACCTCATGGCATCGTGGGCGGATATCTGCCAGCTCGACTCGATCGCCATTGAAGGGCTCATGACGATGGCACCGCTCAGTGAAGACGATGATTCCGCCAGAGCGGTCTTCCGATCGCTGCGTCTTCTTCGCGATCAGTTGGTTGACGCTTGTGGCGGTCATTTGAAGTTGCCTGACCTGTCGATGGGAATGAGTGGCGACTTCGAGATCGGTATCGAAGAAGGCGCCACGCTTGTCCGGGTCGGCAGCAGCCTGTTCGAAGGCCTCCCGAGCAATCATTGAATCACAAAGGCTCGCTCACCTGATTCGGATGTGCTGAAGCTCCAATAATGACTGCCGCCAGTATCAAGGCACCGCCACACCAGGTGCGCAGAGTGGGAGCTTCGCCCAGCAGCAGCCACGCGAAGATGCCTCCGTAGATGGATTCCAGCGCGCTGACGATGCTGGCGAGTTGGACCCGCATGTTCATCAGACTTTGAATGAACAGGAAATGCGCCAGCGCCGTAAAGACGACGCCGAGCACAACGAGCAACAGCCAATCGTGGATCTGTAACGGTTCGTAGTAGAGAGGGAGCAGCGTGACCATCGCGAGGGCCGCGAACAGGTTTTGCCCTGCCGCGATCGTTACTGGCGGAAGTTCACTCGCGAAACGACGGTTCAGCAGAATAACCGCAGCAAAGGTGATGCCTGATAGCACACCCCAGGCGACTCCAACGGTGGCGGCATCATGTGGATCGAGATTGGGAGTCAACACCGCCAATCCGATGACGACCAGTAACGCCGTGACAGCATCGATCCGGCGTCGGGGCTCGCGAAAAATAATCGGCTCGACCAGAGTGACAAACGCAGGGAAGCTGGAGTAGGACAACAGCGCGATTGCGACGGACGAGGTGCGAATCGATTGAAAGAATGTCGCCCAGTGGATCGCGAGCAACAGGCCCGGCCAGACAAGCTTGATGAGACTTTTCAGAGGGACATTCGGACGGGGGAGCAGGCCGATTCCGAATAGTGCCGCAAAGGCTGCCGTGCCGAAGACAGTGCGGCCCATCACGATCATCAATGCCGACGCTGCAGTGACCTTTCCCAGCAGACCAGCCAAGCCGAACAACGCCACGGCGATGTTCAGTTGCAACATCGCTCGGCGACTACTGGCCATGGCGTTCTCTGGCTCTTTCAACATTCGAAATCGCACATGTTAGTCGTCGTTGCCGAACACGGGACATTGCGGCAGGCTGTCCAGAAACAGTTGACCGTATCGCTTCGTGCGAATCCGAGGATCCAGGATCGCCACAATTCCGGTATCCGTTTTGGATCGGATCAAACGACCGACCCCCTGCTTCAGCTTGATGATCGCTTCGGGAACTTGATAGTCGAAGAACGGATTGCCGCCATTCGTGCGGATCGCTTCCAGCCGCGCCTCCAACAGCGGATGATCGGGCACACTGAAAGGCAGTTTAGCGATGATCACATTCTGCAGGGCATCCCCGGGGACATCGACTCCTTGCCAGAAGCTGTCTGCACCAAACAGGACTCCTGCAGGATCTTGTCGGAACTTTTCCAGCAGTTGGGTCCGTGGCATGTCGGACCCTTGCACGTACAGACCGAAATTCTTCGAGACGAACCAAGGCGTCATTCGGCGAGCCACATCGCGCAGCATTTGATAGCTGGTGAACAGGACAAAGGCATGCCCTTGTGTCTCGGTGACATAGTGCTGGATCTGCCGACAGACCGCGTTGAGATACTCGGCCGGTGCTTCAGTCGGGTCCGGCATGGCCTCGGGCAGAAACAGCTTCATCTGCTCGGCATAGTTGAACGGACTTCCAAGCTTCAGTTCCTTCGCCTTCGTGAGGCCAAGTCGCTGACGGATAAAGTCGAAGCTCTGCTTGCCGACGGCCAGCGTGGCACTTGTGAGGATGACTGTCCTGACGCGGCCGAAGAGTTCATCGCGCAAGACCGGCGCCACGTCGACCGGCGCAGAGACAAGTCGCAATCGCTGCTGATGCGGCGGGCCAGTCGATTCAATCCAATAGACCGATTCTCGTTCGGCCTGCTGCATCCACGAGTTAAGCGAATTCGCGAGTCCAGAGCATCGATCCGCGGCAGCGGTGTATTCAATGCGTGCCTCGTCGCGCTCGATCGCTTTAGCCAACTCCATGATTCTCGCGGCCAACTCCTTCAGCGACGGTGAGACATCGTTGGTAACATCGGGTGGCCGACGAAGGCGACCGTTTTTGGATCCTAATTGTTGCCGCCATTCACTGAGCGAAGCGAACAAATCGCGATTGGCAAACCGGACACGATCCACGAGTTGTTCTGCCGCTGATTTCGCCTTGTACGCCTCCATGTCAGTCATCGGCAACTTCGTCAGCAGTCCCTTTTGCGTTCGATCGTTGTAGAGTCGGTTCAACAGGTATTCCACCTGTCCGCCCGTCACCGACAACCCCAGATGGTCAGCAGCGACTTGCTCGAGCGTGTGTGCTTCGTCGAACACGACGGCGTCATAGTCGGGCAGGACACTGGCCCCTTCGCGACGAAGGGCCAGATCCGCGAAGAACAAGGCGTGATTGACGACCAGTAAATCTGCATTCCAGATGCGACGCCGCGCGCGATAGTACAGGCAATCGTTATACGTGGGACACGACTTGCCCAGGCAGTTGCCGTGTTCGCTCTTCACTTCGTCCCAGACACTCGACACCGGCTTGAAACTGATGTCCGATAGACTTCCGTCACCCGTGTGCCGCGACCATTCGACCAGTTGAGTTAGCTGCTGCATTTCTTCAGGCTGCGCGAACAGGGCATTCGATCGATCGACCGCTCCCTTTAATCGACGCAGGCTGACATAGTTGGATCGCCCTTTCACCAACACCGCGGAAAATTCGACTGGCAGCACTGCGTTGAGGAATGGAATATCCTTCGCGATGAGCTGCTCCTGCAGACTGATGGTGTGAGTCGAAATCACGACCTTCCGGCGTGGGCCACCATTGCCCTGTCCTGCCGTGGCAGCCAGGATCGCAGGGACCAGGTAAGCGAAGCTCTTTCCGGTACCTGTACCTGCTTCAACAACAAGATGCTCGCCCGCATCAATGGCATGCGCGACCGCATCCGCCATCTCGAGCTGTTCCGGTCGTGATTCGTAGGTCCCCAATCGACGCGCGACGTGGCCGCCTTCACCAAGCACTTGACGACTATCGAGCGACACCGAAACCTCTTGACTACGAGACACACTGTACGGCAGTGACACAGATGTCGTCTCGTTGCGACGATGAACCACAAAATACTTCGACGGCCTCGACCAATTCATTCATCATCGAATCGATATCACCAGCAGAAGTTGCAATCGCCTCTTGAAGACGGACCTTACCGTACATCTCTTCCTTGGCGTCCATCGCCTCGGTGATACCATCGGTGTAAAATACCAGTGATTGGCCTGGAGCCAGAGACAGAGTCATCTCGTTGAACTTCTGCTCAGGAAGCACTCCTAACGGCAAGCCCGAGGCTTCCATTCCGACCCGTGCGACCTGACCGTCGGCAGTACGGTGGATTGGTGGTAGGTGTCCCGCGTTGGCAATACAGACTGTTTTCGACTTCGGATCGACGACGGCGAAGACCAGCGTGATCAGGCGGAAACCAAGGCCACTGCCGCTGATTTCGGCATTCAACTCAGTCATCGCCAAACCGGGGGAAGTCGCGCTGAGCAAATGATATCGCGCCGAAGCGTGTAATCGAGCCATCAACAGTGCCGCAGAGACTCCCTTACCGGCAACATCACCAATCGCCATCGCGAGGCGTCCATCAGGCAACCGCACATAATCGAAGTAGTCACCACCAACTTCAAATGCCGATTTGTAGTAGTCGGCAAACTTGAAGCCTTCGATCTGCGGTGAGACGCTGGGCAAGAAGCCTTGCTGGACCTGCGCAGCAAATGCCATGTCGCGTTCTACTTCACGTTGTCGCACAATCGTGTCGTGCAATGTCGCGTATTCAACAGCCAACGCCGCCTGCGAGGTGACATTGACGAGCAAGTCCAGGTCATCATGCGTGAAGGGATTCGACGCCTCAAAAGTGCTGAGCTGAATGACTCCCAGCGCGGACCCGTCAGTCCCCAGCAGCGGAGCGCACATCAACGATCGCAATCTCAGATCGGTCAAACTTTCGCTGCTGCGAAAGCGACGGTCCCCCATCACGTCGGCGCTGAGAATAGCCTGCGTCTGATCCATTGCCTGACGGACCACGGTCATGCTGATCGGAACATCTTCTTCATCATTCGCAGCCAGACACTGCGACGCGTGCACTTTCAACCGGTTAGTGTCGGGATCTTTCAGCAATACAAATCCCGCGTCGGCCTGATTGAAAATCTTAAACAGTGACTTCAAGGTGACCGAGAGGACTTGTTCCAGATCCAGAACCCGGCCGAGTGCGGAGCTGATTTCGAGGATGGCTCGCAGCTTGACTTCCGGTCGTACGTTCAGCCGAAGGCCGCGCCCCGTCGAACTGGCCTCCAAAGCGGACAGGACGGAAGAACCTTCCGCTTGGCTGCCCGGAACAACATGTTGCGGGCCCGTTGGCCCTTGATCATCATCGGCATCATCGATCGTGCCGGAGCGAGGGGGGGCCGAGTTGCTCCCGATGAAGACCTTCTTGCGGCTCACGAGCGGTTCGCGGTCGATCTGCGTCAAGAATTGAAACGTATGGTCGCAGACTCGAATCGCGTCACCGTCGTTCAATTTGGTCCTAGCAGAGATCCGGACACCGTTGACCTCGGTCCCATTCCGACTGCGGAGATCTTCGATAAAGAAGATGCCGTCTTCTCCAACAAGTTGAGCATGATGGCGGCTTACGGCACCGTCATCCAGCACGACTTGCGACGAAGGATGACGCCCTAAGATTGTCCCATCTGCAAGCAACGGAATGACCTGCCCGGCTGATGGTCCCTTAGTGACTTTGAGAAATGCCACGATGACGGTTTCCGCAAATACGAACAGGACATGGATTCATGCGACGTCATTCGAGGGTAAAACACGCAGGTCTGCAGATGCTAGCGGATCAGGGATCGCGCAGCAATTGGGAACCTGATTTGTCCGTGATGACCCATCCCAAGTCAAAAACCGTCGATTGATCCTCGAACATCACCGTTCTCAGACGCCAAATCCGTCGCTACACTGGTCCATGACGCGGGCCAGAAGGTCTCAATCACCCGACCACTTTTTCATAGGTGGCTTGATCGAATCCAACGATCATCGTCTTGCCAATCTTCAACGTGGGGGCCCGCAACTTACCGCTGGGTCCGATGAGCAGCCCGAGCAGAGTTTCGTCGTCGGGACGTTCAGATTTCAGGTTGATATGAATCACTTTCGTCCCGCGAGTGACGTAGAGATCGTTGACCTGACTGACTAACTTCAGTGCGTCGGCTTCGACAAGCGGTGTCTTGCGCGCGTCTTCCTGCGCGGTGATGCCGATTTGATGCTCTTCCAGGAACGCCGCGGTCTTACCGCAGGTTTTGCACCCGTTGCGATGGTAGCTCCAATCGACCTGAGTCATCCACGAAATCCTTAGTCTATCTGCACTGTCTTGGTATCAAACCGACCGATTACACGCATCCGATGATCTGAATTTCAGGTCAACGAGATCACGTGATTGCTCAAGCGTTCGTAGCCGGCATCGGTGATGAGGTAGTTATGCTCGATGCGGATGCCGCCGATTCCTTCGACGTACAGCCCCGGTTCGAGCGTGACGACGTCCCCTGCCAGCAAGATGTCATCGCTTTCGGGAACCAGGATCGGAGCTTCCGGGTGAGCCAATCCGATCCCGTGGCCAGCGTGATGGGCGAACTTGTCAGCCAGGCCTGCTTCCAGAATCGGTTGGTTGACCGCATGGAACACGTCGCGGGCTTTGTTGCCTGCCTTCAGCACCGTCTCGCCGTTTCGTTGAGCGGCCGTCACCAAATCGTACAGCCGTTGCTGGCCCTCGGTCGGCTTGCTCACGGTCAGGCAATTCGTAAAGTCAGACCGATAGCCATCAAGGACCACCGAGTAGTCCAACGTGAACATGTCACCTGCTTGCAGTGCATACCCGGTGGGCAAGCCGCCCACCTTTGGGTGCGCTGCATTGGCCGCTCGGAAGTCCCCATAGATCAGGCCTGGACGGCCCGCCGCAGCTAACGCAGCGTTCTGAACTTCGCGGAAGATCTCGAACTCCGTGATCCCTGGACGCATGATTTCGCGAAGCCGAATCATGCCTGCCTCGCCTGCGCGCATGCACTCTTTCAGCAACGCGATCTCGTCGGGATGCTTTTGACGACGCAAGGTTCGAAGTGTCGTCCCGAGATCCACCGCACCGCTGCTCTCGGTGTCACCCGCTTCTCGGCGGACCGAATGACGCTCGTGATCGAGCCCCAAGACTTCGAACGCACCGATCGGTAGCCATTCCGCTTCGACAGCGCCATTACGATCTGCCAGCCGCTTTGAAATTAGCTCTGATGCGACCAGCAGTGCATGATCGCGATTGATGACAGAGTGCTGGTGGTCGTACCACTTGACCATGACTTCGTCGTCAATGAATGGCTCGCCGGCGCGCGATCGCAGAGTGAAGTTGTCACCCAGCAAGGTCGCTTTACCGTCGCGTTCCAGCAGCAACCACGCTCGTTCTCCGGCCGAAAACGTCAGCGGATGAACGAGGAAGTTTGACAGATAGAGAACATGCCGCGGATCGGCAATCAGCAACCATTCGCAATCGTCGGGAACAGCATTCCACAGCCGCGTTCGTCGCGCAAGACAACCTTCTTTGGTCAGCATGGACTTGATGTTCCCGTTCAAAAGACGAGTGATGACTTTTTAGCAATCAACCGCAGTGGACGGCATTCACCAGTATCAGTGAACGCCTTGGGCACCCAGCCAGCGTTCTGCATCCAGCGCCGCCATGCAGCCTGTCCCGGCCGACGTGATTGCTTGCCGATAGTAACTGTCAGCCACGTCGCCAGCAGCGAAGATCCCTTCCACGCTCGTATCAGTGCGGAATGGCTTCGTGTAGACGATGTAACCCTTGTCATCGGTCTGCAGTTGTCCCTTCAGGAAGTTTGTGTTCGGCGTATGGCCGATCGCACAGAACATTCCCGAAGCAGCCAAGTCTTCCGTCGCGCCGCTTTTCAGATCCTTCAGCCGCACACCCGTCACGCCCTGCTTCTCGTCACCCAGGACTTCTTCAACCCCGGTGAACCACTTCACTGAGATCTTGGGGTTTTCCAACGCGCGCTGGGCCATGATCTTGCTGGCCCGGAACTCGCCACGACGGTGAACGAGATACACGGTCGAAGCAAACTTCGTCAGGTAGCTCGCTTCTTCCATCGCACTGTCACCGCCGCCCACGACGACCAGCGACTTGTTTCTGAAGCGCGGCAGCGCACCGTCACAGACGGCACAAGCGGAGACCCCGTAGTTCTTGTACTTGTCTTCTGATTCGAGACCTAAGTAGTTCGCTCGCGCGCCGGTGGCGATGATGATCGAATGGGCCTGGACTTCTTTGCCTTCCAGTGTCTTCAGCTTGAACGGACGCGACGTTGTATCGACTTCGACGATGTCGTCTGTCTCAACTCGCGTACCGAAGTTCTTCGCCTGCTGACGCATCAACTCCATCAGTTCCGGGCCGCTGACTCCATGACCCGAGTGCGGGGCCATGTACTTGCGTTGCCCTTCAGGAATGGCGGTTTCCAGAAACTGAGTGAGGTTGCCCGCGGCAAAACCCGGGTAATTCTCGACTTCCGTCGTCAAATTCAATTGGCCGAGGGGCAATGTGCCTGAGAGGCGGTTTTCTTCGGTTTGCGCCCCTTCAAAAACGAGCGGTTCCAGATTTGCCCGTGCGGCGTAAATCGCGGCGGCCCAACCGGCTGGGCCCGATCCGATGATGACAACTCGCTCCGTCACGCCACTGCTCCTCAATTGCAGAGAAAAACATCAATTTCACATTGTTATCCGACGCGGAACGATACCCGCCTTAAGGTGTTCGGGCAACTGTCGTCAGTCTGAAACAGACCGTGGCCAGCTGATTTGCCGCGTCAGATTCACGCCGAAGGAAGCTCATTCCGCCGTGGGACAACTAGTCTGGCAAACAGGATCTGCAGCACCTCACCCGCCTGGTTCTTCGTCTCACTGCGAATCGTGGCGAGACCTCGATCCGGCCGCGAACGTGACGGCCGCAATTCAACGACCTCGGTCTCGACCTGCAGGATGTAGCCGGGCCGCGTCGGACGGGGCCACGTCAATTCGCCCCCGGCCCCGACCATTCCTCCTTCGATCGATAACCCACTATCGATGAGAAGCCGCATCGTCATGGCCGCAGTGTGCCACCCACTGGCGACCAACCCTTGGAAGAGAGTGTGTTTCGCAGCTTCGGGGTCGGTGTGAAACGGTTGCGGATCAAACTGTTTGGCGAAGGCGATGATCTCGTCCTGCTCTACCTGACGCGTACCGCTAGTAAATCGCTGGCCCACATAAAGATCCTCGTATGCGAACGGCGGACTCGCCTGAGGTGAATTCGGCTCCATTCGAAAAACTCCAGATCTGACTGAAAGATGCCTAAGACATTTCGCCTTTACTAAGCGTGCCGCACGGTAATATTATCAGGTCTGACCGAAACGGACTCATCAGGAGTAAGCCATGAGATCAAGTTTGTACATCTCGTTCGCAACCGTCTTGTTCAACGTTGCGGTCGGAACCGCTGAGGATGAGGTGCCCAAGCCCGAGCTAAAAGCCGCGCTGCAGGCTGTCCAACGCTCCCTCGAAAAATTGGTTCCAGCGGCCAAAGTCGAATTCGACGGAAGTGAGACCGTCAAAATCATGCACTTACCTCAGACCTTCAAGATTCACGGCATTTCGAAAGGAGGGGAAGTCTCTCTGGAAGCCCACGACGAAATCGGCCCCAGTGCGCGGGGATTCATCCTGACCATGCACGTGCAACCCAAGGGCGAAGTCAATCAGGCTGTCACTCCGCAGACCCTTCGTCGTCCCTACTGGATGACAGACCTTGATGTGACGCCGATCGCGAAATCGGACCAGCAAATCTATTGGGGTCTTTCTTACGGAGCGCGGACGGATGCCAAGGTGCTGGAAGAGATCCGTGCGAGATTGCGAGCCCTAAAAGACTGATTTCATGACAAGTCGTTCAATCTGATGTCTGAGGGCAATCCGTACTCGCTTCGACGCATTCGTTGGAGAAAAGCGATTTCGCGATTTCGTATTCCTGATCGATGGCGTCGCGAATGATCGTGGACAACTGCGGTGTATCTGGTTCTCAGAAGCACGGGGAGCACAGCACATCTTCGTATCTAGACCTTCGGCGGCGGTCGTCTGTTGTATTGTTCCTCCGTGGGCTCGACAATTCGCATTGGGGTTCGATTGCAAGCTTACCGATCGCTCTGAGGCTCTCGATGGTCGATAATTCCGACTTTGCCATTCCATTCTCAGGTCGGTGGCGAATTATTTCCATGAGTCTGTGGGATCGGGACTTCATCGACGAAGAAGAAGAGGGCTACATCGAGTTTGAGAAGACTGGCAGCGGTGAATTCCACTTCGGATATGTTCATGGTCAGTGCGACTGCCGCATGAGTCACAAAAGTGGTAAGCCGTTCGTAGAGTGGAGCTGGACTGGTAATGATGAAATGAGTCTTGCCGAAGGCCGAGGCTGGGCCGTTTTGAAAGAGGCCGAGCTCCACGGAATGATCTCATTTCACCAAGGCGACGAATCTGAATTCGTGGCCCGAAAGATTTAATGACTCCTGGACGATGACATCTTCATTCTCGTAGGTTGCATCCATCTCACTCCGCCCGATACTCTTTCTCCAGTGGTCACTCGCTATTCATGGATTCATTCTCGATCCCTTGCGAGTGTCTCGCATACTTCGTATCGAACCGAAAGGGATTGTTATGTCGGACGGCGGAATGGATCGTCGTGATTTTCATAAACTGACTGTCGCGGCCTTGAGTGGGATGGTGGCGGGGACGGCAATCGGTTGTAAGGGTGCCTCGACACCCGCTCCCAGCACGACGGCCAGCACCGAACCTGCGGGGCCGGTGACGCTGACCGACACTGAAAAGTTGATCATTGACGAGCCGCACACGTGCCGCGGGCTGAATTCCTGCAAAGGCTTGGGCCGAGGCAAAGACAATTCGTGTGCCGGACAGGGGGCCTGTGCCACCATGGCCGATCAGACTTGTGGCGGCAACAACAAGTGCAAGGGTCAGGGAGGCTGTGGCGAACTGCCGGGGATGAACTCTTGCGAAGGAAAAGGTGGCTGCCATATCCCCTTGATGGAAGATGCCTGGACGCAGGCTCGAACTTCGTTCGAAGCGGCGATGAAGAACAGCGGCAAGACGTTTGGCAAGGCACCGGCAAAGGCCAAAGGATGACGGACGCAGCCTCCCCCGCTCGAATTGGAATCGTGACCGTTTCGGACCGTGCCAGCAGCGGTGAATACGAAGATCGCGGCGGTCCAGCGATCAAGCAGTACCTAGCTGAAGTCGTCACGAGTCCCTTCGAAGCGGTCGCCTGCGTCATTCCAGACGAACAGTTACTGATCGAGGAAACGCTGCGCGAACTAAGCCATGACGATCAATGCTGTCTGATCATTACGACGGGGGGGACTGGCCCCGCATTGCGCGATGTCACGCCGGAAGCGACCGAGGCTGTGTGTCAGAAAATGATGCCCGGGTTCGGTGAACTAATGCGGAAGGTCTCATTGGAAAAGGTGCCAACGGCGATCCTGTCGCGGCAGACGGCTGGTATCTGCGGACGATCTTTAATCGTCAATCTGCCCGGCCAGCCGAAAGCGATCAAGGAATGTCTCGATGCGGTCTTTCCCGCGATCCCGTATTGCATCGACCTGCTGGAAGGTCCGTACCTGACGACCGATGAATCCAAGATCAAAGCCTTTCGCCCGAAGAAATAGCTCCTTCAGCACTTTTCACGCAAATAGATCTGCATGTCGATTTCAACCTCCGATGATCCGCTGCAAACCCCCGTGCAGTTTGTACGAGGTGTGGGACCGGCACGAGCAGATCAACTGGCTCGTTTGAACCTGCTGACCGCCGAGAATCTGCTATTTAACCTCCCGCGCGACGTGTTAGATTTGACCAAAGTCATTCCGGTCTTCGAGATTCAGCCGGATACAGTGCAGACGGTTTGCGGGATCGTGGTTGATCGCGACGCGAAAGAAACGTCGAAGGGGATGAGTATCGTCGCCATCCTGCTGCAATCGGATGGCGGCTTTGTCCGCGGGGTCTGGTTCAATCAGCGTTACATGCTGCGCAAGTTTGAAATCGGCCAGCGAGTGCTGTTTTCCGGAAAGCCCAAGTTCAGCCAACGTCGCTGGGAATTCTCGCACCCGCATCTGCAGTTCCTGGGTGATGATGAAGACGATGTTTCCGGTGGCATGCTGCCAAGGTATGGACTGACTGAAGGACTACGTCAGCACGACATGCGGCGCGTCATGCGAAACGCCGTCGAAGACTACGCGACTCTCGTTCCGGAATTGCTTCCGGAGAGTTTTCGGGAGAGAGCAGGCGTTCCAGAGATTAAACAGGCGCTCACGCAGGTCCATCTGCCCAGTTCGATGGAACAGTACGAGTTGGGGCGTCGACGCATTCTGTTCGATGATTTGCTGGAGTTTCAGCTTGGACTAGCGATGCGTCGCCGGATGTGGCGGAAGGAGCAGCGCGCAACGCCGCTGCCCAATACGGCGAAGATCGACGCCCGCATTCGGCGCTTGTTTTCGTTTCGGTTCACAGGAGGACAAGATCGCGCGATCCTGGAGATCATTGCGGATCTCGAGCGTGAACAGGCGATGCACCGCCTGCTGCAGGCCGACGTGGGGGCAGGCAAGACCGCGATCGCGGTTTATGCGATGCTGGTCGCGATCGCAGCGGGTCAACAGGCGGCGCTCATGGCACCGACCGAAGTCCTCGCCCAGCAGCATTGGCAGACGATCGACTCGCTGCTTGAGGGAAGTCGTGTCGAACGAAGATTGCTGACGGGTCAGCTTACGGCGGCGGTCCGTCGCGAAACGCTGGAGGGGATCGCCAGCGGCCAGGTTCAGATGGTGATCGGGACGCAGGCATTGATTCAAAGCGGCGTGAAATTCCCGTCGCTGGGCCTGGTGATTATCGATGAACAACACAAGTTCGGTGTGATGCAGCGATCGAAGTTTTCCGAAGGAGAGGTCGCGCCGCACGTGCTGGTGATGACCGCCACGCCGATCCCGCGCAGCCTGTGCTTGACGCAGTTCGGTGATCTGGACCTGACGGTGATCGATGAATTGCCGCCGGGACGACAGCGCGTTGTCACCAGCCGGATTGTCGGTCCACAGGCCGCTCGCAAGGTGTGGGATTTCATTCGTGAGCGACTGCGAGAAGGTCGACAGGTGTATCTGGTCTGCCCCCGCGTGGAAGAAGATGCTTCGCTGCCTATCGGAACCGATACCTCGATCAGTGCCGAGGCCGTGTTTCGCGACGTTTCCGCTGGGGAGTTGAAGGATTTCAAAGTCGGATTGGTACATGGCCAGCAAGCTCGCGAAGAACGAGCGGCGACGATGGCCGCGTTTCGAAATGGCGACGTGCAGGCTCTGGTCGCCACGACCGTGATCGAAGTGGGAGTCGATGTACCGAATGCGACGCTGATGATCGTGCATCAGGCCGAACGATTCGGGCTGTCGCAACTGCATCAGCTACGTGGCCGCATCGGTCGAGGTCGCTTTCAGGGCTACTGCTTCCTGTTCAGCGATGCGTCCACGCCCGAGGCGACGGCTCGGCTGACCGCGATGGAGAATACATCGGACGGCTTCCGCATTGCCGAAGTCGACTTCGAACTGCGCGGCCCCGGCGACGTGCTGGGGACTCGTCAAAGTGGATCGCTGCCGTTACGGGTGGCCGACTTGATTCGCGATAAGGCGTTGCTGGAAGAAGCTCGCGTCGCCGCGTTTAACCTCGTCGAATCGGGTGAGTTCGATCAACCGGAATTCGCCCCGCTGAAAATTCGCGTGCTCGAACGGTTCGCTCAACTAATGGATTTGCAGCAGACCGGTTAGAGTATGCCTCTGACAAGTAGACTCTCAAGGATGAATCGATGCCGGCTGATACAGACTCCGCACCAATGAATCAGATCAATTTCGCAATCAGCGCCGTCATTCGCGGTCGCCGAACGATCGGTAGTTTTCGTCCTGACGTTCCGTCTAAAGACGTTGTATTGGAAGCGCTGGACCTGGCTCGCTGGGCCCCGAACCACAAAAAGACCGAACCGTGGCATGCGATTCTGCTTGGCCCAGAAACGGCGAAGGCTGTAGTCGCGTTGAACGCCAAAATCATCACCGCCGCCAAAGGTGCTGCCGAGGCGGAATCCAAAACGAAGAAGTGGGCTCAGGTTCCTGGCTGGATCGTGATCACCTGCGACCAGGCAACCGATCCACTTCGCCGCGAAGAAGATTACGCCGCCTGCTGCTGCGCGATCCAGAACTTGCAGCTCGCGCTGTGGTCCGCCGGGATCGGCACGAAGTGGTCGACCGGCGACGTGACGCGGCACCCGGACTTCTACAGTCTGCTGGGGATCGATTCGTCTCAGCAATCGATCGTTGGCCTGGTCTGGTACGGCTATCCGGCAGTCGTCCCGGAACAGACTCGGGGGCCGATGGAAGCTTTCTTAAGAGAGTTGCCGTGAATGTTGAGCACCCGATGAAGCAAACGCCTTGCTCTGTAATGCAATAAACTGCGGTATGCCATGACTCTGCTCTTAATCCGTAACGGTACCGTCCATGATCCTGCCAATGGGATCGATGGGGCTGTCCGCGATATCTGGATCGAAAATGGCCGTGTTGTCGCCGCTCCAACGAGTCCCGCCGTGAAGGCGGACCGAGTCCTCGATGCGACGGGCCTGGTTGTCATGCCAGGTGGGATCGACATGCATTGCCACATCGCCGGGCCCAAGGTTAACGCGGCGAGGAAGATGTTGCCCGAGGAGCATCGTCGTGGGCGGAAGCTGCATCGTACGGAGTTGCTGCGATCGGGAATCGCGGGAAGTGTCCCGACGACCTTTGCGACGGCATACCTGTATGCCGGATTGGGATATACCACCGCGTTCGATGCCGCGATCCCGCCGCTGACGGCGCGGCATGCTCATGAGGAATTTCTCGATACACCGCTGCTCGACAAGGGTTTCTTTGTGCTGGCGGGAAACAATCAGTATGTGATGCAACAGTTGAAGGCGAAGCAACCACAGTTGATTACAGCGTATCTGGGTTGGTTGCTGGGGGCGACCAAGGGTTATGCGATCAAGGCGGTGAATCCGGGTGGCGTCGAAGTCTGGAAGAGCCGCGGTTTAGGAAATGTGTCGGGACTGGACGATACCGTCGACCACTTCGACATCACGCCTCGCCAGATCCTGGTGGGGCTCGCGAAGGCGGTCGATGAACTGGGGCTGCCTCATCCGCTGCATATTCATTGCAACAACCTGGGGATGCCCGGCAACTGGTCGACGACGTTGGAAAGCATGCGGGCATTGGAGGGGCATCGCGGGCATGTGACTCATATTCAGTTTCACAGCTACGATGGTGATCCCGACGACCAGGCCACATTCGGATCGCGCGTCACGGAACTGGCGGACTATGTCAATTCGCATCCGAATCTGACGGTGGATGTCGGTCAGGTGATGTTCGGACGGACCTGTTCGATGACGGGCGACGGCCCGTTGGGGTACTACCTGCATCGAGTCACCGGCGGAAAATGGTTTAGCGGCGACATCGAACAGGAAGCGGGATGCGGGATCGTTCCGATTCAGTACAAGCAGAAGAGTCTGGTGCATGCGCTACAATGGGCGATTGGCCTGGAGTGGTATCTGCTGGTGCAGGATCCCTGGCGAATTGCGATGAGTACCGATCATCCGAACGGGGCGTCGTTCCTGGCCTATCCGCAGATTATCGCACTCTTGATGGACCGCAATCGGCGGCAGGAAGCGATTGCTTCGCTTCCAGAGGGAGTGCGATCGCGTTGCGTGCTTCCGGAACTCACTCGCGAATATACTCTGAATGAAATCGCAATTATCACTCGTGCCGGCCCGGCGCGAATTCTGGGGCTGACGCAGAAAGGGCATTTGGGAGTCGGTGCCGATGCCGACGTGACGATCTATTCACCTCAAGCCGACATCGAAAAGATGTTCGAATTACCTCGCTATGTTCTGAAAGCGGGTGAGGTTTTGGTTGACAACGGTGAGATTCGTCAGTCGATCGACGGAGCGACGCTGCATGTGCGGCCATTATTCGATGAGGGTGTGATTCCGTCCATTCGCGAGTGGTTTGAAGCTCGCTATACCGTTCAATTCGCGAACTATCCGGTTGATGACGATGAGTTGGGGGCACAGGTTGAGGTTGCCACGTCTCCGCGCTAGCTAAAGTAGACGGCATTCTCCGAATGCCGAGGGCTTCTTAAGTCGAATCTCCCGGTCACCCTTGAAGAATGAGGCCTCTCAGGCGAATCGGATTGCCGCGAGGGCGGAAAACGAATAGTCTGCGGGTGGCATCGTCGTTTCTCAGAAAGGCATCCATGACAACTGCACCATTTGTTCGTTTGCACCCCGAAGATAACACGGCCGTCGCGGCTCGACGTGTTCCCGAAGGTACGAAGTTCTCGTTTGGTGGGGTCGAAATCACCGCTCGCGAGAACGTCGATATGGGACATAAGATCGCCTTGCGTCCGATCGAAGTGGGACAGCCGATCAAGAAATTTGGGCAGACGATTGGGTTCGCCTCCACGAATATCGCGGCGGGCGGATGGGTGCATGTACATAACGTCTCCGCTGGAGAGTTGACGCTCGACTACGCGTTTTGTTCGGAAATCCCCGAGCCTCCCACGCCGGTCGAAGGTCGGACGTTTATGGGCTTTCGACGTCCTGACGGTCGATCGGCAACGCGGAACTACATCGGCATTATCAGCACGGTGAACTGCTCCGCGACCGCCTCGAAGTATGCGGCCCAGAAATTCGACACCGCGATCCTGGAGCAGTTTCCCAATGTCGATGGTATTGTCCCGCTGGTTCACAAGGGTGGATGTGCGTTCCAATATGGTGGCCAAGATCATCAACAATTGACGCGGACTCTGTCCGGGTTCGCGCGACATCCCAACATTGCGGCTTATATCGTGCTGGGATTGGGTTGTGAGACTAACCAGGCATCATACTTGATGGAGAATGGCGGGCTGATCCAACTCGGTGGTTCATCCCAGTTGCCTAAGAACGCCCCTTTAGTCATGAATATCCAGGATCAAGGTGGCATTGCGAAGACCGTTAAGAAAACAGTCGCCGCCATTCACGATCTGCTGCCCGAAGTCAATCGCGTGAAGCGAGTCCCCATCCCCGTCTCAGAGATCATGCTCGGCGTGGAATGTGGGGGTAGTGACGGCAACAGCGGCACGACGGCCAATCCGGCCTTGGGCTACTGCAGTGACTTGCTGGTGGCACATGGCGGGACATCGATCCTGAGTGAAACGCCGGAGATTTACGGCGGCGAACATCTGCTGACTCGGCGAGCGATCTCGCGCGAAGTGGGTGATGCGTTGCTGGAGCGTATTCGTTGGTGGATTGAATACACCGCCAAATTTGGCGAGCGAATCGATATCAACCCCTCAGTCGGCAACAAGAAGGGGGGCCTGACGACCATTTACGAAAAGTCCTTGGGCGCGATTGCCAAGGGGGGGACGACGGCCATGCGCGCCGTCTACAAGTACGCCGAGCAAGTCACCGAGAAGGGTTTTGTGGTGATGGATACGCCGGGCTATGACCCCGCGTCTGTCACGGGGTTGGTCGCAGGCGGCATGAATGTGTGCTGCTTTACCACTGGTCGCGGAAGCTGTTTCGGCTGCAAACCGGTCCCGACGATCAAGATTTCGACCAACACTCCGATGTATAATCGCATGATCGACGATATGGACATCAATGCCGGCACGATCCTGGATGGTGCGACGATCGAAGAAGTCGGCCGTGAGATCTTCGAAGAAGTGATCGCGGTTGCTGGCGGGAAGAAGACGAAGAGTGAAGCTCAGGGGATTGGTGACGAGGAATTCCACCCTTGGACATTTGGGCCGATTACGTGATTGGTAACAACCGCCACAAATGTGTGCGGGCTGCTCGAAAATAGTTGTACGTTCGCAATTGGGAGGGCGAGGCTCCT
>CAIMFH010000181.1 GCA_903840265.1 uncultured Schlesneria sp. | reverse complement strand
GGGAGGCAGGAATCGACTCATCCAACCGATGCGGGAACAGCACCAACTGATCCCGCGTCTCAACAGGCTGCGACCAATAACTCATTCAGGCTCACCTCGGCCTGAAAAATAAATTCATTCGCTGATTAAATCAACACGCCGTGACGCAGCGCGGCTCACCTAATGAATAGCGTTATGCTTCAAGTGCATCACTGGGTCGATATTGAGGATGAACGAGCCAATCAGTTTGTCGGCATCATTTGCGGGGGACTGCTGCTGCTCGCATTTGTGGGATGGCTTCGAAAGCGTTCTTCTAAAAACACGAAGCGAGGTTGAGCGGGGTTCCGAAGACTGGCCACATCTTTGCTTGCATCCCTCTTCACTTTCACGATTCGCCTTGACGGCTTCTATTTTCTTCAGCGAGAATGCCGATAGATAAACTTGCCTGCATGCCTTCCCGCCTGTTCGCCCGCCTTTGGACAACCTCGCTATGCATCATCCCGACTCGCGGCGATGGAGTTTGCCGCATTCGATCGGTCGTCGATCGCTGTTGCAAGCAGGGGCGTTAGGCCTGGCGGGAATGAACTGGCCTCAACTGCTGCAGGCTCAGGGCAATTCTTCGGAAGGTGTGGGACCGGGATTTGGGCGAGCAAAGCAGTGCATCTTTTTGTTCATGTGGGGCGGACCGAGTCACATCGATACGTTCGATCCGAAACCCAACGCTCCCAAAGAAGTTCGTGGTCCGTTTGCAACGATTCCAACGAATGTGCCCGGGATCGAATTTACCGAGCACTTTCACCGCACGGCCAAGCATGCCGATAAGCTCTGCGTGATCCGCTCGCTGACGCATGATGATCCGGCTCATCTGTCGAGCGTTCACACCGTGCTGACGGGGCATCTGCCACCGACGAACAAGTCCGATGCAGTACCACCCAGCGATCGCGACACGCCGCACCTAGGTTGCGTCATTGGCAAGTACCGACCAAGTCCGTCGGCGATCCCATCGTGCATCGCGATGCCCTGGATCGTCTCGCATCCGGCGGCCCCCGGAGGCATGGCACCCGGACAGCATGCCGGATGGTTCGGTCATCAGCACGATCCGTTCCTGGTGACAGGCGATCCCAATCAACCCGGCTGGAAAGTCCCTGGACTGTCTCTGATTGACGGTCAGTCGCCCGAGCGACTGGGATCTCGACAGGCTCTGTTGCAAGCGATGAACCTGCAGCAACGACTCGCCGAACAAGCAGGCCTGATTGATCAGCAGACGTTGCAGCAACAGCAGGCATTCGGACTGCTCACGTCGGCCACGGTTCGCGGAGCATTCGATCTGCAGCAGGAGAGCGCAGAGACGCGAGATCGCTATGGTCGGCACATCCACGGTCAATGTGCCCTGCTCGCTCGCCGTTTGATCGATCATGGCGTCCCGTTCGTCACGGTCAACTGGCATAACGACGGCCAGAACTTTTGGGACACGCACGGCAACAATTTTAACCGATTGCAGAACGACCTGATCCCTCCTGCCGACCGAGCGTTGTCGGCGTTACTCGAAGATTTATCACAGTCAGGAAAGCTCGACGAGACACTGATCGTCTGGGTCGGTGAATTTGGTCGCGGCCCCAAGATCAATGGCAGTGCGGGTCGCGAACATCATCCCCGCTGCTATACCGGCCTAATGGCCGGCGGCGGAATCCGCGGCGGTCAGATCTACGGCGTTAGCGACCGAATCGGCGAATATCCCGCCGAGAAGCCAATCGCGCCGCAGAACCTCACCGCGACGATGTACCACGCGTTCGGCTTCGACCCTGCCACCAAGCTGCACGACACGCTGGGCCGCCCGTATCAACTCTACGGTGCCAACCCGCTCGTCGAGTTGTTCTAGCGCCGTCGGTTAATCGGGACAGGCGTCGAGCCAGATCGATTTGCTGCAATCTGACCCTACCAATGATGCTCGCATCTGCGGGGTTGGAGATTGGCTAGATCGCTCCCTGCTCGATCACGTTGGTGGCGGTAGCGGATACGGTTCGGGCTCGCTGTCCATCGGAGCGGGGGCTGGTGGTAGCGGCAGGTCACCTTGAGTCGCCTCGTCGGGGGCGACCTCGATCGTTGATTCGTTCGGGTCCGCTTGTGGTGGCATGGGGTCTCGGCGGCGGCGGGGGCCTGTGTGGCGGGCGTCGGCCAAGGGGGTTGCGGCGGGGTTGGTGAAGGCGAGGACGTAGTCGTTCACGCCGGGTGTACGTTTGGCAGCCTCCATCATCTCGCTGCCGCGGGGGTCTTCATTGAAGTAGAGCAACAGGCCCAGCAGGAACAGGCGGTCGGTGTCTCGCAGGTCTTCTTGAGTCCACGCGGCGACAACCGGCATCACTTGCGATTCCCAGGTCTTGACGTCATTGCCGAAGATCGTGGAGAGCGTGTCGCCCGATTGCGGCAGCGTGGGATCAAGGTCGATGCTCTTCTTGAATTCTCGAACTGCTGACGAGTACTGCTTGAGCGCGGTGAAGGTCAGCGCCATGCGGAAGTGAGCTTCCGGTCGTTCAGGAGCCAGATCGACGGCATTCTTGTAGTTGACGTAGGCCTGCGCCCACAAGTTCTGTCGCAGCTTCAGGTCGCCCTGGTTCTGTTGTTCGGCGCTAGCTCGTCGTGCGCCGGGGGCCGAGACAGTGGCGGCTCGCTTGGGTGTTCGCTGCTGTGCCTGGCCCTGATTGAACCCTGGCTGTAATTGAGTCTGAAACGATCCGGGAATGACGTTCGGTCCGCCACCATTCATTCCGG
>CAIMFH010000180.1 GCA_903840265.1 uncultured Schlesneria sp. | reverse complement strand
TGTTCCCGGACGGCTGCGATCGCAACCTTCGCCTTGAAACTCACACTGTGAGACTTTCGCTTCCCTGGCATGCTTTCCCTTCAAAATGGAACCTCGGAAATACTACCTTATTTCCTGGCCCAGTTTTTGGGGTCCATCGTACTCGTCGATTACCTGAGCCGTCAGCAGAAGATGCATGGCCGGTACAACCCGGTGGACCCCAAACAAGCAGTCATCATGGCTGGTCTACCTGAAAGCTTTCTCTCGAAGATAGGCAACCTATTGATCATTGGAGCCATTGGCACGATCGCCTCGATCGTCCTGGCGATTATCTATCGCAAGACTTTCTTTCGCTCAAAATGACCGCGAATAATTTCTGTAGCACGAACCAGAGGCGGCTCAATTCCGCCCCGCACGGGGCACTACAAATCAGCCCCGGGCATCGCCCAGGGAAAGGCGTGCAGTCAAACCGACAAGACCTGAAGGGGCGGCACATCACAACGACTCAATGGTCTTGACCGATTTCGACGAAGGAGCAGACGTGTCGCGTACGCCCCTTTTTCGATCTGCGACATCGCCTACAGCAGTTCCTGAATCACCGCACCCGGTTCCAGCGCCGAAATCGGTCGGCCGCTGTGGTTCAGGAAGTTGATGTTGGGGTCGACACCCAGCAGGTGGAAGATCGTGTGATGAATGTCGGCCGGCTTAAGTGGGTGATCTTGAGGCATCTCGCCCAGTCGGTTCGTGGAACCGACAAGTCGCCCGCCCTGCACTCCGCCGCCGCCCAGCAGGCAGAACATGGCGTTGCCCCAGTGATCGCGGCCCGGTGTTCCCATGCTCATCGGGGCTCCACCGTTACCACCGTTGTTCATGCGTGGCGTACGACTGAACTCGCCGCACAACACGACTAGCACGTCGTCGTACAGGCCCCGTTGAGACAGGTCTTCGAAGAGTGTCGCGACAGCCGAATCGACCATCGGCAGATAGCGTTCATAGCCTGTTTTCAAGTCCCAGTGGTGATCCCAACCGCCGAAATGGACCGTGACGAAAGTGGAGCCCGCTTCCACCAATCGACGAGCCAGCAGCACGCTCTGTCCCCAACTGTGGCGGCCATAGCGATCACGAATTCGCGGATCTTCGCGACTGATATCGAAGGCCTGTCGAGCCGATGTTCCCATCACCAGGTCCAGCGCCTGGCGATCAAAACGGTCCATCGAATCGACCATTCCCTTTGTTTCCACATCACGACGCAGGCGGTCGACGCTACGAGCCAGCGCCGCACGGTCGTCTAAACGATCGATCGTGATCCCGCCGGGCAGTTGCATGTTTTGAACAGTGAAGTTCGCGGCGTTCGGGTCACCTTCGGTCTCAAATGGGTTGTAGGCGGCACCGACGTAGTTCGCCCCGAAATAACCCGGTCGCAGACCGATGCTCATGGCATACGGGACGGCGACGTTTGCGGGCATGCCCGGTTTACGAGGGCCGGTCGATCGTGTGGCGATCGATCCAATAAACGGCGATTTTCCCTGAGTATCAGCGCCGCTCACGCCACCCCGACCCGTCAACATGTAGTGACCGGCAGTGAAGTGGTCGCCGTTGTCGTGATGCAGCGAGCGAACGACCGAGAACTTATCGGCACACTTGGCTTGCTGCGGAAACAGCTCGGTGACTTCCATCCCGCCGACGTTGGTCCGGATCGGATTCCACAGCCCGCGGTATTCTGCAGGAGCTTCGGGCTTCATGTCGTACATGTCCATGTGCCCGGGACCGCCATCCAGCCAGATCAGGATGACTGACGTCTTCTTGCCCGCTTCACTGGGAGCGGCTGATGCCTGTTGAGCTCGCCACAATTGCGACAGCCCCAGCGAACCCATGCCAGCCAATCCCATCTGCACGAAGCTGCGGCGGTTCATTCCATCGCAATAACGAGCCGTCGATCCCAGGTCGATGCGAAGCATAGCGGAAGATTCCGTTCAGGCAGGCTGATGTTGGCAGGACCGATGACACGTTCCATCGGTGTTTGTTGATTATAATCGGCTGACGGCAATCAGGTCAAACAGGGAATCTCCTTTAGAGCGACGGCGGGCGGAATTCCGAAGCCGGATTCTCCGGCGCGAGCGCTCGGATTTGACCCCGCGAATCCACCGGATACGCTGATCTCTGTGCCTGTCTGATCACTGATCCCCGCCAACTGATTCGAGGGTTCCTCGTGAGCGTTCCCCGCTACCTTTTCATCGTGCTGGTCCTGATCTCTGCCTTGGCGCTTTCGGCTCGAGCCGAAAGCGACTCGCGCCTGGCCGAGTTGCTGCGTCCGGCCATTGAGAGCCACGCCGGAACGGTCAGTGTGGCTGTGAAGCACTTGAAGACCGGGGCTGAGTTCGCCCATCGTGGCGATGATCCGATGCCCACCGCGAGCCTGATCAAGTTTCCAGCGATGGTCACCGCGTACCAGTTGGCCGCTGACGGCAAGGTCGATCTGACGGCGGCGATCGAAGTGAAAGAACAGGACAAAGTCCCCGGTTCAGGCATCCTGACGCAGCACTTCTCCGCGGGAACGCGGTTGTCCCTGCGAGATGCAATTCGATTGATGATCGTTTACTCAGACAACACCGCGACCAACCTGGTGATCGACCAGATCGGATTGCCCGCCACTTCGGACCTGATGACGAAATGGAATTACCCTCACACCCGACTGCACTCCAAAGTCTATCGAGGTGACACTTCGATCGCTCCCGAACGTAGCAAGCAGTTCGGTCTGGGCAGCACCACCGCGAACGAGATGATTCGGCTGCTGGCGAAACTCGATAGCAAGGAACTCGTATCGGTCGAAGCCTCTGAAAAAATGTACGATCATTTGCTGGCTTGTGACGACAAGCCACGTCTCGCCAAATTCCTGCCGAAAGAAACGAAAGTCGCACTGAAAACGGGGTCGGTCTCTGCATCGCGAACAGTCGCCGGGATCATCGAATCTCCTTCCGGTCATATCGCGGTCTGCGTGCTGACATCCAACAATAAGGACCAGCGTTGGGCTGACGACAATGCCGCGGTCCTGCTGTCGGCCGAAATCGCTCGGATTGTCTATCAGCATTTCAATCAGCAGGACGAAGCGGTTGCCGAAGCACCACAAAAAGAATTGGTACCGGGTGCCTCGGGCGAACTGGTGGAAGCCTTGCAACGCACGTTGAACAAGCGATTCAGCAGTTCGAAATTGTCCATCGACGGTGACTTCGGCCCCTCGACCAAACAAGTTGTCACCGCGTATCAGCGATCGCAGAACCTGCCGCCGACGGGAGTCGTTAGCGCCGAAACTTGGAAAGCCCTCGGCCCTTTGGTCATGGCGGATGAAGAAACGCCCGTTGATCCCGAGGCAATCAACAAAGAGGTCCTTCCCATTCAACCGGCAGATCCAATCGTCGGACCTCCGTTTGTGACAGCCAACGCGTGGGCCATCGGCGACGCCAAGACCGGGCGAATCTTGTGGAACGACAAAGGAGACGAACGCCGCGACTTCGCCAGCACCACCAAGACGATGACCGCGTGGCTGATTCTGCGAGAGGCTACGAGTGATCCCAAACTACTCGACGAGACGATCACGTTCTCGTCGTCGGCCGATCGTACGCCGGGCAGTACATCAGGTCTAAAGACCGGTGAAAAAGTCACTGTCCGAGAACTGCTCTATGGATTGATGCTACCATCAGGGAACGACGCCGCCACCGCCTTGGCCGAGTTCGCAGGTCCACGCTTTGCACCTGAAGGAGACTCCGCGGATACCGCGAAACCAATGGCTCGCTTCGTCGCCGAAATGAACCGCGCCGCGAAAGATCTCGGAATGAAACAGACGCACTATGCGAACCCTCACGGATTGCCCGACAACAATCACCTGTCGACCGCCAACGATCAGGTTTTGCTGGCTGCCAAGGTGATGCAGAACGAACCGTTCCGCAACTATGTGCAGACGCGTCAGCACGCGGTCAAGGTGCAAGGCCCCGGCGGTTACACACGAAACGTAGTCTGGAAGAACACGAATAAGCTGCTCGAGATCGCTGGCTACTCGGGATTGAAAACAGGAACAACCGATGCCGCCGGTTCATGCTTGATCTCCGTCGGTAAACACCGCGACGAAGAGTTGATCGTCGTCGTACTGGGCTCATCGTCGAACGAATCGCGTTATGTCGACACGCGGAATCTCTTCCGCTGGGGGTGGCTGCAACGAGGTCATCGAGACTAGCCCACCTCTCTCTCTCGTCATTCCCGCGCAGGCGGGAATGACGAGAGAACAGCGATCACGCGTATTGAGGCGAGGGGTCGCAATCAACATGCACATTGCACGCATCTAATGTTGCCGATAGGATTCGGGTGGCCCACTGATCTCCTGCCGAGAACCAACCCAATGCTCACTCTGTTCGATGTGAACCGCCGCTATCATCGTCGCGAAATGCTTCGAGTCGGTGCTTTCGGTGCCGGGGCGTTTGGCGTTGTGAACGGATTCACGAACCCGAGCTACGCCGCTGCAAAAGGTTTGCCGATCACCAACAAGTCGGTGATTCTGCTGTTCCTGCACGGCGGACCCAGCCAGATCGAAACCTTCGATCCCAAGATGACCGCCCCTGTCGGTGTTCAAAGCGTCACCGGAGAGATTCAAACGTCACTGCCGGGGATCACGTTCGGCTCGTCATTTCCTCAACTCGCTCAACGCGCCGATCGTCTCAGCATCATCCGGTCTTATGTCAGTGGCGACGGCAATCATGATATTAAACCAGTCGTCTGCAAAGAGACCGCAGGAGCCAACATCGGCGCGCTTTACGCGCGCATTGCTGGTGCCAATCGTCCCGACACCGGCATGCCGACGAATGCGATGCTGTTCCCGCAATCTGTCGATTCCACGACTGGTCCCGCCATCACCAGCTTTGGAAAGTTCGAATCCGTCGGACAGATGGGCGCGGGCTATGCTCCGTTTGTGCCTGGTGCGGGTGGCGACCAGCAGCAGAATCTGGAACTGCACGTGGCTGTCGATCGCCTCGGTGATCGTCGTACGCTGCTGTCAGAACTGGATCGCCAGCGATTCCGCCTCGACGAACGAGGCCGCTTAGAGACAGTCGATCCCCTGCGCGAGCAGGCCTTCAGCACGCTAATCGGTGGTGTCGCGGGCGCGTTTGATTTGTCGAAAGAAGATCCCGCCACGATCGCTCGCTACGACACGGCCCCACTAGTTCGTCCCGATCAGATCAATAAAAAGTGGAACAACTACAATCACTATGTCGACAACGCCAAGGGGCTTGGCAAGCTCTTGTTATTGGCTCGCCGTCTCTGCGAAGCCGGTTGCGGCTTCGTGACGGTCACCACCAGTTTCGTCTGGGACATGCATGCCGATGTGAACAACGCGACGATCGATGAAGGGATGCGCTACATGGGTCCGCCGCTTGACCATGCAATCGCCGCGTTCCTCGACGATGTCTCTTCAAGAGGTCTCAGCGAAAAGATCATGCTGGTCGCGACAGGCGAGATGGGGCGCACGCCACGAGTCAACGATCGGGGCGGACGCGATCACTGGGGAAATCTGGCCCCGCTCCTCATCGCCGGCGGCGGAGCCAAGCCCGGCCGCGTGATCGGCCAGTCCAATCGCGATGCGGGCGAACCTTCGTCCGAGCCGATCCGCATCAAGAACCTCGTCGCCACGATGCTGCACACCCTGACCGACCCCAGCGAAGTCCGCCTGATCCCCAGTCTTCCCCGCGAACTCATCGCCGCCGCCAACGCCGAACCGATCGCCGGTCTGATCTGACGGTCGCCCTCGCGACATCTCCTGTCCCCCTCTTCCAATTTTCAATTTACATTTTGCAATTCGCAATTTGCAATCGCCTTCCTATCTTCTCGCCCCCTGCGAATCTGTACCGCCTCTTCAGGTTGCGGACATTAACTTCTCAACAGCCTTTCAGCGGTGGAAGAAGTCGTCCGCTCGGCTTGTCGATATTCGAGACAGGCGAATGAAAGTAAACGGCTCGGCGGCCTTCGGTTTCCGCAATCGCTCAGGAGGAATCTTCCATGTCCATTGGCAGCGTATCGTCCTCAACTTACCCCTATTCGACATCGAACACACAGAAACCGCAGAACCAGGATCTGCTGAACCTCGGCAAGGCGTTGCAGTCGGGGAATCTTGCCGATGCACAGTCCGCATTCGCTAGTTTTACGCAGAACTTGCCAGGCACATCCTCCACCGGCCCGTTTTCTTCGAGCGGAACGCTGGGAACGGACGTGAAGTCTCTTCAATCGGCCCTGCAATCCGGCAATGTCTCGGGAGCACAGCAGGCGTTCTCGAAACTGACGACGGACATGAAAGGGATGCATCAGGCCCACGGGGCGCATCATCGACATGGAGGTGGCATGCCACCGGCCACGACCACCAATTCCACCGATTCCTCGTCCGACGCTACGACGTCGACCTCTTCGACAGATTCCACGTCGTCATCAGATCCGATCGCAAATCTGGTCAATATGCTCTCACAAACGATCGGCGGCGCGGTCAATCAGCAGGCTTAGGTTTCAGCGCCATCATCATGGCTCGCAGATGTCCAAACTCGGCGGTGCTGAGCGGAGCCTGAGCGAGCTGAAAGACTGCCGGCAGTCGTGTGCGCTGCGTCAATTGTCGCATCTCGTCAATGACCTCTGTGTCAGCATAGCCGTCGCAGATCGTCGCGATGGTGTCGTCGTAGACCGATTTCTCCACCAAAGCGGCGCTGGACCAGATCAATACTCGCAAGTCGTCTGCCTGGCGAGCCAACGCCGGAAGCTCGGTTTGATGCCGCATGTCGAAATCGATCCAATTCGCGCATCCTTCGCGACAATCAACAATCACATTGCTACTGGTCGCGTCACCGTGGCTTAAGGACCAGTTCTCGATGCCACAGGCGGTCACCTTTCGCTGATGGAAGTCTCTTAATGCCTTTCCCGCGAGAAACAGCCCCTGCCGTTTTTGGTCCCAGCAAACGGTCGATTTCAGTAAGTCCGCAAGCGACTCACCGCTCATAAAAGGCAATGCGACTCCGCGCCGTTCTGGCAGCGGTTGAACGTCGCGGCCCAAAATCTGGCCGATTGCGACTTCCCATTCGATCCACTCACCGCATCGTAAGCATTCAGATAACGCCCCCGGAATTCTTAGATATTGATTCCCGACCACAATCGAGACATCCGCCCCCCACTTGCGATACTTCGTGCGGACGCCGTCGCTCGATTCGGTCCAGAGATGCAATCGAACCGCCGCCAGTCGTCGGGCGACGAACAGTCTGACGCGATCGATCATCTTGCGACCTCGCACTCGGTTATCGGATACGATCGGTGTACTTAATGCGGCCCGGCTTGTGCAGGATGGCCCAGGCGTACTTGAAGAACGTCCGCGAGTATCCAAACGATTGCAGCTCCATGCGGCGACTCGATGTCAGTCCTGTCAGCGAACGATCATAAACAAATCGCTGGCGTCGCTGCCGATAAAGGCTGGCCAGGATCGGCCATTCCTCGCCGATCGCAACCTTTTCATCAAACGGTCCGAACTCATCGAAGACCTTCGCGGTGCAAAACATCAGCGCGGGCATCGCTTTGGCATGAGCCAGCGGCAAGCGACGGACATGTTCCCAGAAGGTCCACCACACAAAGGCCCGCCAACCCCCCTCGAGTCCTGCCAGCCGAGTAATCCCCGCTTCCTTCCCCTGACGGTCACACCAATCCTTGATTCGGATCAGGCCGTCCGCAGGAAGATGCGTGTCCGCATCGACAAACACCAGGATTCGACCACTTGCCTGTCGGCGTCCGCAATTGCGAGCCCTTGCCGCACCCGTTTCGCCTGACCAAACCGCCCGAACGCGGCCCTGATCACGGAATCCCTGCAACAACCCCCACGTCGCGTCAAGACTATTGTTGTCAACGACAATAATCTCAGCCGAGATCTGTTGAGTAGCCGCCAGATCAACGGCCGTGAAAGCAGACGCCAACGTTGCACCTAGCCATCGCTCTTCATTGCGAGCGGGGATGATGATGGAGAGGTCGATGGCCTCACTGCACACTCGAGCACATACAGATCGCGGCTGATCGACATCCCCGGCCAACTCTCCTGTTCGAACTGAATCACCGTCAGGCCCGTCTGTCGAACGAGGTCTGCCAGTTGTTCGCGAGTAAACAGCGTTCGAGACTTCAGGGAGCACGATGGACCCTTCACGATGCCAGCGATGCGAGCGACCCCATACGCGAGCGGTCCCCAGACGGATTCACGAACCCTCAACCAGAAGTATCCCCAGATCCCTCGATAGGTCGACTGAATCAGGATCACTCGACCCGCAGAAACTCGCCGAGCTTCATGTAGCAATCCCTTCGGATCCGACGCATATTGCAGGACAAACAGAAGTGTGACAACGGAATAGTTCGCATCGGAAACAGCCAACGTGCGTCCGTCAAAGATCATTGGCCCATCGCCGACCCAATGCAAATCAGCCACGTCAAATTCATCAACGCTCGCGTCAAGTTGGCATCGCCAGCACTCGGCATTGTGCCCCGTTCCCGACCCGATATCGGCAACGTGACTTCTCGCGGGAATCCAAGGTTCCAATCGACGAGTCAACTGCCTCGCGCGGTCACTCATAGTCCGGTCGATCCACGATTGAGGCCATCTACGCCTTGAGTTTGAGAGAAGTCTCATAAAGCACCGGGCGCGCCCACGTAATTTTCGACCCGCGAGCCCCGCCGATATTCCTCCATATGGCGAATGGCGAAATAGCAGGGCAACGTCAAGAACGGAAAGAAGAATGCACCGGCGATGATCGCAGTCAAGCGCGCGAGCCGATAGGCGCGGCCGAAGTCCTTTTCCAGCGTGGTCGCCGTCCTCAACATCGACCAGAAGAAAAATGTGTAGACACCCAGAATAATCATCGGCACCAGAAAATCGGGATTGGTGAACGACAGATTCATTGCGAAATTGGCCGTGCTGACTGTCCCGAAAAGCAGGACTCCGCCCCAACCCATGCGACGGAAGATCAGCACTGCGCGACGCAGCACCACAGCGGGGTCTTCTTCGTGTAAGCAGTTCGCTTGCGGAGCGGAGTAGGGATTTGCATCCACCTCGTCCGTGGGTGTCATCCCCTGTTCCGATTCATCAGTCAGGGAAACCAATCTGCCCCCTATTCAGTTCGACTCACTTCTTTCTCGAATTTCCGTGTACATGACCGCGATACTCAGGCAAGTCATCATCACGTAGGTCGTTGAGCCGATGTCGATCGGTTTGGCCTTGCTTCGGATCAAACGCGTCTCGGCCAGCAAGTCGCGCAGCATTTGGCGCTCGCGGTTTGTCGATGTCCAGAAGAGGTCGATGATGAATCCCAGAAAGCCGTTCCACCAGAAGGGGGCCCACAACAGGCGAAGTGTCATGCGAAAGGGAGACGGCTTCTTGCCATGGATTGTCACGATCCTGGTGTCAGCGGCCCAATAGCCGAGCGAGCGATACCGTGACGGTTTCAATACCGCCAGATAAGCCCAGATGCATAGCAATGGAAGCCATGGAATGAAGAGAGTCGTCGTGCCAGTCACGGAACCTGCAAGGATCGCAAACATCATGGTTAAAGGCATCAGAAAGAACAGAATCACCGCCCCATCGATAACAAAGATCAACAGGTGGCGAACTGATCCCACATAGTCTTCCCGCCGATAAATTGGCGGTCCGGCGATTGGATTTACGAATGCAGGCAGATGCTCGGCTGATGCCATCGATCCTCCGACTCGAATGCTACGACAACTGCGTTTCAGCCACCTCGATCGCCTTCAGCAAACCTCGTGCTTTGTTCAATGTCTCTTCGTATTCACTGGCGGGAACGCTATCAGCCACGATCCCTGCTCCCGCTTGCAGATAGGCCGTTCGACCCGTCATCACGATCGTTCGGAGGGCGATACACGTGTCCATGTGGCCGGTGAAGTCGATGTAGCCGACAGCACCGCCGTAGGGGCCGCGACGATGAGGTTCGAATTCGTCGATGATTTCCATCGCGCGAACTTTAGGAGCCCCCGACAATGTCCCGGCTGGAAGCCCCGCACGAAGAGCGTCGAGCGACGTTTTGTCGCTTGCCAGTCGTCCGACGACTTCCGAACTGATATGCATCACGTGGCTATAGCGTTCGACAACGAATTGCTTGGTCACCGCGACCGAACCGTATTCGGCAACCCGACCGACGTCGTTGCGAGCCAGGTCGACCAGCATCACGTGTTCCGCAATTTCCTTTTCGTCGGCGAGCAGTTCTTTTTCCAGAGCCAGATCTTCAGCTTCGGTCTTGCCGCGACGGCGAGTCCCCGCCAGTGGCCGGATCGTCGTCATCCCTTCATCGACTCGGACCATGATCTCGGGCGAACTGCCAATCAGCGTCACCGCCGGTGTGCGGACGAGGAACATATACGGACTGGGGTTCACCACTCGCAACGCACGATAGATATCGGTCGGATTCGCTTTGGTATCCAGTTCCAAGCGCTGGCTGAGCACGACTTGAAAGATGTCGCCTGCGCGAATGTACTCTTTGCACTTTTCGACTGCAGTCTCGTACTCGTCGCGAGTCATATTCGACCGGAATGGCAGTTGTGGATCACCACTCAGCGAGATGTCAACGAACTCCAGATTGTCGGTCGGTTGCGACAGTTGGTGACAGACCTCATCCACGCGACTGCACGCCGTTTCATAGGCAGCCTCAAGATTCCCCTGCCGAACATCTGCGAACGCGACGACCAGGATCGTCTTCTGGATATGGTCGAACACGACCATTCGATCGTAGAAGGCGAACGACAGGTCCGGCAGTCGGCGATCATCTCGCGGCGGATTGGGCAGGTTCTCGGTGTAGCGGACCGTGTCGTACCCGGCGTAGCCCACGGCCCCGCCGCAAAACCGAGGCAGTCCAGTGACGTGCGGTGCTCGGTAGCTCCCCAGCAGGTCATGCAAGTACTGGAGCGGGTCATCGACAATGTGCTGTTCTGCCTTTCCGTCCCGAGTGACTGTGACAGTGTGTTCGTAGGCGTCGACCTGCATGATCGGTCCGGCACCCAGAAAACTGTATCGCCCGATACGCTCGCCACCGACGACGCTCTCGAACAGGAAAGAGTTCTCGCCCCCCTGCAACCGGCAGTAAGCACTGACGGGCGTCAGGGTGTCGCTGACCATTCGTCGATAAACGGGGACCAGGTCGACCCCTTTGGCCAGCGATTCAAACGTCATAAAATCGGGAAAATGTGCAGTCATATCGTCGTTAATGCTCTTTCGAGTAACAAAGCCCGGCATGTCACCACACCGGGCTGGTTTCGGAAAACTAACTACTATTGGCTTCGACCGGTGTCAGGGTGCCACGGTTATGGAGTCTGCGACATGGCCGTGTCTTCAACAATTGGGAGGGCGAGGCTCGTGCCGAGCCGTGATTGTCGATGGACTCACAATAACATGCGCGGCTCGGCACGAGCCTCGCCCTCCCAAAGACGATTTCGCAGCCTAGTCGCGGTCATCCAATCCTCACACGCTCACATCAATCTCATAGCCCTTCCGCTGCTCTCGACCGATCCAGTGAGCGGCGTCTTTATCATTGACAATCAATTCGGTCTCTGGGTTCCATTCAATTTTTCGACCCAGGCGAATGGCAATATTTGCCAGATGGCAGGTCGTCATTGCACGGTGGTGCGAATAAACGTCGCTCACCGGCAGTCCCCGATCCTTCACGCAGTTGAAGAAGTTCTCCATGTGAGCGTTCCCGCCCCCCTTGGGCTCCTTGCCGTTGTACAGTTTCTTCAAAAGATCTTCGGGCAATGGGTTGTTGGCCAATTCTTCGACGGGTGCCCCCTTCAAAGATCCACGGCTGACGAAAATACGACCTTCGGTTCCTTCGATCAGCACGCCGTTGTCCGTGTCATCCCGAATAATCAGTTCGGCTCCGTCCTGGAACTTGGCGGTGACATGGAACGAGGTCGCGGCGTTATACCGATTGGAAACGGTCGGCATCCCGTTGTCGTAGGGGACAGGATGCTTGGCGGTCCCTTCGACCGAAATCGGGCCGCTGTTGTCCATGCCCAAGGCCCACATCGCGATATCGACGTGATGAGCACCCCAGTCGGTCATCTTGCCGCCCGAGTACTCGTACCACCAGCGGAATTCGTAGTGAGTCCGCGCTTCGGGGTATTTCTTGTTGTTGCCGAACTTCCCTTGCAGGTAATCCGTCATCGGGGCCTGTCCAAGCCACATGTCCCAATTCAGGTTCTTGGGGACTTCGGCGACCGGAATCTCATCGCTAGTCGGAGCCCCGCCGATCGCACACTGCACCCGAGTGATCTTTCCCAACCGTCCGCTACGAGCAATCGCGACCGCCTTCAGGAACTGATTCTTGATCGGACCGGCGTTCATTTCCGATCGCTGCTGAGTACCGACCTGGAAGACTCGCTTGGTCTCGTTCAAGACCTTGATGATTTGCTTCCCTTCCTGGATCGTCAGTGTCAGCGGCTTTTCGCAGTAGACATCTTTGCCCGCTCGCATCGCGTCAATCGCGATCTTGGAGTGCCAGTGATCGGGAGTCACGATCGTGATGACATCGATGTCTTTGCGATCGAGCAGTTTGCGATAGTCTTCGTACTTGGCGACTTCGCGCGACTGCGATTTCTGGGCATCGGTGACTCGTTTGTGCGCCTTGTCCACGTGGTCGCTGTCGACATCGCAGACGGCGACGCAATCCGACAAATGCAGAGCATTCGGCCCGACGGCATCCCAGCGATCACCGGTGCCGATACAGCCCAGGATCGGCCGATCATTCACGCTTTGAAACCCTAACGCGCGATT
The DNA here is from genome assembly GCA_903840265.1 of uncultured Schlesneria sp. GTDB lineage: Bacteria > Planctomycetota > Planctomycetia > Planctomycetales > Planctomycetaceae > Schlesneria. Next base: position 101,613 of record CAIMFH010000180.1, on the reverse strand, counting down.
GCTTTCCGCCGTGAACCAATACGGCATGGTCGCGCCGGCCAGAGCGGCGGTCGAAGCCTTCATGAAATCGCGACGATTGGACTGCTGAGTCATGGGTTGTGCTCCAGGTTGATGTCTTCGGTCGCGCAGACCGTGGCAGGACTGCCGTTGGCAAATTACTGTACCGACCAGCAACAAAGCCGTAAACGAGTGGGCTGTTTCCAACCAGATAATCGTCCCCTCAGAGCTCCTCCTCACTGGCTCCTTCGGTAAAGTGACGTCGCCGGATCGCGGCACGGACGTTAGACTTCAATCGTCGGATCGGCGGGAAGTGTCCGCGAATCCGAGATTTTGCCAGTCATTGGAAACCGAGGCCGATTATGAACGGAATGCTCCGACAACTCACCCCACTGTTGACGATCATGATGACGATCGCGTGGATGGTGGCTGCGAACGCTGACGAGTCAGAGCCAGCGGACGTTCAAACCTCCGAAATCGACTCGTTGGTCGAGCAGATCACCGAGCAGGGCGACCACCGTGAGCAGGCCGACCACCGTGAGCAGGCCGAAAAGCTGCTGAAGATCGGCCAACCCGCCGTCGCACCTCTCGCCAAGGCCGCCGAGGTCGATGACGCGGCAGTGGTCACTCGCTGCTTCGACGTTTTAGGACGCCTCTTGGTTTCTGAAGACCAGGAAACGGCGAAGGCGGCACAAGAGTCGCTCCAGAAATTGTCGGAGTCGGATATTAAGGTCGTCGGTCTTCGAGCCCGCACGACTTTGCGAATGAAAGAAGTGCTTCGTCAGCGTGAGGCTCTGCTAAAAAGGGCGGCTCAAGCGGCGCGTCCGGTAGGCGGGAACGTTGACAATCTGGCGGTAACGGAAAACGGTCGCACGATACAGCTTCGTCGCGCCGCAGATGGATCGTTCTCGGGTTCGGTGAACGAAAAAGTCGACGGCAAAGACAAAGTGACGCCGATTGCCGCGGCGTCGGAAAAGGAACTGGAAGAAAAGTTCCCGGACGCTCATCAGGCTTATCAGAAGCAACAACAACGGCAGCAGCTACAACAACGGCCCGCGAACATCGGCGGTGGAATCCAAATCAATGGTCAACGAATCGGTGGTCCGGGAGTACAGTCGATTCAGGTCAGCCTGAACAACGACAAGCGGCACATTCAAGCAGTCACTGGCGATGAAAAGGTCGAGATCACCGATACCAACGGCAAAGATATCGAGCTGAAACACACCAGGCCGGTGGATGGCAAATCAAAAACTGACCAATTCAAAGCCGATGATCTGGACGACCTGAAGAAGAAGCATCCCGACGCCGCCAAACTTTATGAGAAATACGTTGGCCAGCGCAATCCTGTGTTTGGCGGTGGGGTTCAAATGCAAATTGGTGGTGGTCTTGGTGCTCCACGTCCGGTCCAACTCCCCAGACCTGTTCCGGGTTTTCGGCCCGAGTTCAATCCGACCCCGATGCCGACCCAGACCGATGGCGCTCGGACGATTCGAGCCGAACTGGATGGCCGCAAAATTGAGATCACCGAAACCGATGGCATGAAGATCCGCGTCAAGCTCATCAAAATGGTCGACGACAAAGAAGTCGCACAAGAGTTTTCAGCGGATGATCTGAAGTCGCTGAAAGCAGAACACCCGGAAGCCGCCAAGCTGTACGAGCAACTCACTGGCCGAACCCAGTAGTGATTTCCGTAGCCAATCTCGCCAAGAAATTGGGTCGAAGTCGCTGTGCGAGCAACCTCGTATGACGTTCGCCCAAGGTCTTGACGAATTTGGCGACGAGAAGAGTCGACAACCAACGGGTCACACGTGTTCCCGCAGCCGATCTCAAGTGCGGGCTGTTTAAGCGGCGCGGCGGTCTTCACCGTCCGTTTGCTTCGTCGGCACCGATGTCCATTTCGGGACGGCAAACAAGTAACAACAGCGGTGACAACGCACGGATGTGGTGAGCAGCGAAATCAAGCCCTGATTTTCGCCACCGCTGCGGCTCGCATACACATCATTGCATTTGCAGCGGGGACATTTCATGGTTGTCTCGAGGTACGAGCTTGCCGGCTTTTAAGTTCTCTTCGACTAAAATGGCGTCGGACTTGTACGAAAGTGCCAGATATTTGCCAATATCGGAATTGACAGAATTGTGGGGCTTATTCCGACTGGCCGGTCAGTTTTGACCGCTTTTGGTAAATAATCGCTCGAAAGTACGAGATTCGCCCGCGCATTTTCAGGGATCGCGACCAAATCCGTGGTAACCCGCTGACTCTGGTGCCATGCCAGAACGCGGGAATGATGGCAGCCGACTGGAAAAGCCGTTTTCAGGCCGCGAATAATCCAAGTTAGGGCTTTGCCACCGCCGCGGGAGCCAGCCGCAATTCCTCCAGCAGGGCATACTGAATGATATTGGTCGCCAGTTTGACCGCATCTTCGGGTAGATATCCCTCGCAATTGCCTGCGGATTGCCGTTCTAACGCACAGCTGATGTCGTACTTGCTGTAGATCACCGCCAGACGTCCATCAATTTCCAAGGCTTCGATGAAAGGCTCTGCTTCACGGACGACGAAGCCCGAATCGCCCCCTTCGCTCACGCGACGCTTCAGTCGTCGGATGTCGCGTCCGAATTTCTCAGTAAACAGTTCGTGGTCAGCTGCAACCTTCTGGAGTTTCTTGTCGCGATACAGTGAGTTGACGAATTCTCGGAAGCTCTTATCAAACGGCTTGGCCCCGCAGCAGGAATCGACGACGAAGACTCCACCCCGCTCAAGGTACTGGCGAATCTGTTCGCGATCGGCCTCTTTGACAGTGAAGGCGTTTCGGCCATGCATGTACAGCACCGGATACTGGAAGATATTGGGGTCAGACATCTCCAGATCGATCGCTTTTGTGGAAGCCGATAACGCCACCGTGTCATTCAGCGACTGCAACAGCCGACGCAGAGCCCGCGGTGCCGAATTCCAGCCCCCGTCATGGCGAATTTGAGCGATCTGCAACAAGCCTCGCTCGACATTGTCGAGTTCCGTGTTCTCCGCGGTTTTCTGAGGTGTGTCTGTCTTGGCTGGCGGTTCACGTCCCGTGGCATAAGCCAGTACGTTCACGCCGATCTGTGTGGAACGGATGATCCGCACTTTCAGGTTCACGTTGCGACCTGGTGGTTCAGCGCGTGACCAGTAGTCCCATAGGCAGCCCAGATCTTCAGGGGAATAGATCACCGAAGTTCGGCAACCGTAATCAACGCCGAACAAAGGGGTTGATTCGGCCTGCAAGGGATGTTCGCTGCGGAAGACGGGGTGGTCTTGAGTCAGCCGTTTCAACTCTCCCTCACCCGGCGGCATGACCTGCTGCATCAGTGCGCGAAAGCCCGCTTCGAACTTGGTTGATGTGCAGGTAGGAGACGCAAAGATAAATCCCCCTTCCTGCAGGTACTCTTTCATCAGCTTCACTTCTTCGGGCCGCAGAACAGGAGCCTCCTCGCCCGTGATATACAGCACGGGTGCTTGCAGCATCACTTCGACGCCATTGACACTGTCGGCGGCACGCGCCAGATCCAGATCCTGACTCGTCAACAGCTTGGGCCACTTCGGGGCTCCACTGACCAGGTCCACCAGGTTGCGAACATCGCGGCGATGGCGATTCCAGTCGTTCCCTAGAACTTCGTTCTTGCGTTGCGGATCACGTGGGCCGTATTTCAGCTTGTTGATCAGAACCGGTGCCAATCCTTTGGACAGGAACAGCAGCGCCATACTGGTCCCGACAACCGGATGCGACTCAATATCGCCCGCACCGACCCAGTGGCCCGTCACACCATTCTGCAGGGCCAGAAGATACGCCGCCCCCGCACGATACCAGTCATGCTCGCCAAAAAATCGCAAACCGCTCAGGCGTCCGGCGCGTTCCACACCATAGATGTAGTACATCAGCCAGCCGTTTCGCGCGCCGGGGTTATGTCCGACCGCAAAACTCTGGCTCAGCCAGCGGATCCCACGAGCCAACGGTTCGTTGGGCTCAGTCCCCTGGCAGCAGGGTGGCGTTCCATCCGGCGCCACGCCCGCGTCCGAACGCAGCATTTGCTCGCAAATGACTAATGACGAAATCCCTGCGACCGTCATGCTGCCATAGCTGGGGCCCTTGTTCGCTCCCGCGTCGTAGCTCCATCCCCCATCGCCGTTTTGAGCTCGTTCCCAATACTCGCGAGCCCGCTTCCAAGTCTCCGGGCTGACCACGGCCCCCGCTTCGACCGCCTCGCGCAGTCCGAGGACCGCGAACTGCGAATTGCTGCAGTCGGTTCGAAGCGACCCACCACTCAGGTTGTAGTCCCATCCGCCAGATGTCTCACCCCGCTTGATCTGCCCGTTTTCCAAGAGATCTGCCAGCCGCGAAACACGACGCGCATCAATCCCTGGCTCCTTGGCCGCGGCGAGCGCCATGATCTGCAGCGAAATCTGGTAGGTCTCGTACTGTTTGACCGCTGTTTCTTCGTCATCGCGCAGGTATGCCAGCCCCCGCTTGATTGGGACATCTTGAGGCGACATGCCTGAATTAATGAGTGCCATCACCGCTAGGCTGGTAATCCCCACCCGGAATCCAGGCTTGTCGACATCCCAATAGCCTTTGGCCGCTTGCTGGCTGACCAGAAATCGTCGGCCCCGTTCGATCGCCTCTTTCACGGCCGGGCCAGACAGGTCTGCCGCCCATGTCCGGCCAGACATGGCGATCAATGTTATTCCAATGATTAATCTTGCTCGCCATGTCGATTGTTCGCGGCTCATCGTGGCCTCGCTGTTCCCGGTCCCTCGCTGAATCACATGTCACCCGGATATAGTAATTCAGTTCACAAGTTCTGACCAATCGAATTGAGTGACGATCGCGGCTTTTATCAACTTCATCATCACTGAGAAGCAACGAAGGACCGAACATGGCTGTTCATCCCCTGGCTGGCAAACCGGCTCCCAAAGAGATGCTGATCGATACCGACCGCTTAATTGCTGCCTATCACGATCAAAAGCCAGATCCTGCCAATAAGGCCCAGCAGGTCAGTTTCGGGACCAGCGGTCATCGCGGAACCTCGTCAAACGGTACTTTCACCGAACAGCATATCGCCGCGATCACCCAGGCGCTGATCGAATATCGGCAGCAACAGAAGATTGATGGCCCCCTGTTCCTCGGCAAGGACACGCACGCGTTGTCCGCGCCGGCAGAAAAAACGGCGCTCGAGGTACTCGCGGCAAACGGCGTGGAAGTCGGCATCCAGACCGGAAATGGGTTCACCCCCACGCCGACAATTTCACGAGCGATCCTCTGCTACAACAAGGGCCGGACCGAACACCTGGCTGACGGCATCGTGATCACGCCATCGCATAATCCCCCTGAAGACGGTGGATTCAAATACAACCCCCCGAATGGCGGCCCCGCCGATACCGATGTTACGGGCTGGGTCCAGAATCGTGCCAATGAGATCCTCAAGGGAGGCAACGCCGCCGTCAAACGAATTTCGTTCGAAAAGGCATTGCAGGCCTCGACCACACACGCCCAGAACTTTGCCGCCGATTACATCAACGATCTCAAAAATGTCGTCGATCTGGATGCGATCCGGTCGGCCGGGTTGCGACTGGGGGTCGATCCGCTCGGCGGAGCGGGCGTTGGTTACTGGGGACCGATCGCCGAGCAATATGGCTTGAACGTGACCATTGTCAATGACAAGGTCGACCCGCAGTTCGGCTTCATGACGGTTGATCATGATGGCAAAATCCGCATGGATTGCTCCAGCCCGTACGCGATGGCCAGTCTGGTCCAGTTGAAAGATCGGTTCGACATCGCCTTCGGCAACGACCCCGACACCGATCGCCACGGTATCGTGACGAAGTCGTCGGGACTGCTGAACCCCAATCATTTTTTGGCCGTGGCGATCCAGTATCTCTTCACGAATCGGCCCCAATGGAGTCCTGCGGCGGGGGTCGGCAAGACCTGCGTCAGTAGTCACATGATCGATTGCGTCGCCAAGTCGATCGGTCGACGGCTGTACGAAGTTCCCGTCGGTTTCAAGTGGTTTGTCGACGGCCTGTTCGATGGATCGCTCGGCTTTGGCGGCGAGGAAAGTGCCGGTGCCAGCTTCCTGCGCCGAGACGGATCGGTCTGGTCCACCGATAAAGACGGCATCATCCTCGCCCTGCTCTCCGCCGAAATCACTGCGAAGACGGGACGCGATCCCGGCGAACATTATCGCGATCTGGTCGCCCAATTCGGCGATCACCGCTACGTGCGGATTGACCAGCCGATCACGCTGACGGAAAAGGAACGATTCAAGTTCCTGACCCCCGCCGCCATCACGGCCACGACACTGGCGGGCGATGCGATTCGAGAGAAACTCAGCGAAGCCCCCGGTAACCACAAAGCGATTGGCGGAGTGAAAGTCACGACCGATGCCGGCTGGTTCGCCGCGCGTCCGTCCGGGACCGAAGCGATCTACAAGCTGTACGCCGAAAGCTTCCGAGATGACACGCACCTCAACACCCTTGTGGCAGAGGCCCGGGACATTGTGACCAAGGCCCTCGCCTCAGGTTGAGCTCCAAGCCTCGCTTTTCCCGTAGCTAATCTCGCCAAGAGATTGGTAAAGTCGCTGTGCGATCAACGTCGCCTGCCTCACCCAAGGTCTTGGCGACCTTAGCTACGAAAAGAGCCGATGCCCTAATCCCACCAGAAGTACCAGTACTTGGCATTAATCAGATTGCGTGCCAGCGCCCCCACCGATTCCGCGGTATCGCTGCAGTAGGCGATCTGCTCGCGTGCCAGTCGCAGCGCAGATTCGTAATCCGTCGGCGGATTGGCGACCAGGCACTGGACTTCCGAACTGGTGATGCTGATCACGGTCGCTCCGTACCGTTCCGCCCAATAGTGATGCACCGCGCAATGCACTTTGGCCGAGGGGCAGGAATTCCAGCCCCCCCAAGCCATTTCTGCAAATGCGTACCACGCCGCAGGAGCCTTAAAGTTTCGGATCAGCACGCGCGGCTTCGGTTCGCCGGTGGATAGGTCCAGATGAGTGATCACGCCTCGATACCCGGCGACATCGTCGTCCCCGTTCGCGAAAGCCTCATCGTCGTCATCATCCTCATTCGACATTTGGCTTGGATCAAATTCCAGCGAATCGTCCAAGGTCACTTCCGGCGGCGGACCCTCTTCTATCCCTTCCAGAATCTGATCATAGTCGTCCGGATCGCCCACCAGGATGGGGTGATATCCGGTCTCCGCGGCTTCCCTGAGGGCGAATGATAATTCTCCGATGGCGTCCTGCCCTGAAATGGTGACGAGCTCGATTTCCTTGACCAAAATAACTCCCGGATTGAACTGAAATAGGATGTCAAAAGAAGTGAAAAAGACGCGGTAAGCCACGAATACGGAAGAGATGAGAAGAGAATAGATTCCCGATTCGCAGCGTCGCGGTGGGCTAAACACCACAGGCCGAAAAGTAGATCGCAGCTTTCTAAAGAAATATTGTCTTTTCTTCAGATTCAGGACGGGCGTCAAATTGCCGGGATAGCGCGTCCGAACACGTGGATCGGCACTAGCCATTGTGCCACCTCCCGAAAACATCACCGCTTCTCAATCCCCGATCTCTAGACACCGACTGGGGATCGCCATTAGGGTGTCAGCCACGGCAGTGCCAAACGCAGCGACGAACTAACGTTGATTGATGTGTTCGCCTCTGCAAGTAAAGACAGCATTTGACTTTGGAAGCCAGACGGACCCGGAAGCTTCCGGCGATCCGAACAAACCACGGAAGACTGACATGCTGATGGAGCGAGCCAGTGGTGTCCTATTACATCCGACCTCTATTCCCACGCGGTTCGGCATTGGTGATTTAGGGCCGCAAGCCTGGGAATTCTTGGATTGGCTGGCCGGAGCCGGCCAGCGCTACTGGCAGGTCTTGCCTCTCTGCCCGGCCGACGTGGGCGGATCCCCCTACCAGTCGGCCTCCAGTTTCGCGGGAAATCCCCTGCTGATCAGCCCCGAATTGCTCGCCCGAGATGGCTTGCTTACGGATGGAGACCTGCAGGAAGCGGCCCTGCCCGACATCGAATCGGCTCTTCGAGTCGACTTTTCCCTTGTCACTGAACGGAAGATGCGGCTGCTCGAACGAGCTGTCGAAAACCTGCATTCACAATCCGGCCATAGCCACTGGCGAGAACAACTCCATCACTTCGTCGCCCAGCATCGCCACTGGGTGGAAGCCCATGCCTTGTTCATGGCCGCGCGCGAATCAAATCAGCTTCAGCCTTGGCAGAAGTGGTCACAATTTAGAGATCTCAAGCCGCCGTTCATTCCCCGAGACTTGGCCCCCCGCTTCATGGTCCATCTCGTTTTCCAATTCCTGTTCTATCGCCAGTGGCAGGAAATTAGAGACCGAGCGTGTCAGCTGGGGATTCGCATCATCGGCGACATCCCGATCTATGTCTCCTACGACAGTGCCGATGTCTGGGCCAGTCGCCACCTGTTCCAGTTGGATGCTGACGGAAACTCGACACGCGTCGCAGGTGTTCCCCCAGACTATTTCGCGGCTACCGGTCAGCTCTGGAATAATCCGCTGTATGACTGGAACGCCATGGAATCCGAAGGCTACGCCTGGTGGATTCGTCGCCTGAAGGCCTCGCTGGATCTGGTCGACGAAGTTCGCCTCGATCATTTCCGCGGGTTCGAAGCCTACTGGTCGGTTCCCGCGGGCGAACTGACCGCGATGAATGGAGAATGGGTGCCGGGACCACGCGCCAAATTACTGCAAGCCTTTGCCGACGCCCTGCGACCTGCCGATTCGCCGACAATGAGTCCCAGCGTTCCGATCATTGCCGAAGACTTGGGGATGATCACCGAAGAAGTACATGCCTTACGGAAACAGTTTCAGTTGCCGGGCATGAAGGTGCTGCAGTTCATGCTGCCCGGCGAACCGTGGGACCAGACTCGCGCCGAAGATTTCGAACCGAATTCCGTCGTCTACACCGGGACGCACGACAACGACACCTCACTCGGCTGGTTCCGCGAAAAGATGCTGCCCGACCACGGGCTGCTCGAACGTCTGCGACGATACGTCCCCTGCCATGAAGATCAATTCCCGTGGGAATTCATCGACTACGCGTGGCGCTCCGGATCGAATCTGGCGATCGCTCCGCTGCAGGATCTGTTGTCACTGGATTCGTCGGCCCGCATGAACACCCCCGGAACGTCGGGTGATGCGACGACGAATTGGCGCTGGAAGTATTCACCCGGCATGCTCACCCCGGAAACACAGCGGCGACTGGCCGATCTCACTCGGTCAGCCCAACGAGGTTAACCCACGCTGCTGATTCACGATCAAGTTCCTTTTCGAAGATAAGTTCGATGCCACAGACCGTCTTGTTTCTCTGCACAGGCAATTACTACCGCAGCCGCTATGCCGAGATCGTCTTTAATTCGCTCGCAGTCAAACACAATCTGGACTGGGTCGCCGATTCGTGCGGCTTGCGGTTGGAAGCGGCGAACCCCGGGCCCATCTCGCGATTCACTCTGAACGCACTTCAGAAGCTGGAAATTCAGCTTCAAGAACCCATTCGTTACCCGCGACCTCTCACCCTCGCCGACCTCGAATCCGCCCATCACGTCGTCGCGGTCAAGGAATCCGAGCATCGGCCGTTGCTCTCGCAAGCTTTTCCCGAGTGGCTGGAACGCGTAGAGTTCTGGAAGGTCGACGATGTCGACTGTGCGGTGCCGGAAGTGGCAATCCCTCAACTGCACGAACTTGTCACGGCATTGTTCGACCGCCTGGCGAAACTTCCCAAGACGTGAAGTCGTGCTCGGTCAGCGGTGCAGATTGAAGCTGCGCGGGAGGTTCGATGAAACTCGGCCTGCTGACCGACATCCATGAACACGTCGGCAACCTGCGGTCCGCGCTGCAGTCATTTCAGCAGCAGCACGTCGACCTGGTCGTCGTTATCGGCGATGTTTTCGAACTGGGCAAACACCTGGACGAAGCCTGCCACCTCCTCGCCAATGCGGGGGCCATCGGGGTCTGGGGCAATCACGACTACGGGCTGTGCGTTCGCCCCGACGATCAAACCCGCTTGCGGTATTCGACCGAATCGCTCCGATTCATGGCCTCTTTGAACCCCCGCCTGCAGTTGGAAGACTGCCTGTTCTGCCACATCGAACCGTGGCTGGATGCCGAACGCCTCGAAGATCTCTGGTATCACGCCGGTCCTCCCCAAGACCATCAACATCTCGATCGCATCTTCGGAGCGACCAGCCAGCGAATCACGTTCGCCGGCCACTACCATCAGTGGTTGGTGGCTCAACCGCAAGGAATCGACCCCTGGCACGGCGAGACCCCGATCCGCCTCAGTGGCGACCGCTTCTTCGTCGTCATCGGAGCCCTCTGCAACGGCGACTACGCCACCTACGACACCGACTCCGGCGAATTGCAACCCTTTCACATCGGGGTGAAGAATCCGAAACACAGAGGCACAGAGTAAGCAAATTTTTCTGCCCGCATCCTCACGTCTCCATTTCGTCACTTCCGTGTGTTCCGTGGTGAAAAGCCTGTTCCTCCCGATTTCTCTGCGATCTTCCAGCCTCCGCGTTTGAATTCTCCGCTCGCACCATCACACCCGGCGCGGATTTTAAATTCGCCTCGTGAGTTGGCGAACCGGGCGCGGCATAATAGTCAGAGGAGGAAGACGCTCGCATCTCTGCTCCAAGTGCCCAAGGGATCACATCATGACCATGACTCTGCATTCCACCGCCTTCGAAAACGGTCACCAAATTCCCCAGCGATACACGGGCGAAGGGGACGACGTGTCCCCCTTGCTGACGTGGCAGTGTGTTCCGCAGGCCGCGCACGAACTGGCGCTCATCTGCGAAGACCCCGACGCTCCAACCCCGGAGCCCTGGGTCCACTGGCTGATCTACAACCTTCCGGCCGACACTTCTTCGTTGCCGGAACAAGTCTCTCGCGACGCGCAACTGCAAAGCCCCGTGAAGGCCTGCCAAGGCTGCAATTCGTGGCCCGAAGGAGAAAACCTCGGCTATTTGGGCCCGATGCCGCCGCCCGGTCATGGCCTGCATCACTATCACTTCACGTTGTACGCACTCCGCTCGCAACTCAATCTTCCCCCCGGAGTCCAAAAAGCGCAGCTCCTGGCCGCGATGCACGATCATGTGCTGGCAACAGCCTCAATCGTCGGCACCTACGAACGGAGATAGCGCTGGAGGGGCTACGTCATAGTTGAACCGCGTGGGCAACGCCCCGCGCGTGATTGAGAGTCAGGCGAACACCCCTCTTCAGATTGCGACTTCGCACCGCCCCGGCTAGCCTCGTAGCATCTTGAAGTTCGCTCCCAGAGATTCTCCCCATGGCTCGACTTCCTATGCGCGGTCTCCTTCTCGCGGGATTCATCCTGGCCAGTTTCCAGGGCGTGACCGCCGCGGAACCCCCTTCCTCAAAAATTGAATTCAATCGAGACATCCGCCCCATCCTGTCCGACAAATGTTTCGTCTGTCACGGTCCCGATTCGGCCAAGCGACAGGCGGGTCTGCGCCTCGATCAGCGCGAAGCTGCCATCTCGGTACGTGATGACTCACCAGCGATTCTGCCCGGCGATGCCGAAAAAAGTGCCGCCTTCTTGCGAGTGATCTCTGCCGATCCCAACCTGCAGATGCCGCCGCCGAAGTCGAACTTGAAGCTCTCCCCCACCGAGATCGATTTGCTCCGGCGGTGGATCAATGAAGGAGCCGAGTATCAACCGCATTGGTCGTTCATCCCGCCCCAGCGAATCGCACCACCCGCTAGCAAGCAAACCGCTATCGCTCGTCAGCCGATCGACAGTTTCATTCACGCCCGGCTTGATCAGGAAGATCTCACCGCCTCACCCGAGGCAGATCGACGCACCCTCATCCGCCGCGTCACCCTCGATCTCACGGGCCTGCCTCCGTCGCCCGATGATGTCGCCGATTTTGTGGCCGATACGTCTCCCGATGCCTACGAAAAACTCGTCGATCGTTTGTTGGCCTCGCCGCGCTACGGCGAACGCATGGCCCTCAATTGGCTCGATGCGGCTCGTTTTGCCGATACCAACGGCTATCAAACCGATGGCCCCCGGTTCATGTGGCGCTGGCGAGACTGGGTCATCGACGCGTTCAACCAGAACCAACCGTTCGACGAATTCACGATCGATCAACTCGCCGGCGATCTTCTCGAAGAGCAGGCCGCCCGCCAGTCGCCAATCGCAAATGCCCGCCTGATCGCCACTGGATTCAATCGCAATCATCGTGGCAATGCCGAGGGAGGAATCATCCCCGAAGAGTTCCGCGTCGAGTACGTCGTGGATCGTGTCGAAACGACCTCCGCTGTCTGGCTCGGCCTGACCATCGGCTGCGCCCGCTGCCACGATCACAAGTACGACCCGATCAGCCAGCGAGACTTCTATCAACTGTTCGCCTTCTTCAACCAGGTTCCCGAACCCGGCAAATACATTCGCAACGACAATTCGATGCCCTACCTCCCCGCACCGACACCCGATCAGCAGCGGCACCTGACTGCGTTGCAGCAGGAACGAGATGCAGCTGAGTCAGCCTGGCAAGCCCTCGGCCCGCAGGTCGACCAGGGAATTACGGCGATGGCCGCGTCAATCCGGTCTCAAGGTTCTCGCCCTGATTGGAGTGTCTCCGACAAGTTGGATGCGAAGATCGAGTTTGACGGTGACAGTCGAGTCGTGTTGACCAAGAACGGCCAACCACCCACACCAATCGACTTCGTCTGGAAGCAAGGGACGTCCACCTTCGCCGAAGGCCGCATCGGACAAGCCGCCCAATTCGATGGCCAGCGCTGGATCGAATCCCCGGACGCCGGCGACTTCGCCGAAGACGAGTCCTTCGCGATTTCCTGCTGGGTCAAACCGAAGGGCACAGCAGCGATGACCATCCTCGCTCGCATGGATCATGACAACGCCTCCCGCGGTTACGAACTTCGCCGCGAGGCCAATGGTCATCTGCAGGCCCTGTTCTCCGGGCGAATCCTCGACGACCTGATCCGAGTCGAAACTGCGGCCACGCTGCCGGTCGACCAGTGGTCGCACCTGTTTGTCTCGTATGATGGATCAAGTGCCGCGCGGGGCGTCGCGATTCGCATCAATGGTGAATCCACAGAGTTGAAGGTGATCACGGATCTGCTCAGCAATCCCATCAAAGTGAAACTGCCGCTCTGCATCGGCGCGGGTGGAAGTGCCGCACCTTTGCAGGGAGCGATCGACGAATTACGAACGTATCGCGGACGACTGACCGCCGAATCTGCGCGGGCCTTGGCCGCGGGCGACCCCATCTCTAAGATCGCTGCCCGGGCGATCAACGATCAGACTCCTCGATCCGATCTGGAAAAGCTTCGCGAGTGTTATCTCGCAGATTACGCTCCCCGCGTTGAGCAATCTGCTCGAGCAAGCTTGCTGCAGTCGCGACAGAAGTACAACGATTACCTGGCGACTATTCCCACCACGATGGTGATGCAGGACCGCTTGCAGCGCGATTCGTTCGTGCTGAAACGTGGCGAATATGATAAGCCCGGGGAACAGGTCCAGGCGGCTTTGCCATCCTCGTTGCCTGCACCGAAGCTGCCCACACCGAATTCCGGGCAATCGCTCGATCGTCTCGATCTCGCTCGGTGGCTGGTCTCCAACGAAAACCCGCTCACCGCACGCGTCACCGTCAATCGCCTGTGGCAATCCTTGTTTGGTGTCGGCCTGGTCAAGACCGCCGAAGACTTCGGTACGCAGGGCGAATCGCCCAGTCATCCAGAGTTACTCGATTGGTTAGCCCTCGAATTCTCAGGCGATGCCACTACGATGGCTGCCGATCGATGGGATCTGAAGCGATCTTTACGACACATGGTCACGTCGGCCACCTATCGGCAATCGTCGACCGTCAATGAGCCTCGCGATCCCGATAACCGCTGGCTGGCACGGGGACCACGATTTCGCCTTCCTGCCGAGATGATTCGCGACGCAGCGCTGGCGTCGAGTGGCCTGCTGGTCGAAACCGTCGGCGGCCCCAGCGTGAAACCTTATCAACCCGCCGGCATCTGGGAAGAACTCAGCGCCGAAGCGGTCCCCGGGCCATTCGCCGTCTATGTGCAAGACCACGGACCCAACCTGTACCGCCGCGGAATCTACACGTTCCGCAAACGCACAGTCCCGCCCCCTGCCCTCGCCATCTTCGACGCCTCACCACGAGAAGCCTGTCGCGTCAGCCTGCCGCGCACCAATACTCCGCTGCAGGCGCTCAACTTGATGAACGACGTCACGTACGTGGAAGCGGCGCGGGCTCTGGCCGAACTGGCTATGAAAGAAGGAGGTGCCTCCGCCCCCTCGCGTCTGACCTTCGCCTTCCGACGAGTCCTCTCGCGCGACCCGAACGATCGCGAATTGAAAGTCCTGGTCGACGGGTTTGAACGACGCCGCCAGGCCTATCAGCAACACCCCACGGAGGCAGCTCACCTGCTGAAACTAGGTGAAACCGTGGCTGATCCCTCGCTCAATCTGCACGAACTGGCCGCCTATACCGCCACGGCCAGCGTGATCTTCAATATCGACGAGTTCGTCGCGAAACCCTGATCCGCTTGTTGGTTTGATGACCACCTTTGCCCGAGGCATCCGTGATGTTCCCATCGTTCGCTGATCTGATGCATCGTCAGTCTCGTCGCGCATTTCTGGGCGGGGCCGGTGGTTCTTTGGGCCTGACTGCATTGGGGTCGCTGCTCGCTGACGAAGAACAATCACCCACTGTTCCAGACCTGTCCAAAATCGCTCCGCGAGCGAAGCGAGTCATCTTTCTTTTCCAGTCGGGTGCTCCGTCGCAAATCGAGTTGTTTGATCACAAACCGGGCTTGGAAAAACGCAAAGGGGAAAATTTGCCCGAATCGATCAGGCAAGGACAGCGTCTGACCAACATGACGGCCGGTCAGGACTCCTTTCCCGTCGTCCCTTCGATGTACAAGTTCGCCCAACATGGCAACAGCGGTGCGACGATCAGCGAATTGCTGCCCCACCTCGGCGGGGTCGCGGACGAACTTTGCTTCATCAAGTCCATGCACACAGAAGCGATCAATCACGATCCCGCCGTCACGTTCCTCACAACGGGTGCTCAACTCGCCGGTCGGCCCAGTCTCGGTTCGTGGCTGTCATACGGACTTGGCTCCGAAAACAAAGACCTCCCCGCGTTTGTCGTGATGCTTTCGCGCGGAACCGGCCGTCCCAACGACCAACCCCTCTATGATCGCCTGTGGGGCTCGGGCTTCCTGCCGTCACGCCACCAAGGGGTGAAACTGCGCAGCGGTGGCGACCCGGTGCTGTATCTCTCCAACCCAGCGGGGATCGAT
This sequence comes from uncultured Schlesneria sp., assembly GCA_903840265.1. Classification (GTDB taxonomy): domain Bacteria; phylum Planctomycetota; class Planctomycetia; order Planctomycetales; family Planctomycetaceae; genus Schlesneria. Next base: position 86,238 of record CAIMFH010000180.1, on the reverse strand, counting down.
GCCGCCTTGCGACGCGACATGCTCGACGATCAAGCCGCGTTGAATCGCATCCAGCACGAACGCGCTGGCGATCCCGAAATTGAAACGCGAATCGCTCAGTATGAACTCGCGTTTCGCATGCAGACCTCCGTCCCCGAGTTGGCAGATGTCTCACAAGAGACCGAGCAGACGTTCGACCTCTACGGCCCCAATTCGCGAAAGCCGGGGACGTTTGCAGCAAACTGCCTGCTCGCCCGCAGGCTTGCCGAACGAGGCGTTCGCTTCATCCAACTTTTTCACATGGGCTGGGATCAGCACACGAACCTTCCCACTCAGATTCCGCAGCAGGCCCGCGATGTCGATCAACCGTGTGCCGCTCTGATCAAAGATCTCAAGCAACGCGGGTTACTCGACGACACCCTCATCGTCTGGAGTGGCGAGTTTGGTCGAACGGTCTACTGCCAGGGAAATCTCACCGCCACCAACTACGGTCGAGACCATCACCCACGCTGCTTCACGATGTGGATGGCCGGAGGAGGCATCCGTGGCGGAGTCACCCACGGCGAAACCGACGACTACAGCTACAATATCGTCCGCGACCCGGTCCACGTCCACGACCTCAACGCCACAATCCTGCACTGCCTGGGAGTCGACCATCATCAACTCACCTACAAATTCCAAGGCCGCCACTACCGCCTGACCGACGTCCACGGAGAAATCATTCGCCCCGTCCTGGCATAACCAGCCAGCGTATTCAGGTGCTATCACAAAAATGGATGCCATCCAACTGGGGCCTCAACAGCAATCGGGACGTTGCAATATCTGAGCGCTCTTAAATTCCTCTTCAGTCAGGTCTCTCCAAGTCGTTTCATCGGTATGATGGTGACAGACTCGACGAGATCATTCTGAGGACTACCGGATGCAATTCAGGTCAAAATCGCTGTCATCCCTCTGCCGAACCATTTTGTCGGTAATTCTGACGTGCGTGACGTTGGCCATTCGTCCTGCGGATGCAGCCGAGCCAATCAACTTCAATCGCGATATCCGCCCGATTCTCTCTGACAGATGCTTTGCCTGTCACGGGCCCGACAAGAACGCGCGCAAGGCGGACTTGAGGTTGGACCAGCGTGATGCGGCGGTCGAATCCGATGTCATCAAGCCAGGCCATCCGGCTGACAGTGAATTGGTGAAACGTATCTTCGCTGATGACGAAGAACTGTTGATGCCCCCGCCCAAGCACAACAAACCGCTGACTGTCGAACAGAAAGAATTGCTCCAGCGCTGGATTGCCGAGGGAGCGGAATATCAGCCGCACTGGGCCTTCATCCCCGTGCCGAAAGAAGTCGCCGTTCCCAAGCCAGCCGATTCAGCCCATTGGATTCGGAATCCCATTGATGCGTTCGTGATGAATCGTTTGCAGCAACTTAAACTCGAACCCGCCGCCGAGGCCACTCGAGAAAAATGGCTGCGACGGGCCAGTTTCGATCTGACGGGACTGCCGCCCACGATTGCCGAACTCGATACATTCCTGGCCGATCAATCTCCTGAAGCCTATGAACACGCCGTCGATCGCTTGCTGGAGTCCCCCGCATTCGGTGAACGGATGGCGAACGAGTGGCTTGATGTGGCTCGCTATGCAGACACGTTCGGCTATCAGGCCGATCGCGACATGCATGTCTGGCCTTGGCGAGAATGGGTCATTCGGGCCTTCAACCAGAACCTGCCCTATGACCAGTTCATCACCTGGCAAACGGCGGGCGATTTAGTCCCCAATCCAACAAAAGATCAACGTCTCGCGACGACGTTCAACAGGCTGCATCGTCAGACCAATGAAGGGGGCAGTATTGAAGCGGAGTTCCGGGTCGCCTACGTGGCCGATCGCGTGGTCACGAATGGCACCGCGTTTTTGGGGCTGACCTTTGAATGTGCCCGTTGCCACGACCACAAATACGATCCGATCACGCAGCGCGACTTCTATCAATTCTCGGCCTTCTTCTCGAACATCGACGAACACGGCCTCTATTCGCACTTCACGGAAACCGCCCCGACTCCTGCCTTGCTGTTGTATGACGGCGACCAGGAAGTGAAACACCGCGACCTGCTCGACAAGGTCCGCCAGAAGGAAGCGGAACTCGCCAAGATTCGCGAAGCAGCAAAAGAACGATTCGTACAGCATGCGTCATCGAAGCCGGACTATGCGGTGACCAGCCCATCCTACGCCGCAGTCAGTCATCCGCAGACGATCGGGGAAGCCACCTCCAAATCAATCACGGCGACTGCCAGATTCAGCCTCGACGACGCCAACCCAGGCGGAGGCAACGCGTTAGTGGCTGGAGTGACTCGGGCCATCGCCGCTGAGGCACCAAAGTCTGATGCCAGTGCCGCCCCAGCATCGACCGAAAGCAAAGCGATTCAATTCGACGGGGACGACAGCTTCGCCTGCAAAGGCTCGGGACAGTTTGGCCGAGTTTCCCCGTTCACGTTTTCGCTGTGGGTGCATCCCGCCAGCCACAAGCCGCGCGAAGTGATTCTGCATCAAAGCGTGGCCGCCGAAGATTCCGCGTTTCGCGGCATCTCGCTGGTCCTCGATGATGGCGAGCCGGTTGTGTCACTCATCCATTTCTGGCCGGGCAATGCGATTCAAGTGAGTAGCCCGCGAATCGTCCCGATCGGCCAGTGGACACTGATCACCCTCACTTATGACGGCAGTAGCCATGCGGCCGGTTTGCGCATCTACCTGAACGGACAGCCGGTCGAACTGGATGTCGTTCGCGACAAGCTGACACGCGATATCAAGTACCGAGCGGAATGGGGCGATTCGAATTCCGGTGGGGTCGAACTGGCCTTGGGCGCACGCTTTCGCGATGTCGGTTTCAAAGGGGGCATCGTCGATGAACTGCTGGTGTTCAATCAGGAGTTGACGCCACTGGAAGTAGCCGCACTGCCGAGCCAGTACGTTGTGCCAAATGCTCCCCCGTCCCCTCCGGGAAAAGCGGATCAGTCCGACGCGTTCGAACATTACCTGCGTCGACATGACGACGCCTATCAATCAGCCGTGACGGAGTTGCAGACACTCCGCAACGACGAAAATGAACTGGTGACGAAGGTCCGCCAGATCATGACGATGCATGACATGGATCAGCCACGTCCGACATTCGTGCTGAAGCGAGGTGCCTACGACAGCCCGGCCGAGCAAGTCGGCGCGGATACTCCGGCAGGCGTGTTCCCATTGCCCGCTGGCCTGCCGGGCAACCGATTGGGGCTCGCGAAATGGATGACCGACGACCGCAACCCGCTAGTCAGCCGAGTCGCTGTGAACCGATTCTGGGGTTACCTGTTTGGTCGCGGACTGGTCGCCTCCGTCGAAGACTTTGGAGCTCAAGGGCAATCCCCTACGCATCCAGAACTGCTCGACTGGCTCGCCCGCGATTTCATGAACAGTGGCTGGAACGTGAAACGACTTTGCAAGCAGATGGTGCTGTCGGCCACCTATCGGCAGTCCTCGACGCCGCAGGATCCTCAGGTCGCTCATTCCGATCCCGATGATCTCTGGCTTGCTCGCGGACCGCGATATCGCCTGTCCGCAGAGCAAATTCGCGACAATGCACTGGCGGTCAGCGGGCTACTGGTGCCCAAGCTGGGCGGTCCCAGTGTCATGCCGTATCAACCCGCTGGTCTATGGCAAGAGGCCGGGACCGGCAAGTCCTATCATCAGGCCAAAGGCGAAGGACTGTATCGCCGCAGCATCTACACCTTCTGGCGACGCACCTCGCCCCCGCCGACCATGGTGACCTTCGACGCCACCGGCCGAGAAACCTGCACGGCCCGCCGAGAGCGAACGGCCACCCCACTACAGGCCTTGGTGCTGCTCAACGATCCGCAGTTCATCGAGGCGGCCCGCGTGCTGGCCGAGAAGCTGATCCTGCAGAACCCCGATTCGGTAAATGTTCGACTCGATGCGGCATTTCGACAGCTCACCAGTCGCACACCGTCCGAAAAAGAAATGTTGGTGCTGAAAAAACTCTACGAAGAGCAGAAGTCGCACTTCACTGCTGCACCGGGTAAAGCCGTCGAACTGGTCACAATTGGTGATTCGCCACGCAATGATAAAGTCGATGCTGTGGACCACGCGGCGATGACCGTGGTCGTGCAGGCCCTGATGAACTTCGATGAATGCGTCACCAAACGATAAGTTGGCTGCAGATTATTTGTCTGTTGATTCTGTTGGAAAGCTTCACATGTTCGATAACGCTTTAACGTCAGCAAGCTGTCTTTCCCGCCGCGCCATGCTTGGCCGAATTGGGATGGGATTTGGCGGCGTTGCACTGACCGATCTGCTGCAGCGAGATCGACGCGCGCTGGCGGGCACTGGCGGTGCGTTGTCGGATACCCATCACACGCCGAAAGCCAAGAGGGTTATCTATCTCTTTCAGAGCGGCGGGCCATCACAACTGGAGACTTTTGACTACAAGCCGCTGTTGAACGAGCGGCATGGTCAGCAACTGCCGGACTCCGTACGACAGGGACAGCGACTGACAGGAATGTCGGGCAACCAAGCCTCGCTGCCACTCGCAGGATCAATGTTCAAGTTTGCTCAACATGGAGCAGCGGGTGCCTGGATCAGTGAACTGCTGCCGCACACCGCGAAGCTGGCGGACGAACTGGCGATCATCCGGTCGATGGAAACGGAGGCGATCAATCACGATCCGGCGATTACGTTTTTGCAGACGGGCAACCAGATCTCCGGACGACCCAGCATTGGGGCGTGGTTGAACTATGGTTTGGGGACCGACAACGAAAACCTCCCCGCGTTCGTCGTGTTGATCACGAAAGGCAAAGGCGATCAGCCGCTCTATTCGCGACTCTGGGGAACAGGGTTTCTGCCGAGTCGCTATCAGGGAGTGCAATTCCGAGCTGGGAAGGATCCAGTCCTCTATCTCAATAATCCGGCCGGGGTGGATCGAGACAGCCGCCGACTGATGCTAGATCGACTCAATGAGCTACATGAAATTGAACTGGCAGCGACTGGCGATGTCGAGTTGAACACGCGGATCGCGCAGTACGAGATGGCGTTTCGCATGCAGTCGAGCGTCCCTGAAGTGACCGACACCGCTGCCGAGCCTGAACATATCTTCGATCTGTATGGACCCGACGCCAAGAAGCCGGGAACCTTTGCTGCGAACTGTCTGCAGGCGCGGCGGCTTGCCGAACGCGGCGTGAAGTTCATTCAACTCTATCATCAAGGCTGGGACCAGCACGGCGGGCTGCCCAATGGGATACGGACTCAATGTCGCGAGACCGACCAACCGGCTGCGGCCTTGCTGATAGACCTCAAGCAGCGCGGGATGCTCGACGACACCCTGGTGATCTGGGGCGGCGAGTTTGGCCGCACGAACTATTCCCAGGGGAAGCTCACGGCGACCGACTACGGCCGCGATCATCATCCACGCTGTTTCAGCATGTGGATGGCAGGCGGAGGTGTGAAAGGGGGCACCGTTCACGGTGAGACTTGTCCGTTCGGCTACAACATCGTGAAAGACCCCGTCCCGGTCCGCGACTTCCACGCCACGATCCTGCACCTGCTGGGCATCGATCACGATCGACTCACGTACAAGTTCCAAGGCCTCGATGCGAAACTCACGGGAGTCGAAGAGGCGCATGTCGTGCGACCGATTCTGGCGTAAAGAAAAGAGAACGAAATCCTCTTTCTTGTCTGCCTTACGTATTTGCCACGACCGGAACGCCATTCGCAATTGTAAGGTCTCGCATGCAACACGCATGCACACTGATGTTTTCCAGTGATGCTGCTCAAGAATCGGGCAGCGATCACTTAATCGGTGCGCGAGTCTTCAATTGAATCATGGGTGGAGCGATTCCTTGGATCAGTCACAACCGACGACGGCAGAAGGCCGCCGATTGGGTGCCGAAGCGCGGCGCGAGCCCGCAGCGAACTGGAAACGCTGGGGGACATATCTCGCCGAACGCCAGTGGGGGACTGTTCGCGAAGACTATTCCACGAACGGTGCGGTGTGGAACCACTTCACGCACGACGATGCGACTTGGCGAGCCTATCGATGGGGCGAGGACGGACTGCTTGGCTTCACGGATCGGCAGTGTCGATTGTGTTTCGCCGTGGCACTTTGGAATGGTGTCGATCCGATCCTGAAAGAACGGCTGTATGGTCTTGCCGGTCACGAGGGGAACCATGGCGAGGACGTGAAGGAGTGCTATTTCTATCTCGATGCGACTCCGACGCATTCCTACTGCAAGGCATTGTACAAGTACCCGCAGACGGCCTTTCCGTATCAGGGACTGCGCGATGAAAACCGGATGCGGTCGCGGCGCGATTTGGAATATGAGCTGACTGACACCGGCATCTTTGACGGCGATCGCTATTTCGACGTTTATATCGAGTATGCGAAAGCCGACGCCGACGACATCCTGATTCGAATCACGATTCATAATCGCGGCGACGAGGCGGCGAAGCTCGATGTCTTGCCGACGCTGTGGTTTCGGAACTCGTGGGCCTGGGAGTCGGGGTACGAAGCGGATGTGCCGAAGCCAAGGATCAGTCAGGTTGGTCCCGGTCAGTTGATGGCCGAGCACAGCACGCTGGGACGCTATCGCTTCGACGCCGATACCGATCCGCAAGGCAACCTGCCCGCGTGGCTCTTTACGGAGAACGAAACCAACACCGTACGACAAAAAGGGGGCGAGGGAACTCGACTGTCATCGAAAGATGCCTTTCACTTGCATGTCGTTCAAAACCAGCGTGGAGCGATTAACCAGTTCCCGCGAGGCACCAAATCAGCCGCCCGATACACATTGAATATTCCCGCGGGCGGATCGACGACCATTCGATTGCGACTGGCCGATGATTCGATTCCAGTGACAGTCCCCTTCTCCGCGCAATTCGATGAGATCTTTGCACAGCGAATCGCTGAAGCGGATGAATTTCATAATTCGCATGTTTCACAAGGGTTGACACATGACGAACGCCGCGTCCATCGACAGGCTAATGCAGGTCTACTGTGGTCGAAGCAGTTTTATTACTACGCGGTCGGTGACTGGCTGCGCGAAACACCCAAGCGGATTCATGCGGGAGATTCGGTCGAGAAGACTCGCAATGCGGCCTGGACCCACCTGTTTAATCGCGATGTGATCTCGATGCCGGACAAGTGGGAATATCCCTGGTACGCCGCCTGGGATAGTGCCTTCCACATGATTCCGTTCACCAGTTTGGATCCCCATTTCGCGAAAGAGCAGATCCTGCTGTTCCTGCGGGAATGGTACATGCATCCGAACGGTCAGATTCCGGCTTATGAATGGAACTTCAGCGATGTGAATCCGCCAGTTCACGCTTGGGCTTGCTGGCGCGTCTACCAGATGACTGCAAAGAACGGGGATCGTGATCGCGAGTTCCTGGCACGGTGTTTTCAGAAGTTACTGCTAAACTTTACGTGGTGGGTCAATCGCAAAGATGTGAATGATCGCCACGTCTTTACGGGAGGATTCCTGGGTCTCGATAACATCGGGATCTTCGACCGTTCCAAGCCGCTCCCCACGGGCGGGCATCTGGAGCAGGCCGATGGAACTGCCTGGATGGCGTACTATTGCTCGAGCATGTTGTCGATTGCGTTCGAATTGGCCGACGGCAATCCCGCGTACGAGGACATGGCGTCGAAGTTCTTCGAACACTACATGACGATCGCGGCAGCGATGAATTCGATTGATGGCACGGGCCTGTGGGATGAAGAAGACGGCTTCTACTACGACCACTTGCATGTCAACGGGCAGAGTATTCCCCTGCGGATTCGTTCCATCGTGGGGATCATTCCGCTGTTCACTGTCGACGTCCTTTACGACCGGGTGATTCGTCAATTGCCCGGATTTCGCAAGCGGATGGACTGGTTCCTCCATCATCGCAAAGACATCATCGACACGATGACGTACATGGAAAAGAGCGGTCCAGACTGTCCGATGGAAGGGCTGCGACTACTGGCGATTCCAACTCGCAAACAGTTAGAGCGGATCCTCAAATACGTCCTCGATGAAGACGAGTTTCTGTCGCCCTACGGCATTCGGTCACTCTCCAAATATCACGAGAAACATCCGTTCAGCTTTAATGTCAACGGGTCCGAGATGCGGGTGCAGTATGTCCCCGGCGAATCGGATAGTGGCATGTTTGGCGGCAATTCAAACTGGCGCGGACCGGTCTGGTTTCCGCTCAACTATATCTTGCTGGAGGCGTTCGAACGCTACTACCAGTTTTATGGAGACGACTTGCAAGTGGAATGCCCCACTGGTTCCGGCATCTTGATGAACTTGAAGCAAGTCGCCAACGAACTTCGTCGCCGACTGTCATTGTTGTTCCTGGCCAACGACGAAGGCGTTCGCCCCTGTTATGCCCGTGGTGATCGGTTCGTAAACGATCCGAACTGGTGCAACCTCGTGCTGTTCTATGAATATTTCCACGGCGACACGGGCCGAGGTTTAGGAGCCAGCCATCAGACCGGTTGGACTGCGCTAATTGCACCGATTCTGGAGCAGTTGGCAAAGGAACGGGCCGAGGGACCGCAGGTTCCAGTCTGACTACAATTGTTGCTTTTCGTGTTCATCGCAAATGAAATGCCCGAGCGGGAGTCTGCCTACTCAGTGGCGACAGGCTCGGTGATCGCTCCGTCTGGCTTGTCGATTCTCAGCGATTCCAGGAAGTGCTTGGTTTGCTCGCTGTCTCTGTCTTTTCGGGCGACAGCCGCGATTGCTCGATAGCACTTGCCGCCGATGAAGAAGACTCGCATCTGGAGGGAGTGCTTTTTGCTGGCATCGAATTCCCATTCGCGGCCATTCAAACCGCTCGATGTGATCTTTTGCTCTCGGAGTAGTTTGTATTCGACTCCGAGTTGTTTACCGACTTCGGGAAAGTTGTCGCGGATCAAGTCGAGACGTTGCTCATCGGTTTGCGCGGCGTCGTCGGCGAATTCGTCGGAATGGGTCAATGCGTAGTACGTGTTCGAACCTTGCAATGCGAGTGACATGCCCGTCGAAGTGACTCGCTGCGCTTTTTGATTGGTCGCTTTTGGTGAGGCGGGAAACTCGATGCTGCAGACGCCGTCAGAGGTGGAGTAGCGCTTCCAGTCACCCACCGGTGGCCCCATCCGAGCCCAGTTCATGAGCCACAATCCTGGGCCGAATATGATGAGTGCTGGACCGATGACTTTTAACAGGCGACCGTAGCGGCGATGCCATTCATCAAAGCTGGGGCTGACACCCAGTTGCTTGCCCGTTCGCCGAAAGCCGAGCAAGGTCAGGTAAATACCACCCAGCAGCGGAATCGCTCCGTTTATGAGTTCACCGAAGAAATCAGGATTCATGTCCCCTGCCCTTCTTCGTGACTCCTGCAAGGAGTCGACAATACTCCTTCGAAGGTTGCGGGCAGTTCTTGGCTGGCTAGTGAAAGGGGCATTGCTCAGCCTGCAGTCAGTCCGGGGCTCAGTTCGAATTCGCCAGATGGTAGAATTCCAGCAGTGCGTTCACAAGCTGTCGCGAGAGATCGTGCCTGGTCAGCGTGTGGATGCTTGCCTGTCTGGATGCTGGAGTGCAGAATCGCGCCACTCGAAGCCAGCCAGTTGTCCATTGATCTGTGTTCCTGTGCGAGTTGCCCACATGAGACGATCCAAAGTATTGCCAAGGTTGATTCACTTCTTCTGCATGCTGGCGGCAGTTGTGCCTGGATGGGTGGCTGCCGCGGAGCCGTTAACCGTCGATGTATCAAAGTCGATGGGGCGGATCAGGCCTCTGCATGGCGTCAATAATGGTCCCGTGAATCAAGGAGAAACAGTTGATGTCACGGCTGCTTGGAAGCCGCTGTCGATTCCGTCGACTCGGCTTCACGATAGCGAATGGCCGACCGGCGATATTGTCGATATTCACGCCATTTTCCCTGATTTGAACGCTGATCCGTTGTTGCCGGTGAGCTATCGGTTTGCACGTACAGACGATTACATCAAGCCGATTTTCGCGTCGGGCAGCGGCATTGTTTACCGGTTGGGCGAGAGTATCGAGCACACGAAGCGAAAGCATTTTGTGCATCCCCCTCGGGACTACGATCGCTGGGCGAATGTTTGTCTGGGAATCATTCGGCACTACAACGAAGGCTGGGCGGATGGGCATCGCTATCAGATTCGCTATTGGGAAATCTGGAACGAGCCCGAGAATCGTCCGACGATGTGGAGCGGTACTGATGCAGACTACATCCGGCTGTACGTGACGGCCGCGAAGGCAATCAAGGCGAAGTATCCGGAGTTGAAAGTCGGCGGTCCGGCTGCGGGGGCTTCAGGCGACATCGTCAACGGTCAGTATCAGCCGACGCCGTTTTTGCGAGACCTCGTGAAGGCTTGTCGTGAATCGCAGGCACCGCTCGATTTTTTCTCGTGGCACACCTACACGAACGATCCGACCTTGTATGCGAAGAAGGCTCATGGAATCCGGCGGTGGCTCGATACGGAAGGTTTTGACAAAACTGAGTCGCACCTGAACGAGTGGAATTATCTGCCCGGTAATGATTGGAATGGAATGCTGAATATGACTGAGCCAGGAGTTCGTGATCGCTGGTATGCGGACATGGGCGGCATTCCCGGGGCAACATTCGTGGCGAACTCGTTCGTGAATTTTCAGGACTCGCCGTTAGATGTGGCCAACTACTATAGCGGCGACACCAGTCCGTTTGGTCTGTTCGAACGATTTGGGACACCAAAGAAGACCTATTATAGCTTTCTGGCGTTCGCTCAATTGCTGGAGACGCCGCATCGCGTACGAGTCTCCGGAGGTCAGGCCGGAAACCATTTTGGGCTGGCCGGTCTGAACGAATCGAAAACGGAACTGCGAGTCTTGGTGACTCGCCAGATCGCGTCAGAGCAGTCTCAACCGTTGGTGATCGAGAATCTTCCTTGGAAAGGGGCGAGTGAATTTCAGGTGTTACATCTGGATGAGACGCACAACTTGGAAGTGACGGCGAAGGCCAGTTTCGAAGCCAATGAGTCGTTCACCGTGGACTTGCCTGGTAACGGTGTTGTTCTTGTGAAGGTTCGGCAGAAACAGAGGGGGTAGGGTCGATTGTCACACACGCTCGTCACGCGATCACAACGCTCGCAGCGACGCGAAGACACTGGCGACGCAAAGCCGTCGCCAGTGGCACACAAGATTAAGCCAAACTCAAGCCAAAGCGACGGGCTCGAAGCCCATCCCACGAAGAGTTATCCAGTTCACTTCGTGCCGGCCGGTGAGTATTTGGCGACGGGCTCTCGGTGAACGATTGGTTCGTTTGGTCCTTGAATCGCCTTCACGCGATCGTAGAGTTTGCGAACGGCGACTTCGGTGTCGACCACTTCCAGCACGAGTTCCGTCTTATACGACTTGCCGGGCTTGACGATGGGTAGCCGACCATGCTTTCGTTCGAACGCACGGAAATTGGGGAAATTGATTCCCGGTTCCAAGCCCGTCACGTAGCCGTCATCTTCGGCGATCGTGTTTTTCCAGACTGTGAACGCAGGGAGTTGACGTGTCTGGAAATGAACTGCGAAGGCCGCGTTGTTGGACGAGTTGGCGAGCACCGCGGTCGACCAACCGTCGGAGTCGGCCAGCGGAACGTGGTAGTAGGCCTGCTCGGCGAACCCCGCAATCGGAGCTCCGTAGACATAGCAGGCGTCGATCCCCTGGGCTGCCCGGGCGTCTCGCGGGGCGATGTCGCGGCAGGGAACGGCGTAGGTGGCACACGGTTCCAGGAACGGCCGGCCGACGTTGATGTGGTAGAGCAACGACAGTTCGGAGGCCTGCCCGCCAAGATTGGTCACTTCGTCGGTGATCGAACAGACGTTCGAACCCGCCTGCAATCGCAGTGTCGAGGTGAGCCGCCAGCGCGGTCCGAACATCGAGCATTCGTCGACCACGCCGATCAGTTCGATCGCGCCTGATCCAGTGGTGTCGATCTGGACTTCGACTCGGTGAGCCGGCAAATTGGCGATTCGGCCGTGCAAAGTCAGGTTTTCGCCCTGGTCTTCGCCCGGCGGGCCCATGAAAGCGAGTCCGCAACGGCAGAGCAGTTCGTTAAATCCATGGAGCCAGCCGAGGCCACCTCGGTCCTGCAGATTGACAAAGGCGGGATGAACCGGCCGTTCGACCGGAGATTTCCATTCGAGCGGCAGATCGCCGAGGCGCCCTTTCCAGATCCCCATCCCGCGCGTGGGAAGGACCGACAGGGACATCCGGCCATTGTCGATTTCGATGACTTGGACGCCTTCGGAAACACCCCCCCGCAGCGTCTTCCAGCGGACCGACCATTGGCTGGAACCGGAGAGGCGCAGAGCTTGATTGGGGAGGATTTCACCCCGGTCAGAGTGAACTCCGGCATCGACATCGGTCAATATGAAAGCAGCGGCAGCCATCAGAACCTCATAGGAGAAGTCAGGCGGACGGGTGACAGCCTGTCTGCCAGAATGTACAACATCGCACACGACATCGCGAGTGGCCGCAGTCCGGCCGCTGGCAAATGTTTCGGGCACCGGCATTTCGGGCCAACGATCAATGTCTAAATACCGAACGGGAGCGGCATGAGCCTTGATGGGATGGATGCCTTTCGGCCCTACTCGAAAGAGTGGTATGAGGCGCTCAAACGGACTTTGGGCGAAGCCTGTTGCCGACAACTGGGCCTGTATGCGATGCCCGACGACTGGGTGCTTTCCGTTGTCATCCCCGTCTACAACGAAGAGCGAACCTTAAGGGTCTTAATTGACCGAGTCCGGTCCGTTCCGATTCGCAAAGAACTGGTGCTTGTCGAGGATTGCAGCAAAGACGGCACTCGGGCGGTCCTCCAGCAACTGGAAGCCGAAGCCGCGGCGAATCCCGATCCGTTAAATGCCATCAACGTGACCTATCACGATGTGAACAAAGGAAAAGGCGCGGCGGTTCGGACCGGCTTTTCCAAGGCACGCGGGGATGTCATCATCATCCAGGACGCGGATCTCGAATATAATCCGTCCGAATATCCGCGTCTGTTACGGCCGATCGTCGAAGGCCATGCTGACGTTGTCTATGGAAGCCGGTTCCTGGGCGATCAAGAACATCGAGTGCTCTACTATTATCATTCTCTGGGCAACCGAGTGTTGACGACGGTTTCCAATTGCATGACCAATTTGAACCTGACAGACATGGAAACCTGCTATAAGGTCTTCACTCGTCAGGCTTTGGCCGATATCTGGCCGACGCTGAAGCAAAATCGGTTTGGGATCGAACCTGAGCTGACTGCCAAAATCGCTCGTCGGCACCTTCGCGTGTACGAATTAGCCATCAGTTATCACGGCAGGACGTACAAGGAAGGGAAGCACATCGGTTGGAAGGATGGTGTGCAGGCTCTATGGTGCATCCTAAGATACTGGTGGAAAGACTGATTTTGGCCGTTGAGGCCATCCACCGCCGTCAAAATTTCTTAACGGCTCTTGTCTGTCACACACCCGCGAGAAGGTGTTTTTTGAATGAGTAGTTCGCCGCAGAGTGGTTCGAATAACGATAGTTCCGGTGATTCACGCCGTCCGGGCGGTTCACGTGTCATGTTTTCTCCGCAATGGATCATCTTCGCGCTTCTGTCGTTGGTGTTGTTGGCGTACGTGAGCCAGACATATGGAGATAGGGCATCGCATGTCGACTACACGTTCTTGTGGAACCAGATCACCGACAACAACGTCGAACAAGCGACCTTCCAAGGGGAAGTTGTTCGCGGACGATGGAAAAAGATACCGCTGCCGGCCGAGAAAAACGGGCCAGCTCTGGGAAAAGAGTTCGAGGTCTATCTGCCTGTGCCGCTGGATCACGATCTGAAGAAGCACATGTATGACCACGGCGTCGAGTTCGCCGGTAAGTCGGATAACGGATTGTTTGGCGCAAATGGCGTGATGTTACTGATTAACGCGCTATCACTGGTCGCGTTTGTCTGGTTCATGTGGTTTATTCTGCGTCGGAACAGCGACCCATTCAGTTCGGGTATGCTGGGGAGTTTTATCCGCAGTCCCGCCAAACGCGTGAAGCCTTCAGAACATCCGACGACATTTGATGATGTGGCCGCCATGGAGCAGGCCAAGTTCGAACTGCAGGAAATTGTCGAATTCCTGAAGACCCCTGCCAAGTTCCTGCGGTTGGGTGCTCAGATCCCCAAGGGTGTCTTGTTGATGGGGCCGCCTGGAACTGGCAAGACGCTGCTGGCTCGAGCCACAGCTGGCGAGGCAGGAGTGCCGTTCTTCGCGATTAACGGTTCGGAATTCATTCAGATGTTTGTCGGCGTCGGTGCCAGCCGCGTCCGTGACATGTTTAAGACCGCCAAAGAAAATGCTCCCTGCATTCTGTTTATCGACGAAATCGATGCCGTGGGTCGAATCCGTGGCGCGGGTCTGGGTGGCGGGCACGACGAACGTGAGCAGACGCTGAATCAGATCCTGAGCGAAATGGACGGCTTCCAACAGACTGAAGCTGTCATCGTCGTGGCGGCGACGAATCGTCCCGACGTGCTGGACCCAGCCCTGCTGCGCCCGGGTCGCTTCGATCGTCACGTGACTGTCGATCGACCTACCAAGGCCGGCCGTGCGGCGATTCTGAAGGTGCATTCACGGAAAGTCCCGCTCGGGGAAGATGTTGACCTCAACGCGATCGCAGCGGGGTCGATCGGATTCTCGGGTGCTGAACTCAAGAATCTGGTGAACGAAGCCGCGCTGCATGCCGCTCGAACCAGTAAGGACACGGTTGTCGCCTCTGACTTTGATGCAGCTCGCGACAAGATCCTGATGGGCCCCAAGCGTGAAGAAGTTCTCAACGAACGTGAACGCCTGATGACAGCCTATCATGAATGCGGGCACGCTCTGCTGGCGTGGCTGCTGTCGGACGTCGATCACGTTCATAAGGTGACGATCATCCCCCGCGGTCGAGCCCTGGGAGTAACGCAACTGCTGCCAGACGAAGACCGCTACAACGTTGGCGAAGCCCGTCTGCATTCGCAATTGTCGTTCATGCTCGGCGGTCGCGCGGCGGAGAAGTTGATCTTCGACGAATACTCGGCTGGTGCGGAAGACGATCTGAAGCGAGCCACGCAAATGGCGCGACGCATGATCACTCGTTGGGGCATGAGCACTGTCATCGGCCCTGTCGCGTTCCGTGACACTGACGAGCATCCGTTTCTCGGGAAGGAAATGCACGAGCAGCGTGATTACAGCGAAGAAACCGCTCGAATCATCGATCTGGAAGTGCAGAAATTCCTGCAGCTAGCAGACAAGCGTGCCGTTCAGGTCCTGATCGATAATCGAGACAAGCTGGATGCAATGACCAAGGCACTGGTCGAGAAAGAATCACTCGATCAGAACGAGATTGCCGAAATCATTGGTGTTGCCACAGTGCGAGGTGAGGCGGCTCGTCGGTTAGAAGAACAGTCGTAGTTGCTCGGTAAGAGCAGTCTAGGGGCCCGCTTGTTGGTGTACGCGGATGGCCGGGTTGGTCCTAAACGACCGTGCGCGATGACACTTGTTTTGGATTTATTTTCGGTGCCACGGTTTTGGAGTCTTCGTATGTTGTCTAAGCATACGAGACCCCAAAACCGCGGTATCCGTTTATGATTAAGTGAGCAGCGTAGCGCGCGGTCATTTAGTGCCTGCTGGCTTCATCGCGTAGGTCGGTCGATCTACGATTATTCCGCGAATCCATCCAGAACTCTCGCGAATGCCGCGTACGTTCCCGCATCGAACAGAACGAATTGAACCGCCAGCGCTGCAGGATGGCTGAGCAGGAAAGCTCGCGTTTCGTCCAGCGAGTTTTCGGCCGCCAAGTCCACGGGAAAGCCGTAGATGCCGGTGCTGATGGCGGGAAACGCGATGCTGGCGCACTGATATCCAATTGTGAGTTCCAGGCAGCGACGATAGGCCGAGCGAAGTTGCTCGGGCTCACCATCTCGCCCGCCACGCCAGACGGGGCCGACCGCGTGAAAGATAAATTTCACGGGCAGATCGCCAGGGCCGCTGGCGACGGCATCTCCTGTTGGACAACCGAGCGGGTAGCGTTTGCTGGTTTCTTCGTTCACGCTGGCACCGGCAGCGCGATGAATCGCCCCATCGACGCCGCCACCCACAATCAGATCCGAGTTGGCGGCGTTCACGATTGCATCGACACGCTGCAACGTGATATCGCCTTGCATGAGTTCGATGTGGCTGTTTCCGTATTGGACCTTCATAAGCACGTTCCATCCTGGCTTGGTATTGTCAGCAGCGTCGATTGGAGAATTGTGAAGCGGGCCACGTTGTCGGCGTTCTTGCCTTTGCAGTCCTGATCGGCGAACGTAAGCTACATCCTGATCTTTCGGTCGATTGTCCCACTAGTCAAAGATTCTCGCCTCGTGGCTAAGACGCGTGTCGTCCTGTTGATCCCAACGCTGGATCGGTCTGGTGCAGAAAAGCAATGTACCCTACTGGCGGCTCGATTGCCGCGTGACCAGTTTGATATTCACGTTGTCGCGCTTACTCGTGGTGGTCCTCATGCGGATGATCTCGTGGCGGCTGGAATCCCGCTGACGATCATCGGCAAGCAGTTCAAGTTCGACCCCTCATCGTTCTGGCGGCTGCGTCGCGAACTGAAACGCCTGCAACCCGACATTCTGCACACCTGGTTGTTCGCGGCCAATTCGTACGGGCGGCTGTGTGCCAGCGTCATTCCGCAGGCGAAGATTGTCGTTTCCGAACGATGTGTCGACAGTTGGAAGGCGGGTTGGCAACTGTGGCTGGATCGACGATTGATCTCTCGAACGGATCGGCTGGTCGGTAACTCTCAGGCCGTGGTCGACTTCTATCGCGAACTAGGTCTGCCGGCGGAGAAGCTGTCCTGCATTCCGAACGGGGTCGATCTTAGTCCTGACTCATCGCAAGTTTCGGATCAAGCCTCATTGCGTCACGAATTGAACGTGCCCGTCGACGCCTTCGTGGCGGGTTACGTGGGGCGATTGGCCCGTCAAAAACGAGTGGAAGATTTGATCTGGGCCGTGGAGACGCTACGGCAGATCCGCACGAACCTACACTTGGTTCTGATTGGATCCGGACCCGAGCGAGAGAAGCTTGAGGAGTTCACGCGCAACGTGAACTGCGTCGAGAACGCTCATTTTTTGGGGCATCGCGAAGATACGCCCCGCTTTTTGAAGGCGATGGACGTATTCTGTCTGGCCAGCAGTTTCGAAGGGATGTCGAATAGCGTCATGGAGGCGATGGCGGCTGGGCTGCCAGTAATCGCCAGTGACATTCCGGCCAATCGCGAATTGGTAGTTCACAATGAAACGGGGTTCCTGTGCAAGCTGGGTGATGCCGTCGGATATATGCAGTATCTGCGACGACTGATCGATGAACCGGGGCTGGGGGAACGCCTGGGTGTTGCTGGTCGCGAACGGATCCGAACGTTGTTCAGCATCCAGAACATGGTTGATCGCTATGCCGACTTGTATCGCCAATTGATGGGAACGTGATTCATGTGTGGTATTGCGGGCGCGGGCTGGACTTCGAACGGTGAACCGCTTCCTGAGTCCGTCTTGAAAAAGATGACCGACGTGCTGATGCATCGTGGTCCAGACGATGCGGGAGATTACTTCTCTGATCGTGATCAGAGTTCGACAACCGTCCGCCGTGATGGAGCCGCACTTGGTTTTCGACGCCTGTCCATCATCGATCTCTCGGGCGGGCATCAGCCGCTTTCCAACGAAGACGGCACCGTCTGGATTGCCTTCAACGGCGAGGTCTACAACTACCGCGAACTGAAGCCGGAACTGGAATCGCTGGGACATCAGTTTCGGACCGCCAGCGACACTGAATGTATCGTGCATGCCTACGAGCAATGGGGGAATGATTGCGTCCAGCATCTGCGCGGGATGTTTGCCTTTGCGATCTGGGACGAACGCCAGCGTCGCTTGTTCCTGGCCAGAGATCGAATGGGCCAGAAGCCGCTGGTCTATCGAATTGCCAATGGTCGGCTCGCGTTTGCCAGTGAGTTGAAAGCGTTGCTTCAGATTCCGGGGGCACCTCGCGATGTGGACCCGTGTGCCGTCGCGGACTTCGTCACGCTGCAGTATGTACCACATCCCCGGACGATGCTGTCTGGCTATCACAAGTTGCCCCCCGCGCATTGGGCTGAATTCGATGCCCAAACTGGCGATCTCAAGCTTCAGCGTTATTGGCGTGCTCCTTACGCGAGGCCTGATGAACAGGAACCGAAGAAGGACTTAAGCGACCCTGCGGCAATATCGACGGCACTGCGTGAAACGTTGACCGAAGCGGTTCGCCTGCGCATGCGCAGCGACGTGCCGTTTGGGGCGTTCCTGTCGGGCGGAGTCGATTCGACGATCATCACCGGGCTGATGCAACAACAGACTGCACAGAAAGTGAAAACGTTCTCAATCGGCTTCTCGGTGGAGAAGTACGACGAACGCAGTTATGCGCGCGAAGCGGCAACCAAGCTGGGCACAGAGCATCACGAGTTTGTGGTCGACCCGTCTGCGGTCGAAATGCTGCCGCGTTTGACGTGGCATTACGACGAACCGTTTGCTGACAGTTCCGCGATTCCGACGATGTACCTGTCGCAGTTGACCCGGCAAAACGTGACTGTTGCCTTGTCCGGCGATGGCGGCGACGAGTTGTTTGCCGGTTACGATCGCTACCGAGCAGTCGAATTGGCCGCGGAGGTGGATCGTTGGCCATGGTTCGCGCGTGCACCGCTGTACAGTCCGATCTGGCGATACATGCCGGCACCATTTCATCAGAAATCGCGGCTGCGCCAGATCAAGCGATTCATCACAGCGTTGAGCCTGGCACCCGAACGGCGATACGGCAACTGGATGAGCATTTACGATGACGGGCGGCGTCAATCGTTGTTCACGCCTGAATTTCAGCGAACTCTCCAAGGCTATGATGGGTTGTCGTTCTTGCTGCAGTCTTACGCGGATTGCTCTGAAGCGGACTTCGTGCAACGGACGACCTGCGTTGATACCGAGACGTACCTCCCTTGCGATATTTTGACCAAAGTCGACATCGCCAGCATGGCCTTCAGTCTGGAAGCTCGCAGTCCGTTCATGGACCATCGCGTCGTTGAATTGGCCGCCGCGATTCCGCGTCCGCTGAAATTACAGAAGGGTCTGGGCAAGCAGATACTGATCAAGACGTTCGAAGATCTGTTACCGAAGTCGATTCAGACCCGACCGAAGATGGGGTTTGGTGTGCCGCTGGACCACTGGTTCCGCAACGAACTGCGCGAAATGATGACCGACACGCTGCTCGATTCGCGGACGCTGGGTCGAGGTTACTTCAACGCTGCGGCGATCCGCAGCATGATTGATGAACACACCCGTAGCGTATGGGATCACAGCTCCCGGTTGTGGCTGCTACTGGTGTTTGAGTTGTGGCATCGCAAATTCATCGACGGGGCGGTGCCGACCGGCATCTGAGTTCCGAACACCCAGATGATTAAGGCTTCTGCGGCCGGTCGCGATCGTGATTGACGATGCAGAAGAACCCAAACGGCTCACTCGATTCATTCGTAAGCTGATGCACCTGCAACGGCGGGACGTAGGCGACATCAAACGGTTTGATGTCGATTCCGTTCTCTCCACTGATCAGTTTGCCGGCGCCTCGCACGCCGATGACGACGTGCGTGTGAGCGTGCTTTTCCAGGCTGGAATGACCACCGGTGCCAATTTCGAAGTATCTCAAGTCAAACGCCGTTTGCTCGCCAGCGGTGCCGATTAACTCGGTCCGGCTGACGTTGCGAAAGGGAAGCTCATCACTGGCTTTGTACGCGACGGGCTCTCGACCGTCCCAGTGAAAGCTGTTGACGAAGCGAAGATGTTCCAACAGCCGCTGGGTCAGCCGCGGGGCCGGCAACTCGCAGGCCGAAACGACTTCGTTGAAGGACGGTGCGATCGACTTGGAGGCTGGGAACAACGCTGCGATTTGATCGCGGAATCGCGCGGTACTCGACTTCAGATCGGCCGAGTCACCAAGTAAGGCCCCGCCAATTAAAAAGATGGAGTCTTCGCCGCAATCTTTCGCCATTTGCTCCAGGTTATCGTAGGACATGCCCCCCGCCGGGGACGGCCAGGCCGAGCGAAGGTTACCCAGCGGTGCTCGAGCCAATCGATCGATCTGGCGACAGTCGTCGGCAGTGAATGAGAAGCGTCCGCCAAGATTGGGATAAATCGTGGCGTCGCAGCCTGCCAGGCGAAACAGTGTTCCCAGCAGCAATCCGGGTTCCACGCCATGCGTTGCGTCGTGAAAATACGCACCAGCGAATGTGGGGTGCGCCATGAAGGCCAGCGGGAACCGGTCTGCCAGGTGGCGAACGTGATCCAGTCCCACGATCAGCGGAGCGATCAGGACTCCGCGAACCCCTAGTCGCACCAACAATTCGGCTCGCCGTTCCAGTTCACCCGTCGGTCCTGCCAGATTTGGAAAATACAGGCACGGCCGTCCCGATTCTTGGCTGCCGGCAATCGTCGCCTGCTGACACAAGCTGACTCGTTCGCGAAAGGCTTCGAACGATGCATCGATCAGATTGTGATCGTCCTTCACGAGATCGCCGCCGCCAGCAGCGAACTGGTTCGCTCGGTTGGCGAGGTGTTCGGGCGTCGATCCGCGTGGTTTCAATGCGGTTGCCAGCAATGGCCGACCGTAGACACCCAAGGTCTGCCGCAATCCTTCGATTCCTAAATTGGGGCCGCGAAAGGTCCGCAGCACGGAATCGGGCAACTGCAGATCGCGCAAGCGGATACGCTGCTTCAGCGAAATGTTGCCGTAGATCAGGTTGATGAGTGCGCCCAGACCTGTCGCCAGATCCGCGGGATAGTCGATCCTGACATCAAATTGCTCTGATGAGCCCGGCCCGCTGGGGGACCTGACAGCGGAAATTGAGCCGACTCGACCGACCACGGCTTCACGCAAGTCGGAACACGCGATGAGTGCGTCGGGGACTTCTACGGTTTGTTCGAGCGCGATATCGTGACTCAAGCGTTCGACATCGGCAGCCGAGCAGGTCAGCCGATAAGTCGCAGCGATAAAATCCATGATCTTCCGTAAGTCTTCCCACAGTCTGTCCATCATCCGTTCGAACTGACAGACGTACCACAAGGGATAGATGACCGTCAACCAAGCGCGATCGCGTCAACCGATGCACGGGACAATCATGGCGATCGAGTCAAGCTTGTCCACTTCCCAGGTCACTGGTCGCAGACAATGGCTGTCCGAACAATTGCAGCAACTTCTGGTGACGGAAGGCAAAAATGCGTCGCAAGTCGGGACGAACAAAAAACCGATCGATCAGACTGCCTCCGGGGACAGAGTAGTCCACGTGATCTTTAACGAGGGTTCCGCCATCGCGTTCTTCGAACGTATGCAGATGCCTCCAGAGACGATACGGCCCGTGTAGTTGCCGATCCACAAATCGATAGGGTGGTTCCCAGTCGCTGATTTCCGTCCGCCACCGAATCGGGATTCCGTGCAATCGCAGCTTGTAATCAATCAACGAACCCGATTGCAGCACGATCGGCCTTGGAGTCTTCACCTGGAAGTGCAGCCAGGGTGGTGTAATTTGTTCCAGTTGGAAGGCGTCAGCGAAAAAGCCGAACACATCGTGGATTGAATGGGGCAACCAGAGTTCGTCGCGCAGCGTGTAGGTTCCAGGCAGCGATTCGTGACGAGTGATCGTTAGCATGTGGACTACTCTACTTTGAATTCACCGATGTGTTTCGATTGGCTCCAAAGAGCGACCGCGAGGATGTTGGACAACTTAACAGGGGAACATGCACAACTTTGGCGAGATCCCCGGACAGCCCCACTAATGCTGATCATTCCGTCTTGGAAGCTGCTCGCAGCAGTTGCTCGTGCAGACGCCCCACCTGCCACATGTAGTTTGGACCGTAGCCTGCGCGTGGTCCCCATTTATTAATCGTCGCTAAATGGAGGTGACGTTTGGCGGCCTTTGTATCCCCTTCGACCGCAAAATTAAGTCCGATGTACAGATGAGCGTAAAACGCCCGCTTCTCGCGTTCATCCTTCGAGATTTTTTCAGTCGCGATCTGTTCTTCGATCTCCTCAGGTGTCATCGTGCCGGCAAATAGTTTGTAGACCGAGGGAAACGGCTCGCGATCGTCCTTTTCATATTTCAGCAGGCCCTCGCGCGCCTTGTCCTGTCCGTAGGCTTTGTGCTGCGAGAGATATCGCCAGATTCCGTTTTCGCGATCGACCTGATCGAACGAATGGTAGTTCTCAAATTGAGTGGCTGCATCTTTATGTCGGCCCGCGTAGAAAAGCGCGATTCCGCGCCGCCAATGTGAATTGGCCAGAGTGTCGTCTAGCTCCACCATCCGGTCATAGTCCGCGACGGCATCGCCAAATTTTCCCAGAAAGAAATTGGCGTCGCCACGGCGTGAATAGGCATTAAGGTCTTTGGGATTGGTTTCGATCGCCTGCTTGGCATCGGCGAGCGATTTTTCGAACGACTTCGCGAGTTCCGCCGTTTGATCAACGGTAAGTGATGCTTCGGGAGCGTCGTCCGCGTTGGCAGATCGGACCAGCAAAATCGCCAGAACGGCAAGACACGTTTGAAGTCGCATCGGTGTTTCCTAATGAGCGGTAAACGGGGAATGCCATTAGAAACCAAAACGAGTTGAGGCGAAATCAGCCCGGAACTCGCTCGCAAAGTTTGCCAAATTGGCAGAGTCAGACATTTTCAGGGAGAATTCTCGACACTTTCCGCGTCAACTTGTGTAGTTTCCTCAAGAAAACCACCTCAACGGCTTTTTGCCCCCAAGTCTTCCAGGTTTTCCGAACCCGCACACTCGACATCTTCTGCCTGTTTTGCTGAACTTATCGCCTTGGCGAAGGTTAGTGATTATAAGGATTCCATCGTATGCAAGCGATTCGGCACTTTGGACTTGTTGCCGTTGCGATCAGCACTTTGACGCTCTGTAACTCGGCGGCATTTGGACAGCCCGCAGACGGTGAAAAGCCGGCAGTCGCGCCGCCGGCAAAAACGGTCGAACGGCTGATCTACATGCCGTTCAAAAGCCTGAAATCCGTCTTTGAAAAGCCGGATGGCAGTGTCTTCATTCCGTACGCCGAGTACTTGAAGCTGATCGAGTCCACGGTTGGCAATGGTCTGCGCAAGACTGATCAGCCACCCGTTTCAGGCGTGATCACTTCGGCAAACTACGTCGCCAAGGTCGAAAAGGACGTTGCCCAAGTCTCGGCGACCCTGGTCGTTCAGGCTCTCGACAAAGGCTGGGCTGAAGTGCCGATCAAGTTTGGCGAAGCGGCGATCGGGAAAATCACCTCGGACTCGGGGAAGGTCTTACTGCGAGGAACCGGAAACGGAACGTATTCGCTGTTGCTGCCGACCGCTGGTGAACACAAGATTCAAATCGAGCTGACAGCGCGAGTTCGCACGGCGCCGGAAGGCAAGAGTCTGGAGATGGATGTTCCGACCGTCGGGATCACCACGTTCGACCTCGTGATTCCTGAAGCCGATCAGACGATCGAGCTGAAACCGAAGCTGGTCAGCGAACCGATTGCGGCCGCAGCGAGAGAGACTCGGATCAAGGCGACCATTGGGTCGACCGACAAGATCTCGGCCCGCTGGCATCCTCGGGTTGGCACGAAGCCGGATATGGAACTGCTGGCGAGTGTCACGAACCAGACTTTGGTGACGGTCGAAGACGGGCTGGTTCATACCGACGCCTGGCTGACCTACGAAGTTTTGCGAGGCCAGATTGAAAAGGTGCGGATCGCTGTCCCTAAAGGCCAGCGGATTCTCGACATCACTTCGAATGCCAAAGTGAAAGAGTGGAAAGCGGTTGAGGAAGAAAACCGCCAATTGGTGACGATCGAATTGCTCAGCCGACTGGATGGCAAGGTCACGCTCGAAGTTCATACCGAGCAGGCCGCGCCGACTGAAGCATTTGATGTCGCCGGGATGGAAGGGGCGACCGCCTACGGGATTCATGCTCTCGATGTCATTCGTGAGAGTGGCACGGTCGCGCTGAAACAGGGTGGTGATCTGACGCTGACCGTCGAAGAACAGACCGGCTTGCTGCGGACGGATGACAGCGAAGTGGACGCTCGGCTGAAGCGACCTGGAGGACTTTACTTCAAGTACTACAGCCCGGCGTTTCATCTCAAGGTCTTGGCGAAGCCTGTCGAACCACGCTTGATTGTCAATCAGACATCGCAGTTGGTTTTCCGCGATGATCAATTGCGACTGCGGTCGGTGGCGAACTTCACGATCGATCGTGCTGGCGTGTTCGAAGTGAAGTACAAGTTGCCCGCCGATATTACGATCGAAAACGTCGTGTGCGATCGTATGAAGCAGTTCGACGTTTCGCCGGACAAGACAACCCTGTCAGTCAGTCTGCGCGAAAAGACGCTGGGCACGCTGGCGATTACGGTGTTCGCATTCCGATCGCTCGATCCGACTGCCGAGAAAACGGATCAGACGATCCCGACACTCGAACCGGTCGGCGCAGAATTGGAAAACGGCAAGATTCAGGTTTATGCACCGGAATCGATCGATGTCATCACTGACGCCGAAAAGCTGGTGGGAGCTCAGCCTGATCCGTCGCCGCAGGCGGAGGCGATTGCGAACGCACGGCTGGTCTCTTCGTGGCTCTACAACCGCCGGCCGGTGGAGATTCCCGTCCGAACCGTTCGCAAGCCGACTCGACTGACCGCGTCCATCGGAACTCGCGCGGATGTGAAACAGGGACAAGTGCAGGTCACGACCAGTCTGAATTATGTCATCGAGTATGCGGGCATCGACACTTTCCGGTTCTCAGTTCCAGAAGCACTGGCCGACAAGGTTCAGATCAGTTCCACTGCCGGAGGCTCCGCACCACCGATCAAGCAAAAGAGTCGCGCCGCCAAGGCTGTTGATGGCTGGGTCACCTGGACCGTCATCATGCAGCGTGAAGTGCTGGGTTCTCAGCCCTTCCAGATCACTTACGATCTGAGTCCCACGGCGGATACCGAAGCGAAGAGCGAAAAAAGCGTGATTGAAGCGATTCGCGTGCTGGATCCCTATGACAAAGATGATGGGCCGCAAGGGAAGCGTGAGATCACCGTGTCGCGGACGATTGGCGAAATGACCGTTCTTAAGGATCGAGCCCTCTCGGTGTCGACCACCGCCAGCGGAGGTGATGTCGAGCCGATCGATGTACGGGAACTGCAGTATCTGGCACAGGATGGATTTGTCGCCTATCGCTATTTCAAGCAGCCGGTGAAACTGGAGCTTTCCGCTAATAAATACGACGTGCAAGGCGTCGTCGAAACCGTCGTCAGCAAGGCGCTGGTGGAAGTCGTGCTGGATAAGGCCAGCACAGCCACGTACCGAGCCCGTTACGTGATGAAGTCGAGCGAACGTCAACGGCTGCGTGTGGATCTGCCAACGTCGGCTGAACCGCTGGGAGTGCTTGTTGATCGCAAGCCAGTCGCGCTGGAGAAGGCGGATCTAAAAGCTCGCGATCTGTGGACATCGTACTTCATTAACGTGGCCCGCACGAAATCATCCGATGAACCATTTTCGTTGACGATCCTGTTCCGCATGGCCGTTAAGCCCGATGCGTTTCAGACCGCAGGGGGATCGCTCTTGCTCAGGCTGCCGATCATCGGCGGGTACGAGGCCAAGGGTGTCGCGATTCAGCAACTGCGGCTGGGTGTCTGGGTTCCCGATGAGTATGCATTGATCGGAACGCCAGAGAATTTCACCAGCGAGACGCGAACCTCATTGCGCGACTTGTTTCGCAAGCGTCGGGCCGGTCACCAAGGGACACAAGATCTAGATGCCTGGATCGGAACCGATGCAGGTGGAGTCTTCGAATTTCCAGTGGAAGGACACCGCCACCTGTACTCCAGTCTGGCGGGTCGCGACGCGGTTCAAGGATTCGGCTGGTGGCATCTGCCGTATTACACCTGGATCGTCAGCGGAGCGATCATTGCGATTGCTTTCGTGCTGCGGAACACTTCGTGGGAAAACAAGTTGACGCTGCTAATCCTGGCTGCGTTCGGTGCCTGCACTTATGCCTTGATGGATGCCGATCTGGTCGTTCACGGCCTGGCAGTTTCGGTCTATGGTTTGACAGCCTTAGTCGCCATCTGGGTGGTCCACGCCCTGCTTAGCCGACGGCCAGCTGAAGTGGTCGCCGCTCCGACACCAATCCCCGTCGTTCCGATATCAAGCCCTCCGACGTCACCTTTACCGCCAGCGGACCCCGGTCCGACAAACAGCGATGAAGCGTAACGCGATTTGACGTTGGAATTGGCTTTGGAATAAGGATATTACAATGAGTCATCAACGGATGACACGCAGCCTGATGATGTCAATCGCGCGTGGGATGCTGCTTGTCGTTCAGCGCCGGTTGGCGGTTTGCGGCGCTGCGTTTTGGCTGATGCTGCTGGCGGTTCAATCCGTCTCTGCACAACCAGTCGATCTGGTCACGGAACTGACTGAAGGTCGCCGAATCTTCGTTCCCGTCGAAGAGTTGGATGTCGTCGTGGAGCAGGACCGCCGAGGCGTGATGCTGACGCGAAAGAAGTTCGATGAACTGATCGGTCTGGCAAGAACGAACGCGAAAGCGCGACCCAATCTGCCGATCGTCCTGACAAGCAGCAACTATCAGGCAAGAGTCAGCGGCGACCAATTGCTGATGACGGTTACAGCCGAACTGTCGCAGTTCGCGGGCGATTGGCAGGCCACCGTTTTTCCCACGCAACGCTTGTCGATCGAAAAGGCGACGTTGGATGATCAACCGGCGATGTTGGGCCGAAATCAGGATGGTTCCGTCACGCTCTTCAGCAATGAAGAGGGGAAGCACATTCTCAAGCTGGAACTGTCGACGGAACTGACAAGTCAGGGAAGCGATCAGGTGGCCGCGTTCTCACTGCTGCGTGCTCCCAGTGGAACGCTGTCGCTGACGTTGCCTGCGGGCAAACGTCTTCTGGTCGGCGCGTTGCAACTGGAACGCCCTGCCCCACTCGACAAGCCTGCCGACTACACCGTCGCGATCGGCGGTGCTCCGGGAATTCAGTTGCGCGTTACCGATCGCGCTGCGGAAAATGCGGCGGACGCTCTGACGTTTGCAACGACGGGTTATGGATTGCATGTCGCCCCTGGTGAAGTGACTTGGCACGCATTGACCAACTTGCAGGTCTTCGGCAAGCCAGTCGATCGATTGTCGTTCTCTGTGCCATCGACGTTGGAAATTGCGGACGTGGAATCAACGGGATTGGAATCGTGGGACCTCACCGACGACCCGAACGACAAAGGTCGCACGAATATCACTCTGGCGTTTGGTCAAGCTTTTGATGGGACGCGCAAGATCTCGTTCAAGGGTGTGATGGCGATTGAAACGGGCAAGCCCTGGACGGTGCCACCACTGACGATTGCCAACCTCACGTCGCACATTGGCCAGGTGCTTGTGCAACATCCCGCCGACGTGCGATTGCGTGTGGAAGAAACAGAAGGTGTTCGACGCGCCACTCAAGGGCAAAAGCCGACTGCTGCCATGCCCGATGAGATGTCGAAATTTAATGCGACCGAATTGCTGCGGTTCGATGTCTGGCAGCCTGATTTCGTGTTGCGGCTGACGACTCAACCGAAGCAGCGCGAAGTGCAGACCGCCGTGGCCGCGGTGTTGGATGTCAACGCCACTGGCCTGGATCTGCAGGTGATCATCACCGTCAAGACTCAGTTCGCACCGCTCTTCGAACTGGATGTCCGCCTGCCCGCCGATTGGAACGTGATCAGTGCGGAACGTGACAAGGCCGCTTTGAAGTGGCAGATCCTGTCACAAGAACCGGGAGTCAACCAGCTACGCATTCTGCTCGATCCGCCGCTGGCCGCCGAAGGGACTGGAACGATTCATCTGGTTCTGCGCCGTGAAGTCGAGGGATGGCCGGTTGAGTCGACCCCAATCACTGTCGCGATTCCGGAACTGTTCCTGCCGCAGTCGAGCTTGAACGAGGGAACGATCGTCATCCGCGGCGACGATGACCTGGATCTGGCGGCTTCAGAGTTGAAAGGGTTGGACACGGTCCCGCTGAGTGCCGATTTCGAGCGACTGCGGTTTCGGACCCAGGACACTCGTTATGGCGGCCAACTGAAGGTCACTCGTAAGCCTTCGCGCATCTCGGCTCAGACGATTACTGTCGGGCGCCTCGATCCGCAGACGATGCATGCGTTTGTGCAGGCGATGGTCGAAGTGCAAGGGGGTGGCGTTCGCACCCTCCGAGTCTCGTTGCCGGAATCGGCAGGCACCGCAATTCGTTTCCAAAGCCCGGACCGGCAGATCATCGAGCAGAAACCGGGAGCACTTCAGGCGGGCGATCGGATCTGGACACTGCAGTTCGATCAACGCTCGCGTGGAGTAGTGCCGCTGTTTTGCGACATCGATCTTCCGCGTGGAGAGGCCAAAGAGTTCGTGGTGCCGCAACTGCGATTCATCGATGCCGAACGTCAGAACGGATTCCAGGCGATTGAAGCGGGTGGTGAACAACGGATCACCATCGATGCCAAAGCCGCCGACGGCACGCCGCTGGTGGAAGTCGATCCGCTGGAACTGCCGAACCTGTACTACGCTCCAAAAGAGCGGATCGTCGCTGTTTACCGCAACGCGACCGCCGGAGCCAAGATCACACTGACCGAAGAACGATTCGACAAACTCCCCGTTCCGTCCGCCGTGTGTCCAATCTTGAGTGTCACCAGCGTGCTGGGACGCACGGGCGAACTGCAACATCGCGCGACATTTCAGTTGATCGCGGTCGGCGTCCAAGGATTGCGAGTGATCCTGCCCAAGGATACCGTGCTGTGGGCGACGCTCGTCGATGGCCAGCCCGTGGAAGTCCGACGTCAAGGCGATATCTATCTCGTTCCGCTGAATGCCAGCGTCAGCGTTCCGACTCCCCAGGGCGGGCCGCATGTCGGTCAGTCGCGGCAACTGCAATTGTTCTATCGATCCGATGTCCCCGCCCTCACACGGTTCGGCACGTTTGAACAGGCACCGCCTGAACTGTCAGTACAGACGGGACAAGGAACATCGCAGCCAGTCGATGTGCTCGATCAGCACTGGCAACTGAACTACCCATCGAAGACCTTGTTGATCAGCAGTTCAGGTCCACTGGAACCGGAACAACATCTGGACGAAACCAGCATCTTGGGCCGATTGAACACGGGTATGCGAGTTCCGACGGTGAGCGAGCTGGGATGGCAGATTTTTGCGGTCATCGTCACGCTGGGAGCGATCGCGCTATTGCTGATAGCTTATCGCAAAGGTCAAGGCGCGCTCATCGTCCTATTGTTTGTGTTTGGACTTGGCTACCTCGGCTTTGTTGGTTTCATCGGAAGCCAGAAACAAAGCAATGTGAAGTACGCTAGGTCTCGCATTCAAGGAATGGTAGAGGATGCCTACATCCGAGAGGAGAGGTACGAAGCGCCCAATGCTCCCATGGAGCCGATGCCGACTTCGGCTCCAGGTCTGGCACCTACGACCGGCCGTCCGGGGACAACGAACCTTTCCGGCGAATCCGATCTAACGGACTCATTTCACGATGCCGCCCCTCAAAAGCCGGGCGAGAAATTCAGAATCGAGCCAAGTGACACGAAGGTGAAACGCAAAGGTCTAATGTCCGGTGTTGAGGATCTTCGCAAGCTCAACCCCCAGCCCGCTGCCGCCGATGCTCCACAGGCCGAACCTCAAGAAAAGTGGAAAAATGAATTGGATGTCGCTCAACAACAGATCGACATGGAAGCGCCCGCGAAGCAGCCACAACGCGACAAGCTCGCCGATCCAGCACTCCCAGCCAGCAAGGATCAGCTCGGTCTGTTGTCCCTGGCGATTGACCTGACGCCGCCGGAAGGAAGTTTGCAGAAGACGTTTCGCTACGCCGGATCCAATCCCGCTCGCGGTGGTATCGCGTTGAACCTTGGATATGTTGATGAGCGTTCCGGTGCGACCGTCCGCGTCTTTCTCGTGGCACTGGTCGGACTTGTCGGTTGGTTCTTGCGTCGATCCAGTTGTATCACGAAAGCCACGATCGCAGCCCTCGGTCTAACTCTGCCGTTGGCGTTGTTGCCGCTGGTTCCGCAGGGATTGCAAGTGGGCTTGGATGGTCTGTTCTTCGGAGTCATCGTGGCCTGCGGGCTGTGGCTGGTGGTGGCGATCGCACGGTGCGTCGAGACCTGTTGTGTCACTTGTTGTGGTTGGACTCCAGGAAATCGTCCGACCAAGAGCGGACCTGTGATCGGGGCCTGCGTCGCAGCCTTGCTGATGTTCGGTTCGGAAGCATCGGCGCAGCCCGACGCTCAATTGGGTAAACCCTCTGAGGAAGCGACACTATCAGCACCGCTCCGGACTCAGAGTTCGCTGATCGTACCGTTCGATGCTGGCACAGACCCCTTGGCCGCTGACAAGATCCTGCTTCCTTATGAGAAGTTCGTCGAGTTGTATCGACAGGCGTACCCGAACAAACCGCTGAACGGGACCGCTCCCGTGGATGGAGGAATCGTGGCCGCGTTCTACTCGGCCAAGGTCGTCGCGAACGAAAAAATACCCGATGACTCGACCGTGGAAGTGACCGCACGCTATGCGATCCGCAGCTATGTGGACGGGCAACTGCAGATCGAACTTCCGATCGGTGCGGTCGCGGCACGCGAAGCGAAATTGGACGGCAAGAATGCCGCGTTGATCGTGAATGGTGTGTGTACGAAGGTCGTGATCTCTAACCCGGGTCTGCATGTCCTCGATTTCGTGTTCTCAGTGCCGGCTCGTCTTTCGGGGACGACCGGAGCAGTGACGTTGCCGTTGCAGCCGGTACCCACAGGGAAGTTCTCGTTTACGTTGCCCTCGAAAGATTTGTCTGTTCGCATCAATGGCTCATCGACGATCTTTCGACGAGTGACCACGGGCGACCTTCAATCGATTGAGGTACCCGTTGATAAGGGAGGCGATCTCACGATTGCCTGGCAACCGGAACAAGCCAAAGGGGCCGCCGCAGCCGTCGTTCACGTCGACTCTGTGCAGGCGATTACGCTGACGGATGCGGGCATTCGAGTCAGCACCGGGTTTCAGTATCGAGTCCGACAAGGGGGCGTGGCGGATGTGACGTTGTCGCTGCCAGCGACCTATCGACTGCAGGCCGTAAATGGATCTGATGTCGGTGGTTGGGAATTGCAGGGTGAAGGAGATGCTCGCAAGTTGCGAGTTATCTTCAGGCGAAATGTGTCTGATACGACTCAACTGACGGTGGAAGCGTTCCTGGATACGCGCGTCGGCACAGAAGCAGTCGTTGTCGACCTGCCGCAACTCGCTCCTTTGGAAGTGACCAACGAAATTGGCCAGGTTGCCGTCTTCGCAGGGAACCAATTCACCCTACGAGCCGACAAGGTGGAGTCGCTTTCGCAAATTTACGCCGACAAGTTCACAACATCGGTTCCGGTGAGTCGGCCAAACGTGGCACCGCAGTTGGCCTATCGATTCTCTAAACGGCCCTTCGCGCTGAGCCTGCGAGTCACCCGACAGGAGTCGCAAGCCAATGTCACGGCGCAGCAGGCCGCTTTTGTGATGCAGCGCAAGCAGCAACTGACGACTC
Source organism: uncultured Schlesneria sp. (assembly GCA_903840265.1). GTDB lineage: Bacteria > Planctomycetota > Planctomycetia > Planctomycetales > Planctomycetaceae > Schlesneria. The sequence goes on along the minus strand of CAIMFH010000180.1, from coordinate 54,571 downwards.
GTCTGGTCTATAACCTGACGGGAGCCCCGCGGTCATCGTTCAACATTGCTCTGCCAGCGGGCTATGTGGTCCTGGATGTCAAAGCGACCGGGTTGCACGACTGGTCGTTGGGAAAGCAAGGCGACGAAACAACGCTGACGATTGATCTGGATGGGCCTCGACTGGGGATTGCGGAAGTCGTGTTGGCGGGGACGGTGCCACGGGAAACTACGACGACCGCCGCAGAGGTCGTGTTTCCTCATCCCACCGATGCAACAAAGCTGAATTCGATGGCGGCCGTCTGGTTGGACGAAGGATTCACTGGGACGCTCGACAGCTTTGATAGCTGGCGTTCGGTCGACGCGAGACTCGTGAGCGGCGATTTGAAGGCAGTTCGTCCAGACCTGCCGGTCCAATTTGCGTTTCAATCGACAGCCAGTGCGCCGGATTCCATCAAGATCCTGCTGCAGCGTGCGACTCCACGATTGACGGCCAACGGGTTGGCGATGGTCTCGGTGACGGATGTCGCGGTCGTATATACGCTGGCGTTGCAGTGGCAGATCGACTCGGCGACGACAGATTCACTGGTGTTTACGACCCCCAGCTTTCTGGCGGGCAAGTTGGAATTTACCGGAACTGGAATTCGCGAAACGACGCACGTCGACGCGGGTGAAGGTCGCACTCGCTGGACGATCTGGCTGCGAACGCCGGTCAGTGGCAAGTACTTCGTAGCAGCGGTGGCGACCTTGCCGCCAGCGAGTAAAGAAGTTGCCGCCCCGGCGATTGTCTTCGAGCAGGGGAACGGTGTCACGACGCCCGTTGAAGGGCAACGACAGTACGTCCTGCTGATTAATCTGTCGCAGAGTCAACTGACATCGGCGTCACCAGAATTAACCGAATCAGTCCAACGCGAAGATGTGCCGGTTGTGGTTGATCAGTCGCTCGTCGATCAGGCAACAGAACTGGTCCGAGTGAAGCAACTGTCGACGGCTCCGCGCTGGACTCTGCAGACGTTCGCACAAACGGCGAGTGTCCCCGCTTCGGTCAACGTGGCGGATTTGACGACGATCGTCAGTCGAGATGGGACCTACCGTGGTCAGGCCATCTACACGATCAAGAATCGCTCGCGTCAGTTCCTGGCGCTGAAGATGCCCGCGGATGCCGAATTGTTGTCCGTCTTCGTTGGCAACGTCCCGTCACGCGCAGTGACGACCAAACGGAAGAACGACACGATTCAACTGGTCGCGCTTCCCAAGACCAGTGCTGCCAGCCTCGCTTTTCCCGTCCGGATCCTCTGGCGCGGGCGCCTGGGATCGGGACTGCCCAAGAATGCTCGCCTGTTGCGACAAGAGGTTGATCTCCCCGCTCCGATCGTTGTCAGTCAGCAGGACGATCCCGACTTTGGAATACCCGTCGCGCGAACGCGGTGGACGGTGTGGTTGCCGGACGACCTCGATGCGCAGCCATTGAAGGCCTCTGTCCGTAACAATTTGACGCTGCAGTCCGGTGATGCACCCGATTTGCTCTACCAGAAGGCCGCAGTGCAAGAACTGTCCGAACTGTTGGGGTTTGTTGAGCAGAACTACTCGTACAACAGTCGAGGCGAAGGACGACGTGCGCAAGCGACCAATAATATGAAGCAGATTGAACTGGCTCTCGACAACGCCACGCAATTGAGCCAATCGGTGGGCAGCGTCAATGGTGATCATGATTTCGTTCAACAGCGAGACGTGGCGTTGAAACGCCTGTCTGATCTGCAGAAATCAATTCAGACAGATCAGCAGCAGTTGCCGGCGATGGTTACGAACGGTAACGGCATTGATGGCACGACGATTCGTGGAAGTCAGCTCAATGGTTCATTCATTGGTAGTACTTTCGGTGATCAGCAATCGGAATTGTCGAACGTGATCTTGAACAACGACGCGCTCATTCGAGGGAACTCGGGTGACGGACTGCAAGTGAATTCAAAAAGTGAGGTGAGTGAATTCTCTTTCGATTTGAAGAACAAGGACACCGAGAAGGCGCCGAGCTCAGGCAAGGATGGCGGCAAGCCTGCATCCGTGAAGGGGAACGCGGCTGGCCAGCAGACTCGGCAAAGCCTGCAGCTTGGAAACGGGGTCAATATCGATGCGTTGAACAACGACATCAATGCCCAAAAGCAGTCCGGTCAACAGGGGCAACAAGGACAGTTTCAGCAACTGGGTCGACAAGGGGGGGCGGTACCTCTTCTGAATCGAATTCCGAATGCTGGACCTTCAAATCCTCAGCAAGCGGCGGATGGCAGCGGTGAAGTTGGAGGACCCCGATATCGCGTGCTTGCACCGCAAGGTGCGAATCTCAATTATCCAAACGGCGGGGCCGTCACCTACCCGCAAAATGGGCAGCCAATCGCTCAGCAGCCTCAGGGTGGGCAACAAGGATTGTGGATGGCTAATCCCGTGAATCCTCAAGCCACGGGCGGCGGATTTGGTGGTGGGATTAATGGTCAGCAAGGAGGACAAGGAGGGTTCGGCGGCCAATTGGGTGGTCAGTTTGGCGGCGGCAACTTCGGTCCGGGATCTGGCGGAGGTGGAGGTTCGAATGGCTACCCCGTATACGGTGGTTTCGCTCCCGGTACGAGTTCATCGCCGGTTCCGGGGAAGCGAATGGTTCCAACGGTTGGATTCGCGTCGAGCGGCTTCGAGTGGGTGGACGATGCCGTCTTGGGGGCGAACGTCGCCGGTCAGGGAATCGCTCAAAATGCAGGTGTCCCTTTAGTCGGAATCAATCCTGGTGGTGGCGCACAGGTGCGGATGCCGACCGGTGGGTTATCGCTCGGATTTGACTTGCCCACGACCGGAAGGAAACTAGTGTTCTCCAAAGCGGGTGGAGATCCAAAGCTGGCCTTGGCCGTCAGGCCTCAAGAAACCGTCCGCTGGGGATTGAATCTGGTCTGGTCGGGGATCTGGCTGGCGATCGGGATTGGCATCGCGCTGGCGGTTCGCAGCAGTTCAATGTCGGGCCGATTGCCTCAGCAATTGTTGATCGCGATTGCCGCTCTCAGCATTCTAGGCTTTGTCGTGTTGCCAAGTCCGCTCAACGGCTGTGCGTTCATGACGTTTGTTGTCGTCAGCTTAGTCATCGCCTGGATCAATCGTCGTGCACCGGAAACGATCTGACGGGAAGATATCTTTCGTTTGCGATACGTCGCCACAGGCGGGCTGACTTCCCGCCTCTGAGTGTTGACTTCCCGGATGGCTCGGCGAAGATGTGGCGAAGTTTAACTTTGCCCAACTTCCCGCCCGCAGACTTGCCGCCACAATGACCTCGCCCGCCCCTGCCCCCATGATTCGTGCCGTCTGTTTTGATCTCGACGGCTTGATGTTCAATACCGAGCACGTTTTTTACGAGTCCGCCGACGTGCTGCTGCAACGGCGTGGACTGTCCATGTCTCGCGGAGCCATGGACGCCATGCTGGGGCGACGTCCGTTGGAGTCGTTCCAGGCTCTGATCGATTATTTGGGACTGAAAGAGGGGCCGGCTGAGTTACTGACGGAATCTCGCGTCGTGTTCCATGAACTGCTGCAGACAAAACTGCAGCCGATGCCGGGATTGTTTGAACTGCTGGACCTCATCGAAGCCGTTGGGTTGCCCAAAGGGGTCGCGACCTCATCACCGCTTGATTACCTGGAAGATGTTTTCGGCCGGTTCAACCTGCTGTCACGGTTTCCAATTGCCTTGACGGCCGAGAGCGTGACGCACGGCAAACCGAATCCGGAAATCTACTTGAAGGCCGCCGAACAACTGGGTGTTCAGCCTGGCGAGATGCTGGTCTTAGAGGACACTCAAACCGGCACACGAGCCGGTGCCGCCGCAGGGGCCTATGTCGTATCGGTCCCTCATGAACACACGGCGACTCACGATTTTTCACAAGCGAAGTATATCGCCACCGGATTGAATGATCCGTTCGTGATCGCCTTGGTTCAAGGGACCAAATGAACAAGCCCCCTTCTCTCCCCGTGGAGAAAAGGGGGCTTTCAATTCTTATCGCAGGCAATCCGCTACTTCACGTCCAGCAGTTCGACGATGAAGTGCAGCGTCGAATCGGGCGGGATCACAGGAGGCTTACCACCTGGGCCGTAACCAAGCTTGCTGGGGATTTCCAGTTCGATCATTCCGCCGACGCCGATCAGTTGTAGCCCTTCGGTCCAGCCAGGGACGACTTGACCCAAGCCAAAATCAATCGGTTGGCCGCGATCGTACGACGAATCGAACTGCTTGCCATCGTCCAGCCATCCCTTGTAATGCACCTTCACCGAATTGACCTTCGTCGGCTTCTTCCCCTCCGACTTGCGTCGAATGCGATATTTAAGGCCCGAAGCGGTGGTCGTGAACTCCTCAGGAGCGTCATCATCCACTTTGCCGACAAGAGTCGCGTTGCCTGTCGGAGCCGATGGCGCTGGATCAGACGCCTTCGGCGCATCCATCACCTTGATCAGTTCAATCAGATAATGCACCTTCGGTAGCCCGGGGCGATCCGCGACCGCTTCCGTCGCGGGGACTTCCAATTCGATCATTCCGCCGACACCGATCAGTTGGATTCCCTCGGCTCGCCCACGAGCGGGATCGGCACTCAGTTGCAGCGTGCCCGGCGCACCAGCTGTCCCATAAGTCGTTTCAAATATTGTGCCGTCGTCCAGCCAAGCCCGGTAATCGACGTAAACCATCTGGTCCTTAGTTGGTTTTTGACCATCCGATTTCCGGCGGATGCGATATTTCAATCCCGATTCGGTTGTCGAATACTCCTCGGGCGCGTCCGGATCGACCGGGCCGGGAGCTTTTGCCGGAATCTTCGGCTTTTCGACCTTGGCCGTTCTGGCAGGTGACTCGTATTCACAACCTGCGCAAGAAAAAAGAACCAGCAGACTTAACGGTGCGGCGCGCCAACCTTGCATAATCTCTGCAACTCCCGATGGCTGTTCAAATGGCGCTGGCTGGAACACGGCCGACGCGAATCGTATGATCGGTGATGAATCCGCCAATTTCCACCCAGAATTGTCGTCTCGTTTCGAAGGGATGGATCCCAGCGCGGTGTGTCTACGAAAAAGATGCGCTCGACGTTGGGCTCGTGCCTCTCGAAACGCTGGAATCATCCCCGAAAAATATCCGGAGAGCGTCGTTATGCAGCCGTGGCAGATCGGAGTTTTTGCGTCAGTTGACGCCGGTTTAGGCGTGCATCTTGATGTGGCACAGGAGTTGGGAATTCCCACTGTGCAAGTGCATGCTCCGCATCAACAGACACGAACTCAAGCCGCGGCGGATGCCTTTCTGGCTCGCACGAAAGCGGCGGCGATCACGGTGACCTGCGTATTTGGCGGGTTCGACGGCGAAAGCTATGCCGATATTCCGACCACAGCCCGCACTGTCGGACTGGTCCCCGAAGAGTCGCGAGCGGCTCGTGTCCAGGAAATGAAAGAGATTTCGGATTTTGCGAAGCTGCTGGGCTGCGAAGCCGTTGGCTTACATATCGGATTTGTCCCTCCGGATCGCGCTAGCGCGGGCTACAAGAGCTTGATCGAGACGACGCGAGGCCTATTGGATCACGTCGGGGCGAACGGGCAGAGGTTGCATCTGGAAACCGGACAAGAGTCGGCCGATCATCTGCTGGAATTTATTCACGATGTCGAACGATCAAATTTATTCATCAATTTTGACCCCGCCAATATGATTCTGTACGGAACCGGGAACCCGATTGAAGCCTTGAAGAAGGTCGGACACCTGGTTCGCAGCGTACACTGTAAGGACGCGACTTGGGCCGCCGCTGATAAACGCGGTAAGGAATGGGGCTGCGAAGTCGCTTTGGGCGAAGGTGATGTCGGGATGGACACTTACCTGCGCACGCTGAAAGAAGTCGGCTACCAGGGTCCACTGACGATCGAACGCGAGATCGCACATGATCGCGAACGACAGAAGCGCGATATCGGCATGGCGGTTGGCCTGCTGCAGCGATTGAAGGCACAGCTGCTTTAGATACTTTCGTCATGAGATAATCCCGATGTGTGCTCCTGTTTCGGTATGCGACCAACGGAAGCGGCAGTGTCAGCTTCCGAGCGGCAGCTCGAATTGGGTTGAGGGCCCTGCCCTCATTAGTGAGGATGTTGACGGTGACTGATTCGTTGGAAGATCCCTACGACGATCATATTCTCGATCATTTTGAATCCCCCTATCACAAGGGACATCTGGCGAACCCAACCTGCTCGCACTCTGATCGCAATCCGATCTGTGGTGACCAGGTCACTGTGGAATTGCTGGTCGACGATCAGGATCGTGTGAAAGAAGCGTATTTCGATGGGAAGGGATGCGCGATCAGCCAGGCCGCGGCATCGATTCTGTGTGAGCAGATTGAGGGAAAAACACTCGATGAACTCAAGGACTTCCAGGCTCAGCAGATGCTGGATCTCTTGAAAGTCCGCCTGACGGCAAGCCGCCAGAAATGTGGACTGCTCAGTTTCAAGGTCCTCAAGACCATGCTCTACGGCATGGACGAGCAACGCGAACCGGCGAGCTCAGGCTGATTTGGATTTGTTTCGGGTGCCACGGTTTTGGAGTCTTCGACAAGGCCGTGTCTTTTTCCTCTCTTTGACCTTGTGTCATTCCATTGTCTCTGTGTGGTCATGGTGCTCGTCGCAGCACCAGCGACTGCTATGATTGTTCGTACAACCATGACTGCTAACTCTGCCACCTTTGATGTCGAAGTCGTCCGTCAGGACTTCCCGATCCTGCACCAGCGGCTGTCGGGTGATATGCCGCTGGTCTATCTCGACACCGCTGCGACTGCGCAGAAACCTCGTGCGGTCATGGCCAAGGTCATGGAGTGCTACGAGCAGTACAACTCCAACGTTCATCGCGGAATTCATCAGCTTGGTGATCGGATGACAGTCGAGCTGGAAGCGGCTCGCGAAAAGGTCCAACGATTCATCGGTGCCGGCGAATTGGAAGAGATCGTCTTCACGTCCGGAACGACCATGTCACTGAACATGGTGGCACATGGCTGGGGACGCAAGTTCCTGCGGCCCGGTGATGAAATCCTGCTGAACACGATGGAGCATCACGCGAATCTGGTCCCCTGGCAGCTTGCTGCGGCTGCCACCGGTGCCACGCTGAAGTACATCCCGCTGACCGCTGACGGCCGGCTTGATCTTTCTTCGCTGGACCAATTGCTGACGAGCAAGACGAAGCTGGTTGCCGTGACCGCGATGTCCAACGTCTTGGGAACTATCAATCCCATCAACGAGTTGGCACGCCGTGCTCATGATGTGGGGGCTTTGATCTGTGTCGACGCCGCTCAGTCGGTCCCGCACATGCCAACGAATGTGCGGTCGCCTCAAGTTGATTTCCTCGCGTTTTCGGGCCACAAGCTTTACGGTCCGACGGGGATCGGCGTGCTATATGCCCGTCGGCAATTGCTCGAAGCGATGGACCCGTTCCTGGCGGGCGGACATATGATTCGGGAAGTCTTTCTCGATTCGTCGACCTGGGCCGATCCCCCTGCCAAGTTTGAAGCGGGAACATGCCCCTTTATCGAAGCCGTTGGACTGGGTGCAGCAATCGATTATGTGAATTCAATTGGGTTGCTGCAGATTGGGCAGTACGAGCACCAGTTGTCGGTCAAAGCTCATGAAAAGCTGGCCGCGGTTCCTGGTGTGACCATTTATGGACCTTCGGTTGACCACAAGGGAGCGATCCTGAGCTTCACCGTGGATGGAGTTCATCCCCACGATCTATCCGACGTACTGGATCGTCGCGGGGTGGCTGTCCGGGCTGGACATCACTGCACGATGCCGCTGCATGAACTACTGAATCTGACGGCTACGACCCGCGCGAGTCTCGCATTCTACAATACCCTGGATGAAGTCGATGCCCTGGTCGAGGGTGTGCATGCCGCGAGAAAAGTCTTTCGATTGAAGTAGCCCAATATCTCGATCCAAAATCAAAGCCGGGCGTGATCTTTCCGTCCTATTGCGGATAGACTTGAGCGGCGAACCTTTTGGTGTCACCAGTGTCGTTGGTGACGCGGCCTTTCGTTTCGAATTGTGCCGATTCCACCAGGTTCGTCAGGCTCTACTTGTCGGAAAAAGTCATGCCAGATGTCGTCGCGCCCCGTTTCAGTCAACGGTCTCAATGGGCCAAAGATCAGGCCATCAGTTTTCTGATGCAACAGGCCGTCGAGAATCGCGACGTCATCTCACTGGCCGCGGGTCTGGTCGACGAAGCCAGCTTGCCGGTAATCGAATGTGGTCAAGCGGTTGATCATCTGTTCGATGAAGCGGGAAAAGCGCGGCAGGCATTGCAGTACGGAACGACCGCCGGGTCCGATCGTCTGCGCGAGCAACTGCGAATCCATCTGGCGCGGCAGGAGCACTGCACGGTCGACGAGTTGAAGGTAGATACCAGCCGCTTCGTCCTGACGACCGGGTCACAACAACTCCTCGCCTTGGTCGCCGATGCCTTGTTCGATCCCGGCGATATCTGCCTGGTTGCAGCACCGACATACTTCGTTTTCTTGGGTGTGCTGAACGGCGTCGGCGCACGCACGATTGCCATCGACACCGATGAGCACGGGCTGCGGCCAGAAGCGCTGGAGACCGAGCTCGCTCGATTAAACGTGGCGGGTGAACTGTCCAAGGTGAAGCTGATCTATCTGGTCAGCTATTACGAAAATCCGAGCGGCGTGAGCCTGGCCACCGAACGTCGACGCCAGATCGTCGAGATCGCCAAGCGGTGGTCTCGGTATCAACGTTTGTTCGTTCTCGAAGACGCCGCGTATCGTGAACTGCGATATGACGGCGAAGAGCGTCCCAGTGTCTGGGGCTGCGATGACTCTCGCGACACCGTGATTCTGGCTCAAACGTTTTCGAAGAGCTTCTCCCCCGGCGTCCGCGTCGGCTATGGCGTACTTCCCGCGGAACTGGTCGGTCCTGTCTGCGATCTGAAAGGCAATCTCGATTTCGGGTCTGCAAACTTGAATCAGCACCTGCTGGCGACAGTCCTGTCATCGAGCAAGTATGTCCCGCACGTCGCAGATGTCTGTACCGCCTATCGCACGAAGCGCGACGCCATGCTGCAGGCATTAGATCGCGAATTCAAAGACCTGCCCGAAGTCACATGGCTGCGCCCAGAAGGGGGCCTGTACGTCTGGCTGTCAGTCCCCGATCGCATCGAAACAGGCTTTGCCAGCGAGATGTTCCACCTGGCGGCAAAATCCCATCGCGTCATGTACGTCCCCGGTGAACTCTGCTACCCGAGTGGTTCGCCCCGCCAGAAAAAGAATCAGATGCGGTTGAGTTTTGGCGTTCAGGATACGGCGGGAATCGCGGAAGGGATCAAACGCCTGGCCGCTGCAGTAAAGCAACGGCTAAGCCAGAACTAGCGAGTTATCACACGTCGTCTTCCTGAGCGGGGGGCGTAAGCCCCCTGGCACTACAATCACCAGCCTACTTTGCCAAAGAAAACACAGGCTTCGTCGCTGGCAGCACGCCCAGCCTGAAGCTGGTGGGATGCTCTGGCGACCGATAAACACGATGAGTCGCTCGCTGAAAGTCTTCGGGCTTGGCGAAGTAGATGTTCGGCACGTACGTTTGTGGGTTTCGATCCACCAGTGGAAACCATGTGCTCTGGATCTGGATCATCAGTCGATGTCCCTTTTGGAAGCGATGCAAAACGTCAAGTAGCTCGAACTTCACCTGCGTTGGCTCACCGGGTTTGAACGGCTCTGGCTTCGCATAATCCTTGCGGAAGCGACCGCGGAAGACTTCGCTGCGAACCAGCATCTGATAGCCCGCCAGCGGCGTCGCCTCTGGAGCGTCGGGCCGCACATCGATCAGCTTGACCACCCAATCGGCATCGGTGCCGGTGGTGGAAACCCACAGATCTGCTTCGAGAGGTCCCGCCACGACCGTATCTTCTTCAAATGGCTCGGTTTGATAAGTCAGCACGTCGGGTCGGCGCGAGGCAAAACGCTGATCATCGACCATGTATTCGATCGTCATCTTGGGAGTGATGATTTCGCAGTACGGGACCGGCTTGTTCGGATCGCTGACGAACTCGTCAAAGGCGTTCTTTTCCGTGGCCGCGGACCAGGCGAGTTTGCCGCCGTTCTGCAGATAAAGTTGCTTCGTTTCCGCGTTGCTGGGGGGCCAGTGATCAAACGTGCGCCAATGATTGGACCCCGTCTCGAAGACAATGGCTTCAGCGGGGGCGGGCAGATTCGCGTCTTTCAGGTACTTCTCGAAGAACGGCAGTTCGATCTCAGCGCGATAGAACGCGCTCGTCTTGGAGCCGAAGGGGACGGCACCCAATTTGTCGCCATCGCCCGATGCCCAGCCTCCATGATGCCACGGTCCGACGACCAGCACATTGTTGACCTTGGGATTCTGCTGTTCGATCGACTGATAGGTCTTGAATGACCCATAGAGATCCTCCGCGTCGTACCAGCCCGTGACGACCATGACTGCGGGGGCCACGTTCTTGAGATGCGGGATCAGGGCTCGCTTCTGCCAGAATTCATCCCGATTGGGATGAGTCATCATCTCCTTCCAGAAGGGAATCGAGCCTTTCAGGTACAGCTTGTCGATGTTCTCAACCGAGCCCGCTTCCAGGAACATCTTGTAACCATCGGGAGTTGGATAGATGTAGGGTTTGGTTGGCTCAGTCGTCGGCTTGGGACGTTCGGTGGCGTTCCCGGTCAGCCAGCGAAAGGCGTGGGCCAGAAAGAACGATCCGTGATGCAGGAAGTCGTCGAAGTACCAATCTCCCACAGGAGCCTGGGGCGACACGGCCTTCAGTGCGGGGTGCGCGTCAATCATCCCTGCGGCGGCATAGAAACCCGGATACGAGATGCCAGCCATGCCGACTCGACCGTTGTGATTGGGGATATTCTTCAGCAGCCAGTCGATCGTGTCGTAGGTATCAGAACTCTCGTCGACATCGGCCGGCTTCGTCTTGGCGGGCAAGTGCGGCGTGACCTGCGTAAACTCCCCTTCCGACGCGAAGCGACCGCGTACATCCTGATTCACAAAGATGTATCCCGCTTTGACGAACAGTTCGCTGGGGCCCAGCCGCGCAGGATACTTGTCTTCGCCATACGGAGCGACGTTGTACGGCGTTCGCTTCATCATGAAGGGATACGTGCGAGTGTTATCGCGAGGGACAAATACCGACGTAAACAGCTTCACGCCGTCTCGCATCGGGATCATGTGCTCGGACTTGATGTAGTGCAGCCGGATATAGTTTTCCAACTGCGTCGGTTCCTGAGCGACTGCGCGGACTGGATTCACACCCGACAAAATAGAAGTCGCCAGCACTACGCCCAGGAAGATTCGCATCAGACAGTTCCTTTAGTATTTCGGTCCAGCGGCATCTCGCGGAGCATAGATTGACGCTTCGATATCTGATCGCCAAGCGTGGATGGCCGTGCAGCACTCGGATCTACGGAAGTCCCCCTTGGCGAAAAGTGATTGCGTAACCCAACGATGTGACTTACTATTGCGTAATCTGCGTGATCGGAAAATCACTCACTCCCGGCAAATCTGATGTTTTCGAGGTCGATGCGACTTGGTGCAGTCCTGTTGGCGCTGGCTCAGCTAGGCGTCTGGGGCTTCTACGCGCCTGCGCATCGTCTGCTGCATCACTCGAAATTGCTTCCTCGAACAGCCGAGGCACCCCCAAGTAAGTCGCATCATTGTTCGCATCACCACTCTCATTCCTCCGCACCTGCTCATTCGCATCCAGGCCACGATTCTCACGATCAATGCCCTGACGATGATCAGCACTGCGGATTGTGCGTCCTGGCGCTACACGTCGGGTGCACGGCCGAAGTCATTCAGCTCACTGGAACACTAGAACGAGTCGAAGCTGTCGCGATCGCGCCTGTTCTTCTGCCGACGTTTGATTGTGCTCTCGCGTTTGATTCGCGTGGGCCACCTTCAGTCTGAACCGCTTGCTGTCGCGAACGGGATTGATCGTCTTCGTATGCAGTTTTCGCTGTGATACGAGCATCGTCATTTTCGTCGTCTCTGCGCCACCCTGCTCGTGAGATCACACTATTGATCTGCGGCGAGACTTGTTGTGCCAAGCGTCGTTCCTGAGCTCTGTCCATTGTGGGGCGGCTCTTCATCATTGAAGGATCATCGTCATGTTTTTTTTGTCTCGTCGTTTTCGACGAGGATTTACGTTGATTGAGCTACTGGTCGTCATCGCCATCATCGCAGTTTTGATTGCCCTGCTGTTGCCCGCCGTTCAACAGGCTCGCGAGGCCGCTCGCCGATCGCAGTGCATTAACAATCTGAAGCAACTGGGCCTGGCGCTGCACAATTACCATGATAACATGAATGCCTTTCCTCCCGGATGGATCGGGGTCCAGGCTGGCGTGGCAAATATGCAGGGACCGAATGGATTTGCCTGGGGCAGCCACATCCTGCCGCAGCTCGATCAAGCACCGCTCTATAACCGCCTGAACTTCGGCGTGTCATGCCTGGACCCGACCAACTTGGTGGCTCGTCAGACGGTCTTGCCGGCGTTTCGCTGCCCTTCGGATCCCTCCACGGATACGTGGTCCCTGGGTCAGGAAGGGAATCTGTCTAATATCCTGGCCACGCTGCCAACGGCGAATTACGTCGCGAGCTTCGGAACACAGGGGTTCGAGGATATCTGCGAGAATCCTCCCTTTCCTGCCGCCCAGTGTGTCAGCAACGGGATGTTCTATCACAACAGCTCGACGAGGATGGCCGATGCCGTCGATGGGACCAGCAACACCGTGTTCTTAGGCGAACATCGCACAAACAACTCGCTGGGCTGGCACAGCACCTGGGTGGGCGTCGTGCCACAGGGCGACGAAGCGATCGCACGAATCCTGGCCGTGTCAGATCACACGCCCAACCACCCGGCCCTGCACATCGACGACTTCAGCAGTTGGCATGTGGGTGGAGTTCACCTGCTGTTCGGTGACGGTCGCGTCCGTTTCGTGAATCAATACATCGATTCAAACCTGTTTAAGGCAATCGCGACTCGCGCCGGTGGTGAAGTGACCTCCGAGTTTTGACCGACGTTCGCAGACGAGACGTGGGGATGCCAAAAGCCCACAGAAGATTCAGGCTCCCGCGGTTGACCGAATCGTCGCTGCATCGGCATCATCACTCGGGAGAGTGAGGTATGGGTGCCACGGACTCACCGTCTTCGGGGTGGCCGTGTCTTCGATTAAAAACACGGCCAAGTCCGTGGCACCCATACCAAATCCATCGACTACATGAACAGTCACCCAGATTGGCATCCCAGAAGGACAACTGATGAGAGCTCATAAGCTGGCATTCCCTTTGTTGCTACTGTCTCTGTCGGCTCCATTCGCGCAGGCGGACGAGCCCAAGATTGCTGCCGTTCTGCAGCCCTATGTTGACAGTCACTCCCTCGCCGGGGCCGTGACATTGGTGGCATCGAAAGAAAAAGTGCTAAGTGTCGATGCGGTTGGCTACGCTGATGTCGGTGCGAAGAAGCCGATGACTGCTGACAGCGTCTTCTGGATTGCATCCATGTCCAAGCCGATTACGGGGACGGCATTGATGCTGCTGGTCGATGAAGGCAAGGTGAACATCGACGACCCAGTCGAGAAGTATTTGCCCGAGTTTCGTGGCCAGATGGTCATCGCCTACCAGGATGATTCGACGAAGTTGCTGAAGCGGCCAAAGCACCCGATTACCGTGAAGAATGTGCTGTCGCATACCAGCGGATTGCCGTTCCGCTCGGCCATCGAACAGCCGACCTTGGATGGACTCCCTCTACGTGAAGCCGTCCTCAGCTACGCTCTGACGCCACTCGAATCTGAACCTGATTCCAAGTACCAATACAGCAACGCCGGAATCAACACGGCGGGTCGAATCATTGAAGTGGTGAGTGGGATGCCCTATGAGCAATTCCTGGAAGAACGCTTGTTCAAACCACTGGGGATGAAAGACACCACGTTCTGGCCCAATGAGGAACAGGTCTCTCGTCTGGCCAAGTCGTACAAGCCCAACGCCGCTAAGGACAATCTGGAAGAGATCCAAGTTGGCCAGTTGCTCTACCCGCTATCCGATCACAGTCGACGATTCCCCATGCCTGCCGGAGGGTATTTCTCGACCGCTGGCGACATGGGCCGATTCTGCCAGATGCTCTTGAACGGCGGCACTTTCGAAGGGCGACGCTACTTATCAGAAGCGGCCCTCAAGCAGATGGTCAGTAAGCAGACCGGCGATAATCTGAAAGACGGATACGGGCTCGGCTGGTCCGTCAGTCCGACATCGTTTGGTCACGGCGGAGCTCATGCCACGAATATGAATGTGGACACTCAGCGCGGTCTGGTCACAGTCTGGATGATCCAGCACGCCGGCTTCCCCGGCAACGGAGGCCAGGCGCAAGGAGCATTCCAGCAGGCCGCTGCGGCGCTCGCTAAGTAGTCTTCCCGGCTTCCGTTGGGCTCGCCCCAACGGAGCCAACAACTTGCAAGGTACACATCACGTCGACACAGAGTCATGGCTCTCCGTCCAGCTTGTCTGGACGGAAGCAGCAACTTCACAGCTTCGATGTCAAACTTCGCTAGATGACTGCTGTCATTCGAGTAGCCAGGAAGTCGTGACGTCCGTCCGGGTAAACCGGTACGGAGAGTCCTTTGCTCGCGGACTGCAACGGTAGCTTGATAGTTGTTGGCTTCGTTGGGGCGAGCCGGGCAAGCCCAACGGAAGCCTCACCTGCAAGGTCGCTAAAAACCATCGCTCTGCGAAGAACCTTACCTACGGTTGCGTCGGCATCTTGATCGTCGTATCGACTTCGTCTTTCATGCACACATGTGGCGTCGGCTTGCCGTAGTAGTAGCCCTGGGCGTGAGTGAACCCGATCTGGCGGCAAACTTCCGCTTCGGCTGAGTTTTCGATTCCCTCGGCTAAAGGTTGAATTCCCAGGTCCAGAGACAGACGAACCAATCCCGCCACAATCTGCTGGCGTTGTGTCAGTAGATGAATGTCACGGATCAGACTCATGTCGAACTTCAGATAGTCCGGGGCGACCTCTGCCAAGTCTTGGAGTCGGGACTGCCCTGCTCCAAAGTCATCGTAGGCCAGGCCAATCTGCATGTCCTGCAGGGCATCACGGAACCCGCGCAACTGGCGCGGATGAGTCAGTGCGGCTTCGTGCAGTTCGAGAATAATCGGCTGGCTGGGGGCAAAATCTCGCAGGGCTTGCAACGATCGAAGCAGTGCCGCTTCGGTCGTCTCGCTGGGGTGAGTGTTGACGAACATGGTCGTCGTCGGGGCCAGTCGTTGAGCGACTTCGATCCCTGTTTGCCGACACATGACGCTGAGGCGTTCGGCCTGGTTGGTCCGTTCCGCAGCATCAAACATCTCGCGTGGACTGACCATGCCAGGTAGTCGGCTGCGAGCAAGAATCTCGTATCCAATCGCCTGCCCATCGCTCAGTTGAACGACCGGCTGAAAATGGGGAATCAGAGCTCTCTCTGAGAGCAGCTTGTGGAATTGCGTCAGTGTCTGCATCCAGTCGGTGACCGAATGGACCTGTGTTCGAGTCGATTGATCGACGCAGATTCGACCGACCACGAATTCAAATCCAGCAAACTGCACGATATCGCATTCGTCGATGGGGACCGTTTCACGAATGCGAATTCCGTTAACGAACGTGCCATTTGTACTGCCCATGTCACGAACAAACAGCGAAAAATCGCTCGCGATGAATTCGGCATGCAGTTTCGACACGCTGTTGTCCAGTAGGCAGCAGTTCACGTCCTGACGACGACCAACCTGGAACCTGCCATTCGGGATCTGAATTCGAGTCTGGTGGCCATCAGGTGGGACTTGACCCTGCATGAACCAACCAGCGGCGGTGGAGACTTCGTCGTGAGTTGAGAGTTCTAACATTGTGAATATCCTTCACGTGATGCGGCGATGGCGACGCCCGCCGGCCGAGAGGTTAAGTCGATTTGTCGCAGCGAATCGTCCGCTGTCGAGGATTCGTCAGTAAATGGTCGCAAGTGGTCTGCCAAAGCAGCGACAGCACCGGGGTCGGACCAGGCGTCGTACGTCAGTAGCAATCTGCCTGGGGGGGCTCGTCGCGACAACCTCACGGTGTCATTGACGGTGGCCCCGAAGTACCGGATCCCGCTCCGGTCGCTGGTCACCAGTGCACTGCCACGGTGGAGTGATCCTGAAAGCGACCAATCGTGCTCGGGATGCTTAGAGACCAGATCTGTCAGCGTATCACGAGCGGCTTCGTATGCTGCAGCGACGTGAGGGAAATTGGCCAGTAGCATCCCCGGTTGTTCGTCGATAGCCGATCCACCATGGAGATGCACGTGCCTTGTTGTCGCTTGCAAAAAGTCTCGGACGCGCGAATAAGCGCCAGAATCGCCGTGATCTTGGAAGATGTCGTCCAGATGATCGAGTTGAATCACAAGGAAATTCGAAGTCGCCAATTGGACCAGTTGATCTGGATCCAGCGTCTCTCGTGGAAAGTGCTCGCGGAACAATGGCAGACTTGTCGCCTCGGCCGCAGTCAATGCGTCGGCTCGACGAACATTCCGTTCGATGCGAATCAGTTGCTTCTCAGTGAACGCATTCTCGAGCGTCAGTTGCTGGTGACCGGATCTCAAGAGGACTGGCGGCTGTCGGTCAAAGCCGGGCGCGCAGCGAACGCTTCCATGACGAACGCCGTCGCGGGGGTCGATTTCCACATGGACGGTGTACGGCAATCGCGGACCACGCACTATATAGCTGCCCGAATCCAGCCCCAGCGTTAACAACAAGCGTTCGCCCGGTTCCAGCGTGACTTGCGCCACCACGTGAGGAAAGTTGCCGGGACCGCCGTTGCAATACAACTTCGAATCCGCGGTGCGAATCTCCGGAGGTGTCTTAAACACCAGCTCGATCGATGATCCAAAGTCGACCTTGAAATCGACCTGACAAGCCGAGCAGTTCGCGTGTTGATCGATCTCGCGCAATGTCTGCTTTGCATCCGCCGCCAGACGACAGGTGGGACAGATGAGATCCCATGACATCGTCAGCAGTCCGCATCGAACGGCGTGCAGGAACGCATCCACGACTTCGCGTTCCGGAAGTCCGAAACGGCGCGCCACGGTATAGGGCCGCAGTCGTGCCAAGTCTTGGGGTGCCGAGTTCGTCAGCAAGTCTTGAAAGGTTGAGGCAATCTGATCGCTGACCCCTGCCGAACGAAGTTCGTCCAGTAAGCTGCGTAGGCGCAGACGCTGAACTCGCGATGGGCCCGCGGGCTTTTGAAAGTGATCGATGACATTGCTGGACTGTGATGCGGCTTTGACTGTGGCATCGATTCGGCGATAGATTCGATCCAGATTCCGTCGACCCTTGATGCCGACTTCCAACCCGGCCAGCATTCGTCCGGCGATACCCCGAGGAAGAATCTTGACGTGGTGCTTCAGGTACGTGCCACCTTCCGGACGGTCTTCCAATTCGACGGTGCTCAGGAACCACACAAACGGTCCCGCGGCAAACTCTCGCAGGATGCTGAACCGGCGTTCTTCCACCCATTCAAAGGGATGCTCTTCCCATTTGATCGTCATGCCCCCCATACGAAATTGGCCGAACTTTCGAATCTTGCCGCTCTCTTCGCGGACCATTTCGTAAACCACTGGTGGAATACCAGCCGCTTGATTGCAGCGATCCGTGTCGCTGACATACTGCCACAACTCGGCCGGTGTGGCTGCGAGCTCCCATTCGAATGTCGCGACCAAAACTTTGGCGGCGTCATGATCAGGCAACGTCGGATGCAGGACCAGCTGGGCGGCTCGTCCGCATTGCAATCGCAGAATTTCCTCCAGGAGTGACGCGGCGTCCGGCGGTCGGTTGGCAGGGTTCTTGGAAAGCATCCTCAAGACGAGGTCAGCCACACCATCGGTGACGCTTTCCGCGAGCTTTCGCAAATCCGGCGGCATGTCAAAGCAGTGCGACGTTGCCAGCTTGATCGGATCATTCGCTGTGAATGGTCGGCGTCCGGCGAGTAGTTCAAATAGCGTGATCCCCAGGGCATACACATCGGTCGCCGCCGAGAGTTCACCAGTCCCTTTGAACTGTTCGGGCGCCATGTAGTACGGCGTTCCCAGCAGCGCGCCGGTTTGCGTCAGCTTCAAGGAATCGGACTGGTCAACGTGCCGAGCCAATCCAAAGTCCGTCAGTTTCACGACCGGGCGTTCTGGTCCATCGGTCTTGCTCAGCAGCACGTTCTCGGGCTTGATGTCGCGATGGACCATGCCGCGAGAATGGATCGAAGAGAGCGCCCGACACAGATCGCTGACGATATCAAGAGCCGTTGTCTCGTCGAGTTGACCGCGATTATCCAGCCAGCGACGAAGGTCGCAGCCGTCCACGAATTCCATTACCAGGAATCGAGTGTCCCCATCGCTGCCCAGATCGAGCATATTGGCGATGTGTGGGTTGTGGGCCTCTTCGAGCAGTCTTGCTTCTTTTTCGAAGCGTTCGAACGCACCAGGCTGCTTCAAGCACGCATCGGACAGCACCTTCAGGGCGACTTGTTCGCCAGTAGCCGTATCGCGAGCAAGGAAGACGGCCCCCATGCCCCCTTCACCCAGCTTCCGCACGACTTCATAGCGACCCAGTTGGCGCACCATCGTGGGTTGATGAGGTTTTGGCGCGAGGACATTGACACAAGTCTTATCCAGATTCGCGTCGCCCTCAGCAGCAACGGCCGCGCTCAGAGAAACAAGATCCCGCAAGTCGTCATTCGGGATGGCGTATCCGCGTTCCGTTAACGGGACGGTATTCATCGGCTATGGTCTCGCCGCGTGGGAACCTGTTCGAAGACCGACGACTCACGATGAATCACGTCTTCGCCGAGCGATGGAGAGCTCGCAGGCACCTCTCGCTAGAATCTGCACCTTCCAAACCTTGCTCGTGTCCGCGTGTGTATCAAATGCAACATCGATTGCAGCAGTTTTTTCGCGCGAGCCTGTCGGGTCTCTGAGGGTTTTCCCGATCGTGCCTGCTGCGATGGTCGTGCAGATCAATTGTCTAAGACGGGTTCGACCTAATCTGCTGACCAAACCCCGTCGGCGCGATTTGCACGGCAATCGACTTGGTGGCAGACGATAAAAATCCGCCTCCGACGCTCTGATAAAAGTGACCTAACTTCCATTCAGCGTGTGCTTAACGCAGATTTGTACAGCTCTCACCATGCTTTGGGCCTTGAGTGTCGCAACTTGAGCCACGGAGTGATTTCGATGTTACTTAAAAAACCACGTCGATTCGTGACCACAATGGCTTTGACGTTGCTGTCCCTGGCCGACGTCGGCATTCATCAATGCAGAGCCACAACGCCACGGGTCGAACCTGGTTCACCATCGGTTTTTGATGTTGGTGACCAATGGCTGACCAAGACCTCGGTCGGTGGGCCTGTCCATATCGAGCCCGCAGTGATGATGCGGAAGGACGTTGACTCGTCCAAATATGCGATTGAACCCGTTGCTGCCGTTCACGAAGAACTCGTTGACTCTGTCGGTTACGCGGACCAGTCTCTCGACAACGGTGAATTCGTTGCCACATCCAACGATAGCGGGTGGCGTCCGTTGGACACACTGACGTTGTTTGGCGGTTTGGAAGGTTCCAAGCAGCCGCAAGACTTTGGTGTGAACGCCAACTTCGGTAGCCGCTGGGCCGCGAACTGGGGCTTTCCTCTGCTTGCCGAATACGGGATTGGCGGCCAGATCGGCACGTCGATCAACTACACCGACAACGCGGTTCAGGTCTTCGAACGAGTCGGGGCTTCGACACATCGTACCCAGAACTTTTCGACGGTCGGAATCTTCCAGCGAACTGATACGTGGCGATGGGGGATTGCCTATGACGCGCTGTACGAATCGTACTACGATCAGTTCTTTCTGGGACAGGTTCGTGGACGGGTTGGGTATGCGACATCCGCCACGAACGAATTTGGGGTCTGGTTTGCTGTGCCAACACAAAGCGGCAACGGGAACTTCCAGACGATCCCGATCCAGTTGTCGACGCTGACTCAGGGAAGTGTTTACTGGCAGCATGTGTTCTCTGCAGGAACCCGCACGATGGTTTGGGCCGGGGCGGCAGAAGGACACGCTCAGGCGAACCTCGCGTTGGGTGATTTGAATAAGACGGGCAATCAGTTTGTGTTCGGTGCTGAAATCGATGTCCCCTTGAATTCCTACCTCTCCATCTATGGCCAGGCGAACTTCATCGGCCCCGCCGATACGGGAACGGTCGATTCGTTCCTGGGTCTGACCTACTACCCCGGCGGACAAGCGTTCCCTGTAACACGCAGCCCGTTTGCACCGTTCCAGGCACTGGTCAATAGCACGATGTTCGCGGTCGATATGCGACGTAACTGACATCGCAGCTCGGAGTGATCCAAAATAGATCGCATGGCGAGAGGCAGTAGACTACTGATCAGCAGCAGAGTCATCTTCCGGAGCGAATTCGGCAGCAAACTCCATCATTAGTAGTGTGACATCGTCACTGAATGCCCGCTCGCCCCGATGATTGTCCAGGCATTGAATGATCTGCTGGACGGCAATCTTGGGATGCTCGGTGCGGTTCGCCAGATAGGCATCGCACAGTCGTTTTCGGCCGAACAGTTCGCGACTGGCGTTGAACACCTCGACGGCTCCGTCCGTGTACATGAACAGCCGATCTCCCACAGAGATCGGATGAGTATGCAGCGCCCAATGGGCTTCGGGGACGGCCCCCACCATCATGCCGTCCGATTCCAACAGGACCAGTTCACCACTCTTCCGAATCAGCATGCCCGGCTCATGTCCCCCGTTGGCAAAAGAGATTCGCTGTTGACTGGGATGCCAGCGCACGATCAGCATCGTCGCGAAATCGCCCGGCATCACGACAGCGCCGAAGTTGCTGTTCAAGCGAGTCAGAATCTGCTGTGGATCGTGTGTCTGCGCAACCGCCTGGTGACACAGGATCTTCAACATGGCCGCTGTCATCGCCGCCGGAATGCCGTGGCCGGTGACATCAGCAATACAAAATAGCCATTCGCCGTTGGAGAGTGGAAACGCCTCGTGATAGTCCCCCGTGACTTCAGTCGCGGGCAGAAAGCGACGTTCCGTAGTCAGTCCGGCGACAGTGGGCCATGGTGGCAGCAGGTGCTGCTGCAGGCGGCGGGCCTTCGACATTTGTTGATGCACTTCGCGATCGTGTGCGGCCAGCATTTGGCTCATGCGATTGATCGACTTCGCCAGGACGGCCAGTTCCGCGGTCCGGTACTCGGTCACCTGGGCACCCAGTTTGCCGTTACCGATTGCCTCGACTGTTCGAGACAAGTGTTCAATGGGACGCACCAGTGCTCGCACTAAGATGAAGTCCACGATCCCCATCGCGACGAGTGCGGCCATCACGAGAACCGCAAATCGCTCCAGCGTTTCGTATCCGATCTCGAGTCGGATTCCTTCCAGTGGTTCGGCCACGTGAACGATGAACCCCGACTTGGAGCACATCCCGACAACCAAATCTTTGGTTTCCCAGACCGCGTTTCCGTCTCCTAGCGGCTTGGGTGGGGAGTTTGATCTGGCGAGATCCTCGCGCAGCGGATTGCCCGCCGCAGATTTGGATTCCACGATTTGACCGTTCCATTCGACTTGAATGCGGTGTCGAGGAGCACTCGTCTTGCTCATGCCAGTCAGGATCGACTCCAGTAGTCGTTGAATCGAGGCGACATTCAAAGCATTCAACGCCGGAAGTGCTGCCGCGATCGTTTCCGCCTCGGCCAGCAGCGCGGCCTTCTCATGCTGGAGCTGATGAGCCAGTTCCCGGCGATAGTCCGCAATCAGGGCCAAGGTCAACAGGATGACCAACGCGACATTGACCCCCAAGAGCAACTGAAACCGCAGCGAAAAAATCGGCGCGGGGCTTGTCGCTTTCGTCGACGGTTGTGGCGTGGAAATAGCGACAGAATCCAAAGTCATCCTTGATCTTTCCTGAACTCATCGTTGTAGAATCGTGGCAATTCCCGATCGCGGCGAGATCGGAGCTACCAGTGATAACGCGTTCGGCATTGCCGCGTCGAGTGATCGTCAGGTCCGTCGCGAAAAGAAGTCGCCTTCCTGACAATCTCGGGATGCGCGTTTCAAGCTTCCTCCGTGGGATGCCAACATTTGGAGTGTGGTGGCTGGACACCGCTTTGGCTCCAGGTCGCAGGAAGTCCAGATCGGATCGAGCAGACTTCTGACTTAAGAGGGCCACCTCGCGGTGGTCATCCCTCCGCGTGCAATTCGATTCTCACTTAGTCAGAATAGCAGACGCAGTGCGATTCGTGGTTCTTGCGGTGAAGGATGAACGTCATGCGTCGACGAACAGTGATTGCAGGCCTGGTGCTGATTGCAGGATCGGTACTGGCGAGTCTTCGCGGTCATATCTCTAACGCGGGAGATAAAGCGGTGGAACGAACGACGAATCCGCTGACTTTGCATACACGGTCCCGAGTCACCAAGACCGCGGCGGACGGGTCCCGGACACAGGACATCGTGGAATCGACCAAAGAATGGGATCCCAGCAAGACCGCGCTGATTATCTGCGACATGTGGGACAACCACTGGTGCAAAGGGGCCGCCCACCGCGTCGAAGAATTGGCGGTTCCCATGAACAAAGTCATCGCAGCTGCTCGTCAGCGCGGCGTCTTCGTCATTCACGCCCCCAGTACGACCGTTGATTTCTACAAGGATTCTCCACAACGCAAACGTGCGCTCACGGCAAAGTTTGCGAAGACCGCAGCTCCGCTTTCGACAGTCGAACGCTGGGGAACCGCCTGGTGCTATCTCGATCCGAAACGCGAGTCCCAACTGCCGATCGATGACACAGACATGGGATGCGATTGTGCAACGAAGTGCGAAATCGTTCCTCCCTGGACTCGTCAAATCAAAACGATCGACATCGCCGAAGAAGACGCCATCACCGACAACGGGCAGGAGACGTTTAATCTGCTGGCCGAACGAGGCATCGACAACGTTATCATCATGGGCGTTCACCTGAATATGTGCGTTCTCGGACGGCCCTTTGCGATTCGACAACTGGTCGCTCAGGGCAAAAATGTCCTGCTGGTGCGCGACCTGACCGATACGATGTACTCCTCGAAAATGAAGCCGTTTGTGAACCATTTTGAAGGAACTGACTTGGTGGTCGCCCATGTGGAAGCCAACTGGTGTCCCACGATCGCCAGTACCGACTTGGTCGCGGGCAAACCATTTCAATTTGCCGAAGATAAGCGTCCGTCAAAGTAATGCGAGAGTGGCGAAGTTCGCCGCTGTACAAGTTTTTGTTTGAGATCAACGCTGGAGACAATGTGGTCCGTATTTTTTTGCCGTTGGCGCTCGTCAGCACCGTCACCTTAATCGCCGCGATGATGCTGGGTTTGATGATTGAGGATCCGAAAGTGGCAACGGCCGCCGTTCAGCAAGGCGTGCAGTATCACTTCTTGACAGCGTTAGTGGCGCTCATGTCGACGACGTTGGTACATGCGATCGTGCTAACCTATTTCATGGGGACCGGGCGCTGGATCGAAGAAACGTCTAATGCCTATCGCTTACCCGCCACGTTTCGCACACGTAGTCAAACCGTCAAATATCGCACAGTGCCCGCCATGGTGGGAGCCTTCTTGCTGCTGCTGTGCACCGGGGCGCTGGGGGCCGCCGCTGATCCCGCCTCGCCAATGCAAGCGAAAGGATTATTTGGCATCACGCCCGACAAACTGCATCTCGCCGCAGCGATCATCTCGGTCATCGCCAACATCGGTGTCAACTATCTGGAATTCCTCGCACTCGAGCGTAATGGCGAAATCGTCGACGAAGTATTGGACGAGGTTCGTCGAATCCGGGTCGAAAAAGGGTTGGCGGTTTAAATGACAGCGCGCGGTGTTGGTCACTGGAACTTGGAGGACGCGCCATTGTCATCACTCGGTCTTGTCTCGCACTCCTCCTGGCTTCCGTTGGGCTCGCCCCAACGGAGCCAACAACTCACTAGCTACCCCACACGCCTTCACGAAGACCTTGCTCTCCGTCCGGTTCATCCGGACGGAAGCAGCGACTTCGCCGCTACGACGTGAATTCTGTTTCGGCAGGTTGAACCCATGATCGAGTCTGTCTTTCGAGCAACGTTTCCTCTGGCAAGTGCCGTCATCGATCTGGGAATCGAGCGTGGGCTGCATACCGGTTGCCAGATTTATATCTCGGTGAACGGGCGAATGCTGGCTGATGCCGGTCTTGGGATGTCACGTCCCGATCATCCGATGACTCCCGAGACGATCAACCTATGGCTGTCTTCGGGAAAGCCACTGACCGCCGTCGCGATCCTGCAAGCCTGGGAACGGGCAGATCTGAGATTAGACGATCTGGTCACTCGCTTTCTCCCCGAATTCGGGAACCAGGGAAAAGAGCAGATCACCATTCGCCATCTGCTGACTCACACCGGTGGCTTCCGCAATGTGGAGACCGGCTGGCCAGACGTGCAGTGGCAGGAAACAATCGAGCGAATTTGCGTCGCACCGCTGGAAGCCGATTGGATCGTTGGCAGAACGGCCGGCTATCACACCGCGTCCAGCTGGTTCGTCCTGGGTGAGATTCTGCAAAGAATCGAAGGCAGACCCTATGCCGATATTCTGCGGGATCGCCTCTTGCGACCGTTGCAGATGAATGATACGTGGGCCGCGATGCCGATCGATCGACATCGCGAGTACGGCTCAAGGGTTGGGGGCCTATACACTCGAGACCAGTCGGAGCTTCGCCCACTCAATTGGGACGCTCCCGCGCGAGTCGCGACTCCATCGCCCGGAGGAAATACGTGGGGACCGATTCGCGAACTGGGGCGCTTCTATGAGATGTTGTTGAATGAGGGGACGTGGGAAAACGCGACGATTCTCAGTCCCCAAACAGTCGCCGCGATGACCGCACTTCATCGAGTTGGGGAGTATGATACGACTCTGGGGCACGTGATCGACTTCGGTTTGGGAGTCATCATCGACTCCAATCGCTACGGTGCCTCCACGGTTCCCTACGGCTACGGCCAGTCATGTTCACCACGTACCTTCGGCCATGGAGGAGCCCAGTGCTCGCAAGGCTGGTGCGATCCTGAATCGGGGCTCGTCGTCGCCTACTTCTTTAATGGTCGCGCCGGCGAAGGTCAGCACAACCGACGGACTCGTCAACTCAACGACGCCATCGCGGCCGATCTCTTCTCGTAGGATGGGTTTCCAACGTTTCCAACCGTCATTCTTCGCAGCCTCCGATGAGCCTCGAAGGCAACACTCCAGTGACAAAGCCAATGCGAGGCGACGAGAGAGAAGCATCTTCAGCTCTCGGTAGCTTCCAACTCAGACCCTGTTCGCGTTTACCGTCTATCGGACCAAAGCAGATGTCCGATCTCGTTAGGTTGATCGTTGTCGGCGTAGACGCTTTTCGAAAGATCTTCGTTCTCTGCTTCGCCGTTCCGCACTCGCTCGGATTGACGTGCCGAGACATACGCAATCGAGGCGACTTCGCCAGCCATTCCACAGCCAAGGTTAATCGCCAGGCCTTCCACAAAATTCGGACTCAGCATCGCAATTCTGGTCGCGTTGAGCGCCGTGTCGACGTAGTACCCTTCGATCGCTTTTTTCTCCAGCGGCCAATCCTGCCGGTCCCGTGCGTATTCGACGATGTCGGCACTCGACCAGAACTCGGGTAGTACGTTAACAACCGGAGTGATTCCGACCGTCGAGAAGAACAGCCCTGGATATTTCAGGCGGTGTGCAATCTTTGCTTCGGCTGCCTCTTCGAGCGATTCATAAGCTCGGTTGTTGTTGACTTCCAGGCAATTCGAATAGGGGTCGTATCGGGTCGCCCCGAACACTCGTCCAGGCGCGATCGTGTAATTGACCCAGCGAACCGTACCGAACGTGTACTTCCAAACGGGAGCGACTCCTTTGTTCTCGCGCAATTTGCGCCAACGATGCCGCGGACTGTAATAGTTAAATTCGACCTGCACATCTTCGAGGTCGTTTTCCTCCAGGTAATTCACGATCGTTTGCGTCTGCGCTTCGGTTGGAGCCCAGCTTTCAGGCTTGGGCTTACGAGCGATCACGCGATACGGCCAGTCGAGTGCCGAGCGGATACCATCCATCGTCTTGTGCGGCTCGCCCGCCAAAGCTGAGGGATTCTCATCCAGACCGCGTCGATAGGCGCAGTCCTCAAAGCGACCGTACTTGTAAGCGCCAAATTGATGCGTGCAACCCCCGACGGCGATCACACCGATCGCCAGCACGATTCCGAGAATCGGTCTTAGAAGGGAGTTGTGGAACACAGAGATCGCTCCATGGCCAAATCTGACGCACAGACTAGTCGGACGAAGATTCGGCTCAAGCGGAGAGCGGACCATATCAGTCAATTGGGGAATCGAAAAGTCGATTTCGCATGCTGACAGTAACGACATGATTGCCGAAACGATGACCGACCAGTGGTGTTTTCGCGAATGGAAGGGCAAGACTCCTGCCGAGCCGCGCGTGTTATTGTGAGTCCATCGACAGGGCGCGGTTCGGCAGGAGCCTCGCGCTCCCAAATACAAGTCGCAGCCTTGCGACGCGTCTGGCGCGTTCGACTTAGAGGTCACCAGTATTCTGCACGCGTCCCGGTATCGCTCGATACAGTCGCACCAGAACCAGCAAGGCGACGAATCCGACCGCTCCGATGCCCGCCAGCATGGCCATCCCCAGCCAGTCGCTGAAGATCAATCGAGTCTTGTCCCACAGCCATGCCCAGCGGAACAGGACAAACCCTGCCGCCAGGCTGAGCCACGGTCCATAGGGAAGATAGGTCTTACCCGAGATCAGCTTGATCAGGACTCCCACCGTCAGTCCCGCCAGGGGAGCGAACAGAAAGACGAGGATGATCGCTTGCCAGCCCACGAAGCTGCCGATCATTGCCATCAGCGTGACATCTCCCAAGCCCATCGCTTCCTGACCCAACACCCGCGAACTGATCCAACGCGCGATCCAAGTCATGATCGCACCCGCAGCGAGTCCCGAGAGACTCCAGGCGAGCGCATGCAGAATCCGGTGGGTGTCGTACCAGGCGGGAATCGTCGGACCGCGGAGATGAGGAATCGCGGCGACCCAGTCGACCCACCAGTGACACAGTTGCAACTCACCAAGGGCACAGGCGGCCAGTACTCCTACCAGTGTTCCCGGAATGGTGATTTGATCGGGAATGATATAGCAATCGAAATCGACGGCGGTCGCCGCGATTAGAAAACAGATCAGTGTCAAATGATATATCAGTCGTGCCCTGCGTCCGATGGCTGTGGGCTGGACTTCCTCAATGTCGAGCCAGCGCCATTCGTCGGCGACGATCAGATAGCTGGTGAACAAGATCGCCGTGACCAACATGATCGCCGCGCCTCTTTTCCAGCGCGTCGTCGGGGGAACGAGGGTCCAACCGCTATGCCGCCGTTCCGTCTGGCTCATGCTTTCCACCCACCAACTCAGCAGAAAGCCGACCGCAAGTCCGCCGATGACGTAGAACACGTATTGCAACTCAGTGGGCTCCAAGATCTGTTGGGGCTTAAAGCTTAGTTTTGCGAGAGGCCTGGAGGATACCCGATGGCGATCCGGCTTTGGTACCGCGTCGAGAACCTCTCCATGTTGGCGAAACCCTTTGCGATGTCGCGGATCGCCAAGGCTATACCGTCCACTCGGTGCGAAGGAAAGCATGTCGCCACAAAAGGCGGCACGCGACTTGCCTAAGGAACAGTCGCCTTCCCTGCCATCGGAACAAGGAAGGCGGCGAAAAATCTGAATCGACTGGCAGCGTTTGCCAGCAAGCAGTTTCCAGCATCTCTTTAGTGCTCAAGGAGATCAGAGTGAAGCTTTGGTGTAGGTCCGCGCTCGCGACCGCAAGTTTGTGGTGTTTTTGTTCGAGTAGTGTCTTGGCAGAAGAGCCCGCGGTCGGGTCCGCAGCAGTCGCCGCTGTGCCATTTAATGGAGCGGATATTGCTTGGTCGCTTACTGCGTCAGCACTGGTGCTCATGATGACAGCACCTGGTTTGTCGTTGTTCTATGGGGGACTCGTTCGCAAGAAAAATATTCTTGGCGTGATGATGCAGTGCGTGTTCCTGATGGGGATCATGTCGCTGGTCTGGGCGATGTGGGGCTACAGTCTTGTCTTCAGTGGGGATGCGGGCGGCCTCGGATTGATCGGTGACTTCGGTTACGCGGGCTTGCAGGGCGTTACCCCCACTTGGGTTAACAATGCGCAAGTCATACCTCGATTTGGTCCGGCCGGGCACGAGATTCCTCGTTCAATTCACATGGTTTTTCAGATGATGTTCTTCATCATCACGCCCGCGCTGATTTGTGGTGCCTTTGCGGAACGCATGAAGTTCACCTCTATGGTGCTGTTTTCAGTGCTGTGGGGAACGCTGATTTACTGTCCTGTCGCACATTGGGTTTGGGCTGACAAAGGCTGGTGTTCCGAATTCAACGGCGATGCCACTTACCGAGCGTTTGATTTCGCCGGTGGAACCGTGGTTCACATCACCAGCGGATTCTCAGCTCTGGTCTGTGCCATTTTGTTAGGCAAGCGACTTGGGTTCGGCCAGGAACCGATGCCTCCGCACAACTTGACGTACACCTGCATTGGTGCTGCTTTGCTGTGGGTCGGCTGGTTCGGTTTTAACGCCGGTAGCGCGCTGGCGTCCACTGAACTGACAGCCAATGCCTTCGTCGCAACTCACATGTCCGCCGCTGCCGGAACGGTCACTTGGGCGGGAATCGAATGGCTGAAGCGGGGGAAGGCGAGTATTTTGGGAGCCTGCTCTGGTGCAGTCGCGGGTTTGGTTGGCATTACGCCGGCGAGTGGATCGTGTACGCCGTTGGCTGGGATTGCGATTGGTTTTCTGGCAGGTATCCTCTGCTTCTACTTCTGTACGACAGTGAAGAACAAATTCGGTTACGATGACTCGCTGGACGCGTTCGGTGTTCACGGAGTGGGCGGGACGCTGGGTGCCCTGCTGACTGGTGTGTTCGCATCGAAGGCCGTCACGAATGACGCCGGAAAGTTTGGGTTGTTAGAGGGGAACGCTCATCAATTGGTGGCTCAGGCTGTTGGTGCGGTGGCCGCCATCGGTCTGGCAATTGTTGGAACGGTCATCCTGCTGAAAATCGTCGACGCGATCGTGGGATTGCGAGTCAATCAGGCAGGTGAATTGCAAGGATTGGATATCGATCAACACGGCGAAGAAGGCTACATCTTCCACTAAACGTGCGGATCGATCGGAAAGGGACGCGAGGGAATTCGTCCTATAAACGTTGGGAATCAGCCGCAGTCTGGCGGAGTCACAGACTGCAGCGTGGTCGGGTCGGCCTTCAAACGCCGACATGGTATCGGGATAAACGCATCCGGCGATTTGCTCGCCACTCCCACAAGGCAAAAGGTGACTCGTGAAGAAAATCGAAGCGGTGGTCCGGCATTTCAAGTTGGAAGAAGTCAAAGAGGCTTTGATTGAAGCCGGCGTGCAAGGCATGACGGTGACTGAAGTTCGCGGCTTCGGGCGTCAAAAGGGGCATAAGGAACAATACCGAGGTGCAGAATACTCGGTCGATTTCCTCCCCAAGGTGAAGCTTGAAGTGATCGTCGCTGAAGATCAGGCCAAGCCCGTGATCGAAGCCATCGTGCGAACTGCACGCACCGGCCAGATCGGCGACGGGAAGATCTTTGTCACTGACCTTGCCGAAACCGTCCGAATTCGAACGGGTGAAAGCGGAACAGAAGCAATCTGATCGGCAACAACAGTTCGGAAAATGCGGTCAGGCAGTTGAATGGCTTCAGCGTGCGAACAACCCGCCGATAAATCACCGCGCTCCGTAACGATCTCGATAACCGTCAAGAACTCCAGAAAGGAACGACAACGTGAAGAAAGTGGAAGCCGTAATCCGGCACTACAAACTCGAAGAAGTGAAGAATGCTCTGACGCAGGCTGGCATCCAGGGGATGACTGTCAGCGAAGTGCGTGGCTTTGGTCGTCAGCGCGGCCATAAGGAAACTTATCGCGGTGCAGAATACACCGTCGATTTCCTCCCCAAGGTGAAGTTGGAAGTTGTCGTTGCCGACGATGAAGTCGCCAATGCCATTCAGACAATTTCGAATGTGGCACGCACCGGTCAAATCGGTGACGGGAAGATCTTCGTCACGAATCTGGCTGATGTCGTTCGCATCCGTACCGGTGAAACGGGCCCAGGAGCGATCTAGCTGACGGTGCGCGATGCTCTGGCGGTATGGATAATGGGTGCCACGGTCTTGGAGTCTTCGACATGGCCGTGTCTTCGATTGAATCCGAATCGGCCACCATCATGCACGGTCATCTAGGTATGCAGGAATCGACAACAGATCGAGGTGCCGCGCGACTGTTCGCGCGGCGCTCGGTTCTGTTGGGGTGCTCCGATCTCCGTTTCTTTGCCGAACAGGATTGGGGCATTCGTCACGTCAGCAGTACGGGTCTTCCCGGATAGGGATGTTTTTCAAATATCCTGTTCGCCTTCAAGGACAAGCTCATGGTGGAAGCTGTTGTCCGCGATGCGAAAAGTGCGCTGCCCATGGTGCCTAATCTTGCGGCTGGTGCTGATCGAATTGCGCAACTGAAAAGTCGTCTCGACGAAATCCGTCGACGGGTTCGTGAACGTTTCGAACACGGCGGATCGGCCGTACATACGACGGCACTTCAGTCAGAGCTGTTTGACGAATTCGTCATCGCGGTTCTGCTCTCCCATCTTCAATCATTGAACGAAGAATCTCGACTGGCCGTTCAGACGCAGACTGCGCTGCTGGCTGTTGGCGGTAGCGGCCGTGCCGAGATGTGTCCGTACTCGGACGTCGATC
Organism: uncultured Schlesneria sp.; assembly: GCA_903840265.1. Classification (GTDB taxonomy): domain Bacteria; phylum Planctomycetota; class Planctomycetia; order Planctomycetales; family Planctomycetaceae; genus Schlesneria. Next base: position 23,652 of record CAIMFH010000180.1, on the reverse strand, counting down.
TGCTCTTTCTGTATTCGCCTGCTGTCGAAAAGATCTATCAACCCTTCGCGGCGCAAGTGCAGCGCGACCTCTGGGATTGTGGCCTGAAAGTCGGAGCCAGCGCCCGCACCTTGACCGATTCGATTCAATGGGCCAAGCAGGAACCGCAGTTTGCCACGGCGCTCGTCGATGCTCGTCACTTGTGGGGTTCGCCAGCATTAACCGAGCAACTCCAGTCTCAGTTTCGCCGCCAGGTTGTGAAGTCACGTCGTCTGCACTTCATCGCGGACGCCGTGGCGTCGCGTGATAAAGAGCGAGCCGACTACGGAGCGACAACACAGCAGCTTGAGCCGGATCTGAAGCGATCGCTGGGAGGCCTGCGCGATCTGCATCTGATCCGTTGGATCGGCTTTGCCACCTATGGCGCAGCAGACATCGATTCGTTGAGGCTGAATTCTGCGATCACGATGGAAGAAGCGCGTCGACTCGTTCACGCTCACGAGTTTCTCACAGGGCTGCGAATCGATCTGCATCTTGCCGCCGGCAAAGAGCAGGATGTGCTCACGCGCGAGGATCAATTGCGCATCGCCAAGAAGCGAAACATTCTGGCCTTCGGTGCTCAATTGCCCGTCGAACGGTTTATGCAGGAGTATTTCCAGCATAGCAGTGCCGTGGCTGAGATTGCGCGACGATTCGTCAGCCGCAGCAGACGCTCGCCGCTGGTTGAACGCATTCTGCGGTTTGTGATGTCGTATCGCGTCGACAACATCTACTACGTCGGACCTGACTACGTCGATATCGCCCGGCGTCATCGAGTCGCAGCGCTCTCTTCTCTCGATGGGATCTTAAAGCTGTTTATGACGGCGGCTCGGTATCACGTCACCGTCGCGCCCCATCTGCTGGAAATGATCAAAGCCCAGTCGCTTCGTCCGCCGACACAGCTGTCTGCCGAAGCGGCTCATTCGTTCCTGGCATTGCTGCGGACGACGGGAAAGCTCGGCGTTGCTCTGCGCGGCTTGTATGAAACAGGTGTCTTGGAGGCGGTACTCCCGTGCTGGCAGCATATTCGCTGTCTGTTGCAGTTCAATCAGTATCACCATTTCACGGTCGATGAGCACACCCTGCGAACCATCGAAGCGGCCGAAGGTTTTTTGGATGATCCAGGCGCCCTCGGACAGGCCTATCGTGAGATACACCATAAAGAATTGCTGCATCTCGCCCTGTTGCTGCATGACGCCGGCAAGGGCTTTGAAGAAGACCACAGTGAGCTTGGTCGCCGCCTGGCTGAAGAAGCAGCGATCCGTCTGGGCCTGCCAGATCATCAGCGTGACCTGGTGATGTTTCTCGTGCATCGCCACTTGAAGATGGCGGATCTGGCCTTGCGTCGCGACATCGGCGATCGAGCTTTGTTGCTGAAATTCAGCCACGAAGTCGGCAGCCCGGATGCGCTGCGAATGCTCTTTATCCTGACGGCGTCCGACATCTCCGCGGTCGGGCCAAATACCTGGAACGAATGGAAGGCGGAACTGCTGACGACGCTCTACGAGCGGACGATGTTATGGCTGAGCGGCAAGAGCCACCTGTTCGATGAGTCGACTCGTTTGCGCCAGATCGAACAGCAAGTGGTCGACCTTTGCCTCGCTTCACCGACTTCAATAGCCAACGAAGAGCAGGACAGCACTGAAGCGAAAGTCTGGCAGAAGCGGGTCGAACTCAGTCCCGGCCATTATTTGCTCGAAACCCCGCCAGTCCGGATTGCCGCTGATATGCGCGTCATTCGCGCTCGACGACCCGATGAGATCCACGTCGAGGCTCAGTACGATGCCGAAACCGGTACTGTCGAGTATCGGATGATTGCGGCCGAATCTGTGGCGAGTGGTTGCTTTCACAAACTCGCGGGTGTCCTCGCCGCGAAACGGATGGAGATTTTGACCGCGACCATTTGCACGACGCAAGATGGAATCATCATCGATGCGCTGCGCGTGCGAGACGCGGATCATGCCGGCGAGATCCCCGAATTTCGCACCGAGGAAGTTGCTGCCGCCATTCGAAAAGTCCTGCGCGGTGAAACCGATGTGCAGACATTGTTGAAGTCCCGCGGCCGTTTTGCGGTGAAAGCCGCCCAGGGGCCGGTCTCGGACCTGCCATTGCGAGTCGTCATCGATAATGAAACCTCGGATCGTTACACCGTGATCGATGTCTTCGCGCATGACCGCCCGGGATTGTTGTACGAGATCACGCGATCGCTGTTTGTGCTGCAACTCAGCGTGGCGCTCGCCAAGATTGCGACGCACTTCGATCAGGTTCTGGACGTGTTCTTTATTACCGATTCAGACGGTCACAAAATTGATGATGGGGAACGCTTGAAAGCAATCCGCCAGCACTTGATGAATGACCTGACGATCTTCGAGAAGTCGGCACTCAGTGAACAGTCTGCCTAATATCCTCATGCAGACTCAGCCCCTTCGAGCTTGTCTCGATGGATTCGGGCTTATGCACTATGCGTGGAACAACCTGTGATGACGCTGAGTGAACGATGAATGCATGCGTTAGATCCCGATCAACAACCTGAAGAGGGCATGTGGAAGGTTGTCACATCGTGACGAGGTCGTTATAGTCGCCCCGTCCTCATTGGTTGCATCGGTCTCATGGTCACACGGAGGTGGGCTATGTCGCTCCACGAAATCGAACTCACTGTTGGCGAAGTTCTACAAATCGGTGAATTCACTGTCACGGTGATCGACCTTGAAAACGGCGAAGTAACCTTCCGCATTCAAGAGCCCGTGTTGGACGAAGAAGCCACTGACGGCGTATCCTCTCCGCGCCCTCGATGATGGCGGGTGCCTTGTTCGTCAGATCTGGATCGCGTCCACTTACCGAAGCACTCTGTGTTAATGTAGTAGGCACACTCCGAGCGTGTGATTTTTCACGCCACCGAGTTCATCTCGGTGGTCCCCGCGCTTGTGCACGACATCAAATGTGATTGCCAGTTGTTTGTGAGTAGTGCAGAGGCGCGAGAACCACCGATTCAAGATCGGTGGCGATAAAATCACAGCCTCTCCGTGTGCCGTGCCCGTCACATCATCACACTGACGTTGCGGCAATGGCTTCGGATCGAGTCGCAAATATCGGCCACAGCTTGTAGAGATTCGTAATCTCCAGCACTTCGCGGCAATGGTCCTGAAGTCCGCTGATCGCAAACTTGGCTTCCGGCTGCGTGTTCAGCTCTCTCCAGACCTTAAACAGCACTTCGATAAACGACGAGCCAAAGAACTCGGTCGCGGCCATGTCCAGCACCAGTCGCGGCGGACGGGCTGTTTCGGCAACCGCCACTAACTGAGTTTGAATGGCCTCCAGGCCAATTTCGCTCAGGTGGCGCTGCCCGGATCCGAAGATCACCACCGTGACATTGCCCTCTTTGACGACACTCAACGGCCCGGAGTTAGTCATCGATTTCACCTGCAATTAGGCTGTAATGGGGAACTTGGAACGAAGCCGTCGAAGAATATCGCGAGAAGCGGTTGCCAATCTTAGCAAATCCATCCACGCTCGTCCCGCTCGCTGACAGCGACTTTCTCCAGTCGCCCTTCCCGTCATTCCCGCGCAGGCGGGAATCCAGCGCTTTCTCCGCGATCAGTTTTTCGGAGCCTCTTGCAGTTCGACCGTCATCGAAACTCGCTTCTGTCCGCGTTCGACCACGACCGCGACCTTTTCGAGTGGCTTGTGGCCGTCCAAAGACTTAGCCAGATCATTCGACGAGCGGATCGCACGCCCGTCCAGTTCCACGATGACATCGCCCAGCTGTATCTTTCCATCGTCATCGATCGTCGTCGGCTTGATCCCGGCCGCAGCAGCACCGCCGTTTTTGTGGACTCGTTGAATCACTGCCCCACTGCGAACTCCCAATTGTCTGGCAATTGAATCTTCGAAGACGGCAACACCCAGGACGCCGCGTTGGATGGAACCGTACAGGATCAACTCGGGTACGAATTGATTAACGATATCGACCGGGACCGCAAACCCGACACCCGAAAACGTACCGGACCGGCTGACGATCATCGTATTGACGCCGATCAAACGGCCCGCACTATCCAACAATGGTCCGCCTGAATTGCCGGGATTGATGGCGGCGTCTGTTTGAATCACCCCTTCAATCGGTTGACCGCCGATCGATGTCATCTCACGTCCCAAGCCACTGATGACCCCGGTCGTTAGCGTCTGATCGAGTCCGAACGGACTGCCGATCGCAAACACCTTTTGACCAACCTGCAGATTGGACGATTCGCCGATGTCGATTTTGCGAAGTCGATCAGGCGGAACGTCGACCCGCAGCACGGCGAGATCTTTGTTCGCTTCATACCCGACCAATCGAGCTTCCCACGTGGAGTTATCGGCGAGCGTCACCTTCGCAGACTGCGCATTCCGAATCACGTGGTAGTTCGTCACGATGTGGCCCACGTCATCGTAGACAAAGCCAGTCCCCGATCCTTCGGGGATGTCCATCTCATTCAGGCTCAGTCGATCGCGTCGATGAGAGAGCGAAGTGACGTAGACGACGCTGGGCGAGGCCTTGCGAAAAATCTCGATCGTCGATTTTTCGTCATCCGCCAGATCACCACGTGGCGTGATGGGTCGAGGTTGAGTCGCCGCGGGAGCTGCCAGCCATGGAAGGTACCCGGCATTGCGTAGCATCAATGCCGAAATGGTGACCAGCAGCGTGGCCACCAGCCACACCGGCACCGAACCACTGGGTGGCGTGCCGTGGCGTTGTGATCGGGGCAATTCTGGATTGCCGGGAGATGAACTATCATTCATGACGGAAATTCCAAGGTGCGTGGAAAGCCGTCTGAATTCTACTGTCAGCCGGATCGAACGCCAGTCGCGCTGTACCCGTACTCAGGGCGAACACTTATGTTCGATTTGGATTTCCGATTGGGTGCCACTGGTGCCTGCTCTGGGCCACCAGTGTCTTCGCGTCGCTGAGATCGCTCTGATCGGGTGACGAGCGTGTGCAACATTCAGCGTCACCACGCATTGTTTACCGGAATCGAATGGCAATCACGTCGCGTTCATCGGCCTGCTGCTCCGCACATGCTGCGACGCTGCCGTCACTCATCAATCTGAGCGACCTTCTCTGAAAGTTGTTCGACGGCCTTCAAGAACCGCTTGCGAACCTTCTCAGGAAGCTTGGCAAATTGCTTGTTGAACTGTGAGTTCATTGCACCGTGACAGCGTTCAATCGCGGTCGTCATGCGCTTGACCAACTGTTCCGTGGTCGGTTCCTGTCGCTCGCTGTTTTCTCGAGCGGGGGCCGTGGCGGCGTCTTCTCGAAAGGGGGCGTACTCAGAACTTGTGGCGGGTTGATTGCCACCCGCCGCCAAGGCGGCCGTGTGCAATCCTTCTGACGGGGCAGACTCAGCCGCGAATGACTCCCGGGCCGGAGCCGCCTCACCGGGGAACGCGAGTTCCACGGGGCCGAATCCCATCGACTCGTCGCTGGAGACTTCGCTCAAATCTTCGCCATGCTGAGCCCGTCGCCAGGCTCGCATTTCAGCAACACCCGCCTGAACGTCCTGAGCCCACTGCAGGCATTCCGCCGCGTCGTCCCAATTCAGTGAAGCATAGAAGTGAGACCACTTCAGGTTCGCATAGTTTTCGCAGACATCGCCAAAAGTTTCCCAGACTCGCCGTCGCTGGTAAACCTGATCGGGACTCAACCCCACCAGTGATGCAAAGTCGGCATCGGTGCGGCCTCGAGCAAATCGCTTGGTCCATTGAGCGGCACACTCGCCAACTTCCCAATGACATCGGCTCAAGGCCGACAGCGCTCGAGAAATAAGAGCGGATTCTGTCTCGTCGGGATGAACAGCAGCGGCAGTGGCCATAGTGCGCAAGACTCACGGAGATTAATCGAAGCGGGAAAGACGCTCTGCGTCGAATCGCCCCCTCCGTGGGTGCGGACCGCGAATGGTAGCCTGCTGTCGAGTCGCTCGCCACTGTCCGAATGCCTTCTCTCGACAACCACACGCCGCTCGGGGCGTCTTTTGCGACCTGCAAAAGATTTACCGCCTCCAGAAACTAATTCCTGAACCAACTGCGACCAATAGGTTGGGGACTGTTGATCGGTTTTCGCGTGACTTTCCATTTCGAGCAGGTTTTGATCAGTGCGGGACATCACAACCAGTGTTTTCTTGTAGCTAAGGTCGCCAAGACCTTGGGCGAAAGTCGTTTGAAGTTGTTTGCACATCGACACTGCCCAATCTCTTGGCCAGAAACCGACCGGTCCCCACTGAGGATGCTGCCGACGCAATCGCGGTCGCCGGGGGTGACGACCTGAGTCCAACGTCATGCGTAGCGTCGACGCTTTGTAGTCGATACGCTCTCCGCGGAACTTGAAGGCGTGGCTGAGGGCAGCGAGTTAGCAAGCCTGATGGGAAGAGGACCTGGCGCCATCGTTTTTTCAATTTGGGTGGCACGCTCTGAGGCTTTGCGAAGGGCGTGGTCTTAACTGAAGGCGATTGCCTTGGAAGAGGAACCGAATGGCAGATTTCCTGCAACTCTGGCTGGGACGGCACGGCGAAGCCGATGATCCTGATACCGCCCCGACAGATTTCGATCGACAACTCACCTCGTTCGGCAGAAACCAAGTCGCTCAGATGACGCGCTGGTTGCTGATGCGCGTGGAAGCCCCCGAATTGATCCTGCATAGCCCTCTGGTCCGTGCCCGACAGACTGCCGAAGTGATCGCCGGTGAGATTTCTGGCGGCGTGGTCGTGATGAAGGAGTCGCTGTTAGCCCCCGGCTTCTCGACAGTCGCCCTCCTGAATCGATTAAAAAATGCCGGAGTGAACCGCGTCGTCTGCATCGGCCATCAGCCCGACATCGGTCGCAGCTTGGCCGAGATGACTGGCGGCGTGCATGCCGCAATTCCGCCGGGCACACTCGCCGGAATCGAATTTCAGGGCGCAACAGCGGTCGACACCGGAATGCTTCGCTGGCTGGCAGATCCATCCTGGTTCGCCGGCTGAGATGTGGCAGATGGACCCGTTCTGGATTTCAGATTGGGTGCCACTGGCGGCAGCTCTGGGCCGCCAGTGTCTTCCCGTCGCGGCAATCGCTTTAATCGGGTAACGAGCGTGTGCAACAACCAGCATCACCACCCATGGTTCGCGATCTGAATCGCGCACGTCGTCTAATGCCGGAAGTGTCTGCGACCCGTGAACAGCATCGCGATCCCGTATTCATTGCACGCTGCAATCACGTCTTCATCCCGCTTCGAACCACCTGGCTGAATGACCGCCGTGATCCCCGCATCGTGGATCTGATCGATGCCGTCGCGGAACGGGAAGAACGCATCCGAAGCACACACGCCTCCCTTGGCCCGCTCACCTGACTTGTAAGCGGCGATGTAAGCGGAATCGAGGCGGCTCATCTGTCCCGCTCCGACACCCACCACCTGCCCCTTCTTCGCAAACAGAATGGCATTCGACTTCACATACTTACAAACCGACCAGGCAAACTCGAGGTCCGTAAATTCTTCCGCGGTCGGACTACGAGTCGTCACGACTTTCCAGCCACTCGAATCGTCAATCGATTCATCACGGTCCTGAACTAGCAATCCGCCGGTGACGCGACGGAACTCCTGACTGACCGCTCGACTATCCAGCATCGCCGGACATTCCAGCAGCCGGACATTCGCCTTCCACTTCGGAACTGTCGTCAGCAACTGGAACGCGGCGGGTTCAAATGAAGGAGCGATAATCGCTTCGATAAATCGCCCGGGGACACTCAACTGGTCCGCGGTCTCAACATCGACCGGACGATTGAAGCCCAAGATCGATCCGAACGCGCTCACAGGATCGCCGCCATCCGCTTTGACGTAGGCTTCCGCCAGACTGTCGCCGACGGCACAGCCACACGGATTGTTGTGCTTGATCACGCAAGCGGCCGGCGCTCGAAACTCGCGCACGATCTGCATCGCGGCATCAAGGTCGAGCAGATTGTTGTACGACAGCTCCTTGCCGTGCAGGATCTTCGCGGCAGCCAGCGACGAACTCGGTGGATTCGCTTCCACATAGAAAGCCGCTCGCTGATGCGGATTCTCGCCATATCGCAACGACGAACGGCGCTCGTACTTCAAGGTCAGCACACTCGGGAATTCTGGATCGGAAGCGACTTCAGAATCCGTCAGGCCAGCCATGTAATCGGCGATCGCGCGGTCATATCGCGCGGTCATTTCGAATGCGGCGGCGGCGAGCTGGCGTCGGAACGCGAAGCCCAGCATCCCCTGCTCCAGCTCCGCCAACACCTGCTGATATTGGCTGGGACTCGTCACAACTCCCACATACTTATGGTTCTTCGCAGCCGATCGCAGCATGCTCGGCCCACCAATGTCGATCTGTTCGATCGCTTCTTCAGCCGTTACGTTGGGCTTGGAAATCGTCTCCACAAACGGATACAGATTCACCACGACCAGCTCAAACGGCGTGATCCCATGGTCTTTCATGGACGCGGCATCTTCGCCCAGATCGGGCCGACCCAGCAGACCGCCATGTATTCGCGGATGCAGTGTCTTCACGCGTCCATCCATCATCTCCGGAAAGCCGGTGTACTGAGCGACATCCAGCACCGGAACACCGGCCTCTTCCAACGCTTTGCGAGTCCCCCCCGTCGACAACAACTCAAATCCCAACCGCACCAACCCCTGAGCGAACGGAACGAGACCCTGCTTATCACTCAAGCTCAGCAATGCACGGCGGACGGCAGACATCAAAGATGACTTTCGGATCGAGAAGTATCAGAATTCAGGTCACAGAAACGCGATGCTACTGCCACCAGTAAAGGCCGTCAAACGCTCCGCTTCGCAGCCACGACTGCATCGCCACCGATGTTGACGACATCCCCAGCGAGTCACGGACTTGGAGCACCGTGTTCACACAATTGAAATCGAATAATTGGCCGCATTGTCGTTCAACTATAGAATTCCTCGTCCATTTCCTGAGGGCCGGCTGACACCCCCCAACAGAAGATTCATGAGGCCTGAATGGTTCCTGCGGAAGTTTCTGGTTTCAAGTGGCCAAAGCCTTCCGTTCTCCAGTGCGTATTCCGATTGCAGCCAACCAGAATCGGGGCGTATGATCAGAAAATCACCTCACCTGATTCCACGACCTGTGCATTGCGATGTTTGCGGAGGGAATACCCCATGGCCGACCCACTCGATCCCCAACGCCGGGATTTCCTGAAGAGCGCCAGCGCGGTGGCAGCAACCGCCCTCACCTCTAATTTCTTTGTGCATGCTTCCGACAAGGCCGGCACAAAACCTGTCGTGATTGGGGCGGGCGAATTCACCTACGAATGCCATCACAACTGGGGCGAGGTTCCCGACCACATTCGGTGGCACGCCACCCATGGCGTCGCCATCGACGCAGCCGGTCTGATCTACATCACACATCGGGCTCCGTTCAACTCCAACATCGACACCACTGTTACCTTTGACCCGAGCGGAAAATTCGTCCGGTCATTCGGAAAGCAATGGAACTTCGGCGGCCACGGCATCGATATCCGTCGGGATGGCAATGAAGAATTCCTGTATCTGGCGATTACCACCACGAAACCGACTGACGGCTCCAAACCGCGCCCGGGCCTGGTCACGAAAACCACGCTCAAGGGTGAACAAATCTGGGAGTTGCCCTACCCGAAAGAGTCGAATCTGTACGATGCCCCGGAGAAGTACAGCCCGACGAACATCGCCTTCGCCCCGGACGGAGGGTTCTACGTCGCCGACGGCTATGGCTCGAATTTCATTCATCAATACGACAAAGATGCTCAGTATCTTCGTTCGTTTGGCGGGACTGGTGATGAACCCGGCAAGTTTCAGACACCACACGGAATCTGGCTCGACAACCGCCCCGGTCGCGACCCACTGCTGATTATCGCCGACCGAGCCAACGCGCGGTTACAGTATTTCACATTAGACGGCAAACCGGTCAGCATCGTCGGAAGCGTGAGTTTTCCAGCACACTTCGATATCCAGGGGACGAAACTTCTCATTCCCGATCTGCATGCCCGCATCTCAATTTTCGATGAGGACAACAACGTCATCGTCCATCTCGGATACGATCCGAAATGGACCGAGCAGGTTCTCGACGGCTTCACAATGCGTGAACAACCGGAACGCTGGGAGAACGGCAAGTTCATCCATCCTCATGATGCCTGCTTCGATGCCCAAGGCAATATTTACGTCGTCGAGTGGGTCGCCACCGGACGTGTGTCCTTCCTGAAAAAGGTGGCATAGTTGACCTCGTCGCTCGAGGCCATTCGACTCTGTTTTTCGCGCAGATCACGGCTCACCCCCGCGACTCTGATGCCTAACATTTGGGTATAGCCCGCCCGCGATCGACGACGGCCTTCCGTTCAACAGGCCAGCACCCTGAACCACCAGCGACTGCGGGGTTAAATCATCCCCTGCTTCCGTGGCTTCCAGAGAATCAGGTAGGCGGAGAGGAGAGTCAGGGGGATGACCAGAATGCTATATGGGCATCCACAGCCGTTGATTTGCAACCCGAATTCCTTCGCTGAACCAACATTCATTCCAGCCCAGTCCCATCGCCAATCCATCTCGCAGCCCTCCCAGATATCACCATCACGAAGATTCCCGGTCTTGATCGCCTCCAAGACAGATCCAGAATGCCATTGCAACAATGGCGAAGGTCGCAAGGTGGCATCAGTCGTCAGGCGAGTTGTTTTGAAGGCCCATAGTTCGCTTGTGAATGACTTGAGTTCGTATTCAGTCGCTTCCGTTGTGATGGTGATGAAATCCAACTTCCTGGTACTACGAACCCACATTGCCGTGAGCACGCACGCCATCACCAGCGTCGCGCAGCCCGCCTTTCGTCGCCAGCCTTGGGAGAACGTGTGCATGGGGTTCTCAGCGTTAAACAGCGCGGCGATCCACTTCACTACATCCAGTCGCTTCTAGCTCGCATCTCGTTCGGGACATCACTTCGACGCGTACGCCGTTCCCACCAGATGATTTGCCGTCGCGCGATCGACTCCCCGTTCCATGCAGATCCGAACGGCATCTGCCGCTCGCAGCACTTCCTCCCGACTCACATCCAGATGTGTACAGGCCCGCAATCGCTGCGGCCCGCTCGGATTGATTCGCACTCCCTGCTCCAGCAATTGCGCCGAAAGCTGAGCCGAAGTCCCACGCTCTGGAGCGATCTCGAAGAAGACCAGATTCGATTCGACGTCGTCAACATTGATGCGAATACCCTCAACGTTCGCAATCGCATCGGCGAAGGCTCGTGCATTGACGTGGTCTTCTTGCAGACGATCAACATGATGTTCCAAGGCATAGATTGCCGCAGCCGCCATCATCCCGGCCTGACGCAACGCCCCACCAAACGCCTTACGCGCCCTTCGCGCCCGGTAAATCGTCGCGGTGTCACCAACCAGGATCGAACCCATCGGGCAACCCAGCCCCTTGGAAAAGCAGATCGAAATGGAATCGGCGTGACGAGTGAACTCTTTCACCGTATACCCGCCAGCGATCGCCGCATTGAAAATCCGTGCCCCGTCGACGTGAACCTTCAGCCCCGAGTCATGCGCCCAGTTTGCCACACGGTTCATTTTCGCCAGCGGCCACGCTCGTCCACCGCCATGATTCGTCGTGTTTTCAATGCACAACAGCCGAGTCACGCAGTAATGCTGATTGTCGGGCCGAACCTTTCCCTCCAGATCTTCCACATCAAAGATCCCGAACGGCCCTCGCAACATCCGAGCCGACACGCCACTCAGCGAGGCCGCGCCGCCCTGCTCATAGTTGACGATATGCCCGGTCTCGTCGATGAGGATTTCATCCCCCTGTTGACAATGAGCCCGCACAGCCATCTGATTCGATTGAGTCCCCGAGCAGTTATAAACCGCGGCTTCTTTCCCGAACATCGCGGCGACGATTTGCTCCAGCCGATTGACGGTGGGATCTTCGCCAGACATGTCATCGCCGACATCCGCCTCAAAAATCGCCTGACGCATCCCCGCGGTCGGCTTCGTGACGGTATCACTACGCAAGTCGATAAAATCAGCAGTCATGAACGAACCCCAATACAAACGCCACTTGCCGATCGTCCCTCATTCGCAACTTTGCCAAACATCGATACACTTTACCGGTTGGCCAGATCAAACCAAAGCTCGCGATCATTCATCTTCGGGCTGGCGATACCAATGACCGTGCCCGATTCTGTTCAAAAATGCTTGATAAATGGGTGCCACGGTTTTGGAGTCTTCGACAAGGCCGTGTCTTCGATCAGAGACGGCCCCTATGCAAATTACCCCACAGCAACTGAATGATCGTCCGCCGGTTGATTGTCTTCAGGCCCAAGGGGCCGGTACTTTATCCAGCCAGGGCCCTTCGGCCCTAGAATTCAGCTCTCAACATACTTCCAAAGGCCTGAAGGGCCGGCCTTTGATTCTTATGACGTTGGCCGAAAGAAACCCAAAAACGAACGCATCGCAACGAAAAGACCACAACGTGACACTGACGATTCCAACGATTGATTGTTCCTCACAAGACCCCATCGCCGCCTTGGCCGAATTGCGACGCAAGCTCAGTCCCCAGGGAGACATCGTTTCCGAAGCGGGCAAGCAGCGAACGATCGCGTTGTTCGGAGAACCACTGGCACCGCGACAAGTCGTCCAGCGAATCTGCGCCGATGTCCGCGACCGAGGTCTGGATGCCCTGCTCGATTACACCGCCAAGCTCGATCAGAAGCAGTTGACTCGCGAAACGATGCGCGTCACGGCCGAAGAACTCGCCGCAGCCCATGCCAGCGCCGACCCGAAATTCCTGCGGACGTTGCGAACGATCATCGCCAATATCACCGAATTCCAAAGCCGCATCCTGCATGAGGATGTCCGCCTCATTCGCCAGGATGGAACCAGCCGCGTCGAACTACGCCAGCGTTACCTGCCGCTCAAGCGAGTCGGCATCTGTGTCCCCGGCGGTGCGGCTGCCTATCCATCAACCGTGCTGATGACCGCCGTTCCCGCGAAGACCGCCGGCGTCAAAGAGATTGCCGTCGTGGTCCCCCCCACTGACTTTGGCGGCTACAACACCTCGTTGCTGGCGACCTGTGCCGAAGTCGGCATCACCGAAGTTTATCGCGTCGGCGGCGCTCAAGCCGTCGCGGCGATGGCCTACGGTGTCGAAGGACTACCACGCGTCGACAAAATCGTCGGGCCGGGAAATCTGTTCGTGGCTCTCGCCAAGCAGCATGTGTTTGGCGAAGTCGACATCGACAGCATCGCCGGGCCCAGCGAAGTGGTACTGCTCGCCGATGATTCCGCCGACGCACGGTACGTCGCAGCCGATTTGATCTCGCAAGCCGAACACAGCCCCGGATCAGGCGTCCTCATCACCTGGCACGCCCCCCTGATCGAGGCGGTTCGCAATGAACTCTCCGCACAGTTGGCCAAGCTCCCTCGCGGCGACCTCGCGTTGACCAGCTTGAATGAATACGGTGCGCTGATTCTGGCTCGCGATGCCAATCAAGCGGCCGAACTGACCGACTTGCTGGCTCCCGAACACCTGCACATCTCCACCCGCGATCCCGAACAGTTACTGGATCGGATCCAGAACGCCGGTGCCATCTTCATGGGACACTACACCCCCGTGGCAGTGGGAGACTACTTCGCCGGCCCATCGCACGTGCTGCCAACAGGCGGAACGGCCCGTTTCGCCAACGGCCTCTGTGCGAACGACTTCCTGAAACGCTCCAGCGTCATCTGGTACAACCACGACGCCCTGGAAGACGCCGCCGAAGACATCCGCCGCCTCGCCGCCGTCGAAGGCCTGACCGCCCACAGCTCCAGCGTCGACATTCGACTGGAAGACGACTGAGCGTCGAAGAGTATCCGGGAGGGCGAGGGGCTTTGCCCGCCCGAACTCTAATCCCGCTTTCTGCTGGGCAAGTGTGGATTGACTTCGAAGCGTTAGTCAGTGCCAACCTGGCCTCGCGGGTTTGAGACGATCGTGCAGTTCGGCAACGCTATTCGGAGTTTGGCGCGGCCTTCTGATGTTGTCTGGGTGTTGTGGAGGTTGAGTACTGTCAGACTGGTCAGTCCACTGAGGTGTTCCAACCCAGCGTCCGTGACCTGCGTTTCGTACAGATGAAGCGTTTTCAGGTTGGTCAGGCCTCGGACATGCTCCAGTCCCGTGTCGGTAACGCTTGGGCCGCTCAGCCAGACCCCATGGAAGCGGGCTTTCCCTTTCAGTTGCTCCAGCCCAGCGATTTGAGTCCCGCCCAGGCCGAGACCTTCGAATTGCTGAAGCGACTCAAATTCTGAAAATACATCAGCAGGGACGGGTTCGGGCCGAAGGATGTTGACGTACCTGATTCGGGCGCAGAGCGGCATGGCATTTAGTACGGACTGCGGAATCCAATTTGGCCCGCAGAATTGGAAATCCACTTTTCCACCAACCGCTTTAATCCTTCGCGCAATACGTTGCTCGCGATGATACGGCGTCAAAACCGCCACCCCCCCATACAGCACTGCCACCAGCACGACGCCGATTGCAACCCGCACGCCAGATCGTCTTACAAACTGCATCAGGTTCGCTTCCGTGGCTTCCAGAGAATCAGGTAGGCGGAGAGCATGGTCAGGGGAAGGACAACCAGCCAATAAGGTACAACCCAGTCCGTTCCTCGAAAGAAACTTCCACCTGCAAGGACACCCACCTCTCTGCCCGCGCCGACTCTTAAATGGTGCCAGCACCATTTAGCAAGAGGAGATTCGAAGCGGCTGGTCTCGGGAAGAGGAGACATTATTCCGTCAATTCTGTACGAGTGCCACTCGGGGAATCTCGTAACAAGATTGTGCGTCAGCAGTTCTTCGGTCCGATCACTGATCTCTCGGTCATGCTGAAAACCATTCATGCAACCCAGGCACCCCTCCATCGACAGTAATGAGACTGTTGCCGAGTAGTCATCAGCCCAGCGAAGGTCGATACGATCGATCATCCGCAGGCTGCGAATCCAGCCAGCTGTCAACATGCACGCCATCACCAGCGAGACTACCCCAGCCTTTCGTCGCCAGCCGTGAAAGAAGGTGTACATGGTGAGCGGTCCGGTTGCGACGCCGTTTCCGATCTCGATCACGGAATCGCCGGTCGCCAGATGTGATACGGTTCGGACTTAATGGACTTGTTCAGCATGTTCGGCAAATCGGCAACCCGAACCCCCTTGTAATCGATCTGCATGGGCCAGCAAGTCAGTCGACCCAGAGTATATTGCCAGGAACTCTCCTTCCCTTTCGAGACTGCTTCGATCAGCAACAGCAGTTCGGGATCGGTGTTCTCTTCCTGAGTAAACCAGAACACGATACCGTCCAGCACATCGTCGGCTTTCGACTGATAGCGATAAGCCTCTTTGGGCTTCAAGGTCAGCCCAAAGTTCTTCAACTCGTCCCCATTGCCGACGCCCGGTGTCTGTTCGACACCGGTAAAGTCACGAGCCAATTGCTTGAACTGTGTCAGACGCACGCGCGCCGAGTCCGACGGGACCAGATCAGTTTTCAGAGTTCGCCACTTCACCCCTTCAGTTTTCGGACTCCATAATTCTTTGCCCTCGCGGCGCAGAGTGAACGGTCCGCTGCTCAGCGATTGAAATTCATGCAGCCACAAGCCCCCTTCCACATTCTTCAGCCGAAACACCTGCCCCACCAGCGCGGGGCGCCCTTGCTGTGTCCACAGGAAGATATCCGCCTCATCGATCCCCGTCGTCGTGAACCGAATGATCGGCTGTTCGACTCTGACGAACTCGCCGTCTGCTGACCCTGGACGTTCAACGACATAGTCCTTCACCGAATCGAGCGCGATCTCTCGCAGATCAGGTTCCGCGGCACTGACGACAGAACTCGCCACCACGACGAGGTAAACCAAATAGTTCCATCGCACGATTCGAACTCCAGACCGGGGTTAAATAACGAAACGGCGATTTGCAAATAGTCTAGTCATGTTGCGGCCCGCTGCCGAATGAATAGACAACTAATCTGCGAGCAGAATCACGCATGGTCATGTAGCTGTTACAACTCGCCGCAAAGAGGCGATTCTCGTTGTGCCTCGTTATGGCACCAACTGCAAAACTGGATTCTAAAGTAATTGACAACTAGCGAATCGACCTTCAATACTGTACCCGCACACATCCAGGCATCTCACTTCTTTAGGCAGGTGACATGAATATCCGTTTCGCGATTCTCTTACTCTTTATGCAGGCGATGTCTGCGGTTCAGGTCACGGCGAGTGACCTTGCGAAAGACATGATGGACGCCGAAGCTGGCGATTTCGATGCGATGCTCACTGTCGGCCTGGCCTATCTGTCAGACGAGGACAAGGCCAACAACGCCGACGGAGTCAAATGGCTGGAAATGTCGAGTGCGGGTGGAAACGTGATCGCCTACTACAACCTGGGTGCAATTCATCAAGACGGAGGCCCCGTCAAACAGAACTCGCAGAAAGCAGTCATGTATCTCACGATCGCAGCGGAACTCGGCAAAATCAGAGCGATGAACCGATTGGCTGGGATCTATTACATGGGCAAACTTGCGCCCGGGAACGACATTCTGGCCATTAAATGGGCGCTGTGCGCTGCATCGCTCGGGAGCGAGACCGCCAATGAGAATTTCAATCAAATGAAAGAGCAAATTGGGAAACGAGAAGTCCAGCTAGGAAAAAAGGCCGCAGACGCCTGGGCAAAAAGGCGACTGCAAACACCAGAGAAGTGACACAGATGCAGTACGTAGAACGAGCCTACACTCTTGCCCCATCAGACAGTGTCCTCACGACGATGCTCATTTCCGACAGCTCACTCCGAGATACAAAACAGATGCTTCGCACCACGAATGAACAATTCTCGATCGACCGGCGCCGGTGTCGCATCGACCGTTTCCTCGACGGAATTCGTCGCCACGACCTCGAACTTCGCCGAGTCCTTAATCACCACTGTCGTCCCGTTACGGTCAGTGAGATAGATGTATCCGCCCGCCGCAACCGGTGACGCGTAGATCACCTGCAGTCCGGGAACTCGCACCGGACCAAACTGACGCTCGCCTGTGGCCGCATCGACACACGTCAGGACCCCCGCCTTATCCTTGTAGTAATAGATTCTTCCCGAGGTCAGCAGCAACGACCCGACGTCGGGCGTGTCTTTGTCGATCTCCCAAGCCACACTCTTCGTCCCCTTGATGTCTCCTTGACCGTCTAGTTTCATCGCTCCCAGGTACGCACCGCGAAAACCGCTGCCGACGTAAACAACTCCATCGGCCGCCACAGGAGAAGCGGCCGGCCGTTCGGTCTGGCCGCCGCAGTGCCATAGCTCCTTGCCCGTTTCCAGGTCGTAAGCGCGAGCGATCTTCTGCCCGTTCATCACGATTTGCTTGTGGCCTGCATGTTCCACCACCAGCGGTGTCGACCAGCACGTCGCCGAATCGCGCGGCGTCTTCCAAATGTCCTTGCCGGTCAACTTATCCAACGCATACAGATACGATTCTCCCTCATGATCCCACGGAACAATGATCTTGTCCCCTTCCAGCGTGGGTGAACTCCCCTCGCCGAAATCATTCCTGGTCTTCATCGCCGGAAAGTCGGTGCGCTTCCATTTCAGTTCGCCGTCGATCGAATAGCAGAACAGTCCGCGCGAACCGAAGTGAGCGTACACGCGCTCCCCATCAGTACACGGAGACGCCGAAGCATATCCATTGGTGGTGTGAGTTCCCTGATGAGGCGTCGCGATGACAGCCGTATTCTGCCACTGGACGGTACCGTTCCTGCGATCGTAGCAAATGATCTTAAACTGCAGCCCCTTGCTCCCGCGCGATTCCACAGCCGTCGTGACGAACACGCGATCCTCCCAGATCACGGGCGAACTCGAACCCGATCCGGGCACCGCCACTTTCCATTTGACGTTCTTCTTAAGGCTCCAGTGAGTCGGCGGCTTCGCAGTCGTGGAAACGCCGTTCCCCGCTTCCCCACGCCAGTGCGGCCAGTTGTCCGCCAAGGCGAACGATGTCAAACACAACAGGGAACCGGCCACAGACAGAATCAACTTGTTCATAAGACCTCTCTCACTCGACAACCGCTATGAGCGGTCAATCGAAATTGATTTCGACAACGAACCTGGCTGACCGCCAATTCCACTCCATTGGCAGGCCTCCGTCACCAGGCAGAAAACTCGACGGAATACACCATACCGCCCCTGGCGCTCGATGTCTGTCCGCGCGAGGAACCACAGCACCTTATGGAAGAATCGGTTAAGATTCCCTTAAGATTGTGGTGTGACAAAGCTGCGACCGGCGGGTGGCCGCCGGTTGGAACGCTTCGCGAAACCCCGGTGCGATTTCGGTTAAGTCGCATCATTCCTCGTAACGACACGACGAATCAAGCTGCTTTCCAAAAGCCGGTCTTGTGAACGGGCAGGAGTGGCATCGCATGACCATCGGAAGTCAATGTGCCGTGCCACTGCTTGGCCGCTTTGTGTATAGACTGGAGACATAGGTAACAGGCGTTCGGAGACATAGGTGACACCATGGGGTTATCGTATGGCATTTCGAAATCGGAGGCCATGCGATGCCCTGGAAGGTGGAAACAACCGTGGCCGTGCGATCGCGACCCACGTCTACCTACCTAACATCCCAAGTGAGCCGCACTAATGCTGAGGCTTGGTCCTACTCTCGTCGGATTCCAATCGCGTCACAGCGTTCATCCGATGGTCGGAGAAGCTGCGATAATCATCGACGGAACTTCCCGCTTTTTTCCCTCTTGTTTAGGCTGTATCAAAGCTCCGCCTGAACAGCCAGGCAAAACCACCCCCGAAGTCAAGTCGTGCCACCCCGCCTACCACCTCCGCAACGGCATGTTCGGCCACGATGGAGCCTACGGCACCGACTTGTCGGTCAATCCCCAAACCGGAATGGTCGCCCTCGTCATGGTCCAATGCACCAGCGGCGACCAATGGTCCGCCCGAGATCCACGGCGTTTAAGGCAATCAAAATCCAGGCCGACATGGCTTTCCCACCGCAACCATGGAACCGCCAATGCTATATTACAGCATTTGGAGAGCACGTCGCCGTCGTTAACGACTCGCCAACCGAAGGCGAGATCAACATCTTCTATCGTCAGGCACAGCCAATCGCCGCGATAAAGTAGTAGCAGCAGCAGCAACTCAACGCAGGCCCAACTTGATTGGAAAGGCTTTCGCGAATGGCAGATCCACAGTTTCCACGCCCCTTCCAGTTCGATCTACCACTCTTCGATGTCCCGAATGGCCCCTGGCGCACTTTTGTTGGCAAGACGGCAGATAACAATCAACAGCAGGCTTGCGCGACATACAAGATCCTCTGCGAATACAGCGAGGAATCGCTGGCCGACCTTCGTCGGACGCTTCAGGAACTGATTCAGGCCGGTCAACAGACTTCCAAAAAATTTGAGATCACCACTCACAAAATCTCGCGTGCCGAGCAGGCACTACAAAATGGCGGCGGCTTCGCACAATTTCCGTTCGTCAACTACGATGAATTCTCATTTCCAATCTATCCCGTGCGGCGTGATGGTGACCGCCTAGCCACGGTCGATCTCCCCATGTCCCCCTATGCTCTTCCCTCGTTCGAGCCCCCCTGGTTTCCACGGTCGGGAAATAACATAGAAGGTTGGAAGGCGCTCAATGTTCCACAACCTGCCGGCCCGATCCGTCCTTCTGGAGCCGAGCCCGACGAAGTACCCGATGGCACAATCATTCTGTTCGATTCTCAAACCAAGATCGAATACGACTTCTGGCAGGTCACCCCAACCCCCGATGCACCCGACAACTCCGAGGAAAATGAACACGTCGGCATGAGTATGCTGACAGCGGGTTCGGTCACTGGCTACGCCACGCTTGGAGTGGGAGCGCGACACTCTGAAGCTGATCCAACAGCCAGCGCACGAGCAAGTGGCCTCCCCTATCTCGGTGGGTTGATCCTGCCCGAAGACTTCTCACTGGGAGTCAACTCCAAGATCGACCACCCGCTGATCTTCTGCCTGCCACGACTCCGCTACTCGGCAACTCCGGCTGAAAATAGCCCGAACTGGGTCTATCCGGCATCTCGAACGGAGACGTCTCATTTCACCCCCGATTCGAACGCACTGGCTGCCGGTCAGCGGATTGCTCTCAATGACGGGAATCTTTATGGCCGCGATGGAATCCAGCATGGAACTCAGGGAGTTCTCACGAATCCAGATCTTCCCCCGATCGTACGCATCTTTCTCGAGGCCCTGTTCAGGTACGGCGCTTACCTCGTTGACGGAGGAGGCGGGTTCGGATTGGCCGCCGAAGACATCCACACCGCCGACTTCGCCGCGACCCTCTCTCACAACACGAACCAAGCCCTCGACGCAGACCAAGTCGTCAAAGACTTAACCGGCCTGACGGAACTGGATCCAACCAAGACCCACTGGCAGATCATGATCGAGACCCTCAACTCGCACCTGGCAGGCCAAACTCCCAACAGCGATGTCCCCAGCCCACTCCTGGAAGGCTCAGGCCTCAACTTCGCCTGGCTGGATGACGTTCACGGCTTCCGATCAAACTTCACGGTCATCAAAGACCTCTGCCCGACGTAATCGCAAGATTCCGACCCAGTCACAACTACGATCGAATAGTCTGAACTAAAATCACTTCGAAAGGGACCTTCATGGCCAACGAATCGAGCTTACATCCATCGCCCAATAGAACGACAACAACTGCCCAGTTCTCAGATCCTAGCATGAGCCATAATGCTTCTACCGCCGATGTGCGAGCTCACTTTGCATCGCTATCGAAAGCCGCTCCCCGAGACCGAGCGTTCGAAGAGGCGTTCGTGCGCAGCAAGATCCACATCTTGGAAACGCAGACAGGACTGAACTCCCTTCACACGGCCAGCACCACAAACCAATTGCGATCACTTGTTGCTCGAGCAACAACAGACGAAGAAGCGCCGCCCGTTCCAGGTGGAGTTGGCTATGGTGTTTTCTATGAAGAGACCTTCCGATCACAGTTCATCGCCGGCACTGCAATCCTGGTTGACGTGATCGCTCCACCAAAACCTGGTGGGAACGTGTCCTGCTGGCTTTACTTGACAGCCACGAACCGGTCCGCAAAAGGCGTCGAAGCATTCATTTATTACAAAGGCCAAGACGAGTCACGGTTCATGGTGTACGACTGGGCTCGTGCCGAATGCGACCGCTGGCAGACGAATCTCGAATTCGCGAATCTCAGCGACTATTTTACTTCAAAGACCGCACATGGAACGTCATATCAAGTCCTCACCGTACAAAATCAAACAACCCAGACGTCGGATCGCATCTGGATGAATAATGTTTGGCTCTACAACTACAAGCTTGATCGGTACGACTGGGTCTACAGTTACGAATACATCGCTTCGGAAGCAGATCAGAAGCAATCCGACGTTGGAACATGGGGGCCGATTGTCGAGACGTTTCAGGATTCTTTTGCCAATACCAACGAACTCGGGTTCCTCGACACCTATGTGCAGTCGAGTGACTCGATCGACAACTGGAATGACTGGTCGTTGTTATCGCCCGAACAAACCACACTTCGCGACGACGGGTTGGGATTTCGTCAGATTTTTCTCGACGCGAACTACAGCTTTGCGGTCCATTAGGCTCCCACTGCCTCTTGAAGCTGTACACCAAATCACAGCCGATTCTCTGTGACTACAATCCAGATGACAGAGAGGCGGCCGACGGTAGACAGTTGTGGAAGTACTATCACATTGACTGATGCATGCCTTCGACGAAGCTTCAGTCGACAGCGAAAAGAACTTACCCGCAACCCATGAAGGCCTGATTGAGACGGAGATAGTCATGCGCCAGACACGTCCGAATAGTCTAAACCCAGACCAGGATGCATTGTCTAGAGACATCCGAGACCGGATCGAACAACTCAGTGGACAAGCCCCCCGCGATCCGGAGGCGCAACGGGGTTTCATACTGACCAAGATCGAAACGATCAAAAACACTGCTGAACTATCGGACTCCGAACGCAACGCTATGGTCGACGCATTGCAGCGACTACTCGATACGCGTTAGACGATGGCCAGAGACATGAGGTAGGTCAGGGCGTGCTCAACAAAGCAAAGTGAGGCCTTTCAGCCCAAGGGGCCGGCCGTTCACCCAACCCGACATCTGAAAGCTGGGTCACGAGCCCCACAAAGAGTCTTGAGACCTGAAGAGCCGATCGCTCCGATCGCTCCGCTCACTCCGTCGCTTCCACCCCCATTTCAGAGTAGGAGCAATGTGTCACCCATGTCCCGAACACCTGTTACCCTTGACTCTGGTCCAAACAGAAGCGGCTAACAAGTGGCACAGCTAATTGACTTTGAGGGGTTTAGAAACCGTGCCAACCGGTTCGACTGGTTGCGATTGCTGAGGTCTTAGTTCAACACGGAGTGTCGCCCACATTTCTCCGAGGCCTTCCGCATTGGCAAATATCGCCGAAGTATGGTTCACAACGCTTCTCCTCACTGCTCATCTGCTGAATGCCGCGTAAAACCCTACCTGGAACGGCATCATTTTCATTGACAGATTTCGCGTGTGCATTTGTGACGCAAGCACATACTTTATCCAAGTTACCCAACAATCAACACTGTTTCATTGCAATACGCCTCAGTTCGTTTTGACTATGCCGCGTAGATTTCACCTGACGATGTTTTAACCACACCTGCAACGATAGTCATTTCTCTATAAACCGTTGATCGAAACCATTCGTCGACACATTAGATCAGGGAAGATTGAAAATGAGGTATTGGATTGCCCTTCTTCTGCCACTGGTTTTGACCGGTTGCTCGTCCATTCGAACCAGCATGTGGACTCGCGCCGAAGACGACAGCTTACACGAGGATCCTTGTACAAATCTGAAAGGCATTCCTGTCATGCTCAAGGTGCCATCGCACCTTGAAATTCAAATTGTGGAAACACTCTACGCCGCGCATGATCCGGAATCTAATTCATTGCAAGTGGTAAAGCTGAAACGGCCAGACCTGCGAGTGGAAGCACAGCTCAAATACACGGAAAAAATGTTTCTAGTCGACCCGGTCAAAGTAATTTCCGGGCAAGGTGCATACGGGTTTGGATTTGGCCCAACTTCTCAGGGGCAGCCCGAGGTTTTCCCTGATGGATCAACGACACCTGGCTCAAGTGCCGGATATGGCTATTTGCACTCTGCGAACTATAAAGCGGTTGATAACACCATTAAAGATGCGGGTGCGCTGCTTGGTACAGTCTTGAGTTTAACCAGTGCCAAATCTCAATCGATCGATGCCGCAAGCTTGAATTTGGTCACGATTGACAGCGTTGTGGCGTTTCGGAGGTTCGACCTCTCTGCATGCGATGTGAACGAGGAAGTATTGGCGTTCATGGATTTGCATCTGAATCGCTGTCACGACTGCCTCAACAACGGCCAACGTCCCTACAAAGATCCGACAATCGTGGTGCCCGCGCCATTGTTAAGCCCGGTTGAAAATGGCGGCGCTTTCCGGGGGAAAATGGCGGCGCGAGGTAAGGGGATATTTACAAGTTGGGGCTCCGGGTGAGCCTGGGAATGGGATCGGCTCGGGGCCTTGGGTGGCTTGAGGAGATACGCC
>CAIMFH010000179.1 GCA_903840265.1 uncultured Schlesneria sp. | reverse complement strand
GTTGCATTTGTCTCGATGATGATTATCGCTGGGTGCGGCGGCGGGGATGGGAAAACGCCGACACTGGCAGCGGTGAAAGGGAGCGTGACCTACAATGGCTCGCCCCTTGCAGGCGCCACAGTCACATTCATTCCAGAAAAGGGTCCGCTGGCAATTGGCACCACCAATTTAAGTGGAGAGTTCAAACTCAATACGGGAGCACTTCCTGGCTGCGCCGTCGGACTTTCTAAGGTCAGCGTCAGACTCGATCCGCCGAGCGATGAGGCCACCGCTTCCTCAATTCCAAAACCAGGATCCGGGGGGGACATTACTGAGCAGAGCAAGCAAATGGCTCAAATGACTATGGCGGCTCAGCAGTCCAATAGCAAAATCAAGTCGCTCATTCCCGACAAGTATCGGGACGCGAATAGAAGTGGGCTGGAATACAAGGTAGATTCCAGCGGTTCCAAAAACGATTTCAAAATTGAATTGAAAGACTGACGTTCATGTCGCGACACGCCGTACCCTGGTCCGCATCCAAGGCTACGGCGTGTGGCTTGGCCGCAGGTTTGGGGTTGCTGGTGGTCGGGCTGATTTGGGGGCGGCACCAGGCACAGCCGAGCCATCTTCCTGATGCGACTGCCTCAACGAGCGAAGATCGGAGGCAACCTGAAAACCCCGGTTATCTTGGTCCCGCGGCGTGCGTCGACTGCCATGCGGATCGTGTCGCTGAATTTCGTCAAACGCGCCATTACCTCGCGAATCGTGTCCCTGGCCCGGGCATCATGCCGGAAGGCTTCACATCCGGTCATGCGAGTTATCGTCTGCCTGAATCGTCTCTGCAATTCGATATGTCGGAATCCCTTGGGCGATTCCAGCAAACGGCACTGCAGTCGCAAGGTTCGACAAAACGGTCGACCACAGCGGACATCGCTTTCATCTATGGATCTGCCGGTGGGAACGATGAAGTGTACTTCACCTGGCACGGTGACAGACTTTGCGAGTTGCCGATGGTCTGGTTGGCTCCACAGAAAACTTGGGGGACCAGTCCCTTCGATCGTCACGCGTCGGGCGATTTTTCTCGTGATATGACGATTCGATGCATTGAATGTCATAACACTTGGTTTGAGCATGTTCCCGGTAGCCGGAATCAATACGGACGTGACAAGAACGTCCTGGGCGTGACCTGCGAAGTCTGTCACGGTCCGGGTCGGGAGCATGCCAATTTTCATCGCGCCAATCCACAACTGACTGACCCGCACGCGGTCGTCAGGCCGGCCGAGTTGTCGCGTGAACGCAAAATGGATCTTTGTGCTCAGTGCCACAGCAACGCGATCAAGCATCGCGGACCGGCATTCAACTACCGACCGGGGCAGCCACTCGATGACTTCTACTTTACATTACGAACGAAGCATCCCGAGGACGATCATGTCGCCAACCAGACAACTTATCTTCGACAGAGCAAGTGCTATCAAAACAGCGAATCGTTGAGCTGTGTCTCCTGTCACAACCCGCACCGCCCGCATTCAGCGGATAATGCGGGGGCCGCGTCTTGTCTGACATGTCATCAACGAGAAGCCTGCACCGACCGTGATCGGCTACCTGCTGCCGTTCAGGACGACTGCGTAGGCTGTCACATGCCTGAAGGCCGGAAGATCCAGGTCTATTTTCGAACGGAAAGCGATCGGTACGTGGCACCGGTCAAACGGTACGAACACAAGATCGCGGTCTATCCGCGGGCTCGCCAAAAGGTCCTTCTTAGCTGGTATCGAACCCAGTCCGATCCAGAGAGTCGCAGTTCCGCTGAGCGACTGGCGAGCGAATTGAGTGAGTCATGGAAGGCCGAGTCGCTGCGTATGCAGGATGAGCACCGATTTCTCGCCGCGATCAATGCCTGTCGCGAATCACTGGGATTTGTCTCAGAGCCAGTCACTGCTGCAAGACTTCAGGAACTGATCGCAATCCAAAGCAAGATCGATGCGGATTTTCAGGATGCCCAGTGGCACATCACGGAGAAACGCTATCGAGAAGCGATCGAGTCGCTGCAGAGTGTGCTGGATGCTAAGCCCAATCATGCGATGGCACACGCCAAACTCGGGACCGTCTACGCGATCACCGGCGAGATGGCATTCGCGACAAAGCATCTGGAACAGGCCACTCGGGATGACGAGAATGAGCCTTATGCGTTTGCGATGCTCGGCTGGTTGGCTTATCTCGACGGCCGCTTCGACGAAGCGTTGCAACACTATCGTCGCGCCGAAGAAGTTGAACCCTACAGTGGTAAGATCAATCACCAGATGGGACTGGCTTACCTTAAGTTGAAGCGGTGGTCAGAAGCGGCCGATCGATTTAAGGCCGCCATCAAAATTGATCCTCAAGATGTCAGTTCCTATGTGTCGCTTTGTGAAGTCCTGGGACAGATGGAAAACTGGTCTGATGTTGTGGTCTATGCCAGGAAAGCCGTTACCCTGACCAATTCTGCAGAGCCGAATCTGCTGAAAAACCTTGCTGCCGCCTACTCAAAAAATGGTCAGCTTGATGAGGCCATTAAAGCAGCAGAGCAGGCTCTGAAAGTTGCGCAGTCCGCACAACCAGCCTTGGTGCCTCATCTGCAAATAATGCTTGACCAACTCAGAAGCGTGCGTAAGCGTTAGACCAGAGGCCGTGAGGCGCTTCTTAGAACGCATCTTGCTTAACTGTGGCGTCCCGCGAGCAGAAAACCGCTTAGTCTGACCCATGTTTCAACGCGACACGGAAGTGCGACCCGCACTAGCTTCTTGTTTGCTCAATGCAGTCGTCCACCTTCCGGAACCGGTCGATCCGGGCGCACCAGCGCTACATTCCC
>CAIMFH010000178.1 GCA_903840265.1 uncultured Schlesneria sp. | reverse complement strand
GTCGGCTCACGTGTTTGCTCCATGCTTCTTTCAGACGACCCCTCGCGGAAGTCGCCCTTGCACTTCGCTAATCCTTCACCTCCATCAGGTTGGATAAGGGACTTGCACCCTCAAGCTGAAAAACATGCTCGGCACACAACAGCAAAGCCCGGCTTGTTTCCAAGCCGGGCTTTGCGAAATCATTAACCAAACTCGTTGAAGCTTACTTCATGGCGGCGCGTTCGGCCTTTTCTTTCATTCGCTTCTCAACCACTTCGTCCTGCAGGCCGCGAGGCAGCATCGCGTAGTGGGCAAATTCCATGCTGAATGTTCCCTTGCCCTGCGTCATCGAGCGCACTTCGTTGGCATAGTCGAACATGCTGGCCAGCGGCACTTCGGCGATGATCACGGCCATCCCCATGTTGGTTTCGGTCGAGTTCACCAAACCGCGCTTGCTGGACAGGTGACCTGTCACGTTCCCCTGGTATTCATCGGGAACTTCCACTTCCAGCTTCATGATCGGCTCCAGCAGACCGATGGCGGCCTTCTTGAGCGATTCACGCATACAGTCGAACGCACAGATGTTGAACGCCATTTCGGACGAATCGACATCATGATAGGTACCGTCCTGCAGAATCATCTGGACGTTCACCACTTCGCACTCACACAACGGTCCTTTGACCAGTGCGCGCTGGAATCCTTCATCGATCGGCTTGATGTATTCCTTGGGAATACGTCCGCCGGTGACATCGTTGACGAATTCGTAGGCGATGGCACTGTCGACAGGCAGCGGGACCAGTTTACCGACCACATGGCCGTACTGACCGGAACCACCCGTTTGCTTCTTGTGCTTGTAGTTAAACTCAACTTCTTTCGTCGGGGTCTCGCGATAGGCCACGCGAGGATTCCCAATGATACATTCGACGCCATATTCGCGCTTGATGCGTTCGACGTAGATGTCCAGATGCAACTGGCCCATCCCGGCGATCAGCGTCTGGCCGGTTTCTTCGTCGGTCAGGACGCGGAAGGTCGGATCTTCGCGGCGGAAGCGTTCCAGGGCCTTACCAAGCTTATCGGCACCGTCTCGCTTGACCGGTTCGATACTGAGTCGGATCACTGCATCGGGAACGAAGATACTTTCCAGCGAATACGTCACCGCTTCGCTACAGAACGTATCCCCCGAGGCGCAATCGACCCCGACCAGGGCGACGATGTCGCCGGCTTCTGCAACTTCCACGTCAGCGCGGTCGTTCGCGTGCATGCGCACGAGACGACCGAACCGCACCTTTTTACCGGTACGAGTATTGAAGTAGCTGTCGCCCTTCACGATCTTACCTTGATAAATTCGTGTGTAAGTCAACTGACCGTATTGCTCGACCACGGTCTTGAACGCCATGCAAACAAGCGGCTTGTCCGGATTCGATTCCAGCTTCACGCGGTTCCAGTTGGGGTCCTTGGTCTCTTCTTCCGAAGTCGGCTTCTTCAGTTGATCGAAGGCGGTCATCGTGCGATCCAGCGGGCTTGGCAGGTAATAGGTCACGCCATCGAGCGCTTCCTGAACACCCTTGTTCTTGTAGGCCGAACCCATCATGACCGGGGTAATCTGCAGAGCGATTGTCGCTTCGCGGACGACCTTACGAATCTCGTCGACGCTGATCTCAGCTTCTTCAAGCAGTTTCTCCATCAGGGTATCGCTGAACATCGACAGCGATTCGAGCATCTGATGTCGCGCCTCTTTCGCCTTCTCCTGATATTCCGCAGGAATTGCCTCACGACGAATGAATTCGCCGTCTTCGCCATCGAAAAAGATCGCTTCCATCGACAACAAATCGATGACGCCAGCAAACTCGGCTTCACGACCCATCGGAATCTGCAACGGAACCGGGATCACGCCGAGCTTTTCACGGATCTGCGTAATGACCTTGTCCGGATTGGCACCGGTCCGGTCCATCTTGTTGATGAACGCAATTCGAGGAACCTTGTACCGCTTCATCTGACGATCGACGGTCAACGACTGGCTCTGCACGCCACCGACCGAGCACAGCACCAGGATGGCCCCGTCCAGCACGCGCAGCGATCGCTCCACTTCGACGGTGAAGTCGACGTGGCCAGGGGTATCGATGACGTTGACAGTGTAATCACCCCAGTGCACCTGCGTGGCAGCCGCAGTGATCGTGATCCCTTTTTCTCGTTCGAGTTCCATGAAGTCCATTGTCGCGCCGACTTTGTCCTTCCCCTTCACTTCATGGATTTCGTGAATTCGACCGGAGTAAAACAGGATTCGCTCGGTCAGCGTCGTTTTGCCCGAGTCAATGTGAGCGGAAATACCGATGTTACGGACTTTTTCGAGGTTCATAGCCATGGCTTGGTACTGTTACTACTAAAATCGCGGTTGAAAACAACGTCCTGGACCACAATTGGCCAAGACTTACAGGGTGTTGTGAAAACAACGCAATCGCTGAGAGGCTCGTGAGTTACAAGTCCTCGTTCACAAAAGCGGAGATGTCACAGGGGGTAGAGTAGGGGGGATGCCTCTGGAAAGCGCACGGAAAGCACAGCCGGCGAAGGGGTCCATCACAGTGAGGCGCTGCAATGAACCCTATCGAACACAGCGAATCGTGCATTTCCTGAGCATTTTTTACTCGTTGGTGAGACTCGGCGAGTCTTTCCTGGGGCTGGTTTGGCTTTCCGGTTGCGGTGCGCGAACACTTCTTCCGCGCCGTCAATGCAAGGGTAAAAATAATAACGGCAGATCGGGAGTTCGGAAAGAGCGCAATGATCTGCTTAACCCGAATTTCTTCAACTCACGACTTTGCAATCGTCGCGGTTTTTCGCAAATCGGTTAAATTCACGGCAATATCTGTGATACGGCGATGAATCCGATTACGACTTCCCCGACTTTCACCGGAACTGATTGCCCAGGCGTGAAAACGTGACGAAGACGATATTCGGGCTGCGTTACGGGACCGGTGGGATCCGAGTAAACCTCGATCTGTCGCTCCACAAGATTCACGATCCAGTATTCGATAATCGTCGCTTGCGCATAGATTCGCTTTTTCAGGGTTTGATCGCTGGCCAGTGTGCTGTCGGAGACTTCGGCGACAAGCGCGATATCAGCGGGTCCGGGGTGCCGATCCGGATAATCGTCGACCCGACCGCGAACGACGGCGATGTCAGGTTCGGGTTCGCTGGCCTCCAGCGTGATGGCTTCTTGCGATTCAATGTGCCAATCGCCACCGACCATCGATTGCAGAAGGTCGCGAAGATGAGCCAGCGCGATTCGGTGGGGAGGATTTCGAGTCATCTTGGGGACCAGAACTCCATCCAGAAACTCGACGGGATCGCCACTTTGCAGAATGCCGCAGTCGATCATGGCATGGTACTGATCGAGGCTAAATCGCCAGACGGGCGTCGACGGAATCGCGCCACTGCCAAGACCTGTGTTTGGAGAATCAAGAATCGCTGACATCGCAATTGCCTCCTATCTCTCTATTCATCTTACGCGGTTAGGGCGCGGACAGCGAGGTATTCTTCATCAAATCGCAAGACTCAGCAGCCCATCGAATCCGATGACGATGCGCGACGGCGTTTTGTGGAAAGCTGCAGGATTTGACGTGATTTGCAAAGTTGGGACTTCGCCAAGGCGTTTGGTTAGCATGTGTCGGCTCACGTTCCGACCCGTCACTTCAATCCACTGGGAATACGAACGCAATGTTTCACGGTGTGCTCACACTGGTCGGGCGGTCATTGCGAGTGGACGCTCGCTCGATGCAATCGCACTTGGCGCGGTTCGGATTGATGGCCGCGATCTATGTGGCACTTTGCGTGGCGCAATGGAATTCCACATCGTTTGGGGCACCTGGACTGCGATTCTTCTATGGCATCGGCTATCTGAACCTGACGTTCATGACGCTGCTCGGGCTCAGTTTCTTTTCCACATCGATCAGCGAGGAAAAGGAAGAGGACACACTGGGTCTGATATTGATGGCCGGGATCAGTCCGCTCGGAATCCTGATCGGCAAGTCAGGCGGGCGACTGGCGCAAGCGCTGTTGCTGATCGCCGTGCAGTATCCTTTCACATTGCTGGCGGTCACGATGGGCGGAGTGACTCAAGCTCAGGTAGCCGCGGTCTACCTTGGACTGGCCGCCTACCTGGTATTGCTGGCTGGGTTTGGCCTGCTTTGCTCAACGATCGGATCCAACAATCGATCCGCAGCAGCGTACATGACGATTGGCTTGTCAACCTACGTTCTGCTGCCGCGACTTGCAGCAGCCGTTCTGGCCTATCTTGCAAGCAACAGAATACCCGGCGCAATACAAGCCGGCGCGGTCCTTGAGCCCATCGCGCGGTTCTCGGTGTTTGAACAGATGGGCTGGATTCTGACAACGGGCTTTGGCGACGCCAGATTCAGTTGGCAGGTGATCAGCAACCTTTCAGTAGGGTTCCTCTGCTTCGGACTAGCTTGGGCACTGTTCGGACTGTTCTCGCGACAACCGGGAACCGAATCCATGACACGAGGTTTGATCGCTCGCAGTCGCGGTCGATTCCGTTGGTTTTCACCCGGTCGACCGTGGGCCAATCCATTTGCCTGGAAAGACTATTACTTTGTGTCGGGCGGCTTGGGAATGATCCCCGTGCGACTCGCCTTCTGCCTCGGTTTGTATGGCATTGCTCTGATGCAGAATGGCTTCCGAAGCGGCGGCCCCGGCAATCTGTATATCGACGTTTCGTTTTACCAGGTGTTCCTTTCATTGGCAGTTTCGATTGATGCCGCCCGATTGCTGGCACGCTCGATCAGCGATGAGATCCGTGGTCAAACCTTATCATCGCTGATCATGCTGCCCGAATCGCCTGTCTCTCTCCTTTATTCGAAGTTTGCTGGGGCATTGATCGGCTGGCTGCCATGTGTCGTGGTCGAGATTCTAGTTACAGCCATCACGGATCAGGGAAGAAGAAATCTTGCCGAGATGATTCGACTGCCAATTGGATTTTACGTCACGACATTCTTCATTCTCATTCCACATCTGGCAGCCGTGCTATCCACCTACGTGAGGTGGGGTGCGGTCCCATTGAGCGTGGTGATTTCGATTGGTTCCTACCTCGGTTCGGCTATGTTCCTGGAGGCGATATTTCGCTTTCGTCCGGAAGCAGTGATCTTGATTCCCATGGGGATGTTTGTTCTGGGAATCTGTGCCATCTGCCACATTTTGCTCCTGCTGAGAATCAAACAATTGGCGGCAACGATCTGAAAGCCACAAAGGCGTCAAAGGAAGTCAAAGATCGACGACGTGTCTTCCGGCTCATCGTCGCCTCCTCCATACCCCCCCACGGATTGTCGGCCGGCCGATGCACATCCTACGAATAGACTCAAGATGAGAGCGATCGCAAGGATTCGATAGTTCAGGCAATTCATGTCAGCAGACCCTAGCGATGGCTGTTGAAGTCGAAATCAACACCGATTCGTTCAAACTGAGGTCGTTCCCACCGGATTGACGAGACCTGTGAATCGACAGAGATCTATCAGAGAGCCCTCGCTCTAGCCTAGCTCAGACAGCAGGCGGCTGACTCGGGAGTCGAGTGCATCGGTGAGAAGTCCTCGCAACCAGCAGATCCTGCCGACAATCTGTCGGGTTCTGCCGGATCGAGTGATCGATGAAGGCGATGAAGATCCTTATCAGCAAGAAGACGAGGCCTGCAAAAAAGAAGCGGCCCGACTGAAAATCAGTCGGGCCGCTCGATTCAAAACTATTGGTCGTATCGACTACTTGCTGGCCAACGCCTGCTGAGCCGCTGCCAGTCGGGCGACTGGGATTCGGCGTGGTGAGCAACTGACGTAGTTCAGGCCGATGTCGTGGCAGAACATGACCGAGGCTGGATCGCCCCCGTGTTCACCACAGATGCCGATCTTGAGGTCCGGTCGAGTCGACCGACCGCGTTCGACACCGATTCGCATCACATCGCCGACACCTTCTTGATCGATCGTCTGGAACGGATCGTGACCAATGATGTCGTTCTCACGATAGAAGCCGATGAATGGACCGTAGTCGTCGCGGCTGATCGCCAGCGTCGTCTGAGTCAAGTCATTGGTTCCGAAGCTGAAGAACTCGGCGTCCTTCGCGATCTGGTCTGCACGAATCGCAGCACGTGGAACTTCAATCATCGTACCGACGAGGTATTCGACCTTCGTTCCCGTTTCCTTGAAGACTGCTTCGGCAGCAGCACG
Source organism: uncultured Schlesneria sp. (assembly GCA_903840265.1). Taxonomy (GTDB): domain Bacteria; phylum Planctomycetota; class Planctomycetia; order Planctomycetales; family Planctomycetaceae; genus Schlesneria. Next base: position 27,236 of record CAIMFH010000178.1, on the reverse strand, counting down.
AATGATCTTCTCTTGGTGCTTAAATTCGGTCACGAATCCGGCCAGCGGAACCATGACTTCTGGAACCACGCTGATTCCTTCCTTCTTCACCAGCACAGCCGCTTCGAAGATGGCTCGTGCTTGCATGGCGGTGATTTCGGGATACACGATCCCCAAACGACAGCCACGATGTCCGAGCATTGGGTTCGCTTCGTGCAGTTCGCCCACACGACGCTTCACCGCTTCGATCGTGGAACCAGTCCACTTGGAGAGCTTCTCACCCAGGTCGGGCTGTTCTTCCAGGTGACGATCGGAGAGGAACTCGTGCAGTGGGGGATCGAGCAGACGAATGGTCACTGGGCGACCGTTCATGCTGCGGAACAGGCCAGCAAAGTCGGCTCGCTGGAACGGCAGCAGCTTGGCCAGGGCCTCTTCGCGAGTTTCCGTGGTGTCGGCCACGATCATGTGACGAATTTCGTCGAGGTGATCGAAGAACATGTGCTCGGTTCGACACAGGCCGATCCCTTCAGCACCGAACGCAATCGCTTCGTCAGCCTGGCTCGGGGTATCCGAGTTCGTGCGGACTCGCAGCTTGCGGTACTTGTCGACCCAACCCATAAGCTGAGCATATCGCTGATAGGTTTCCGACTGTTCTGGCTTCAGCGTCTTCTGGACGAGCACTTGGATGACTTCGCTGTCCTTGGTCTGGACCTTGCCTTCGAAGACTTCGCCGGTGAAACCGTCCATGCTGATGAAGTCGCCAGCCTTCAAAGTCTTGCCGCCGACTTTGACGGTGCAGGCGGTGTAGTCGACTTCCAAAGCCGAACAACCAACGATACAGGCCTTGCCCATCTGGCGACTGACGAGAGCGGCGTGCGAGCTGGCACCGCCGGTTGCCGTCAGAATCCCCTTGGCGGCCTTCATGCCGCGAAGGTCTTCTGGGCTGGTTTCCTTACGAACCAGAACGATGTCGATGTTCGGGTTCTTCTCGTGGAACTTCTCAGCTTCGTCGGCGAACAGGCAGATCACGCCCGAAGCAGCGCCAGGACCAGCGTTGATTCCCTTGCCGAGGAATCGGCCTTCCTTCGTCGCTGCGTTCTTCGAAGCAGGATCGAAGATCGGCTGGAGCAGTTGTGAGAGGTCGTCGGCGGGAATACGTCGCTTCTGCAATGCTTCCTGCTCGGTGATCAAACCTTCGTTAACGAGGTCAACAGCAATTCGCACAGCAGCAAAACCAGTACGCTTGGCGTTACGGGTTTGCAGCATGTAGACCTTATTACGCTGAATCGTGAACTCGATGTCCTGCACTTCTTTGTAGTGCTTTTCGAGCTTCTTGCCGATTTCGTTCAACTGAGCGTACGAGACTGGCATGTCGGTCGCCAGCGTTTCTTCGATACGCTTTGGAGTACGGATACCGGCGACGACGTCTTCGCCCTGAGCGTTGATCAGGTAGTCGCCGCAGAAGCCTGGGTTACCGAGTGCACAGTCGCGGGTCAGGCCCACGCCAGTCGCACAATCATCACCCAGGTTACCGAAGACCATCGCTTGAACGTTAGCGGCGGTACCCCATTCGTGAGGGATGCCGTACGTTCGTCGATAGACCATCGCGCGATCGTTCATCCAGCTTCCGAACACAGCGCCGATTGCTCCCCAAACCTGCTCCATTGGATCGGTTGGGAAGTCCTTGCCAGCGCGGGTCTTGATCAGTTGCTTGAACTCGGCAACCAGTTCCTTCAGCGCCTTGACGGACAGGGCCGAATCTTCGGTCACGCCTTCGTGTTCTCGCTTGTGTTCCAGAGCGACTTCAAATGGATCGCCTTCCGTCTTGTCTTTTGCCTTCAGCTCAAGCACGACGTCGCCGTACATCTGCACGAAACGGCGGTAGCTGTCCCAGGCGGATCGTTCGTTACCGGTCTGCTTGGCCAAGGCGACGACGGTGGTGTCGTTCAGGCCGATGTTCAGAACAGTGTCCATCATCCCTGGCATCGATTCGCGAGCACCCGAGCGGCACGAGAAGAGCAGGGGATTGGTGGCGGAACCGAATTCGGCTCCCATTCCCTTTTCGACCTTCTTCAGGGCGTCCAGAACTTGCTGCTTGAGTTCGGGAGGGAACGTGCGGTTGTTGGCGTAGTAGTACGTGCAGACTTCGGTGGTCAGGGTGAAACCGGCTGGAACGGGCAACCCAATTCGCACCATTTCGGCCAGATTGGCACCTTTGCCCCCGAGCAGGGTCTTCATGGTGGCATCACCGTCGGCCACACCATCGCCGAAGTAATAGACGTATTGAGTCATGCGCAGTCCTTCCAAACCCGGTCGTCTAAACAACCGCAAATTAAGGGATCGGCCGGGTTTATGTCATTTCCGGCCAGAAAGGGGTCCTCGGCGCGAACAATCAGCGCCCGAGCAAAACCACTCGTTGACAACGCGAAAAGTAGCGATCGATAGCCCGAACTTCAAGCCTAAGGCAATACGGACGACGACATTGAATCTGCCGAGTCCACGACGCGGCGACAAAATGGCCAAGCCAGAATCTTGCCTGCTCAAGCCGTGAAGTCCGCGCAGGATCGGACGAACAGGCCTGGACGCAGCCGGATCTCGAACCTCGCGATGACCGGAGAGATCGGTTGACGATATCGAATTGAGTAACCGGTGGCTTCGATCTATCCTACTAATTCTTGTCGACCTTCAACGAATGGGGGGCTTTGGCCAGATGACACCACTTCCTAAGCTTCGCCCCCGCAGCGTAGACATGTCCCCGGAGGCCATCGATCAGCGGCTGCGCGATGTCAGTGAACTCACTTATTTGTGCCTGACCCTAGCGTCCGCAAAACGTCTCGGAACAGTAAAGGAGATTCGCGAACGCGAATCTCCTGCAATCAACGAACAACAACTCAAGGAAAATCTCTGATGAGGAGAATTATCTGGTGCTTGATTTTGGCGTTGGCGACATGTTCGGCTGGAGCAGGGGAGAAGATGACGTATCCGAGTTCGAAGAAAATCGATCACATAGATGAACTGCACGGCGTGAAGGTCCCTGACCCCTATCGCTGGCTCGAAGACGATGTTCGTGAATCGAAAGATGTCGCGGCGTGGGTGGAATCCGAAAATAAGGTGACGTTTGCCTACCTCGATTCGATCCCGCAGCGCGAGACGATCCGAAAACGCCTGACAGAGCTCTGGAACTATGAAAAGTTCTCAGCTCCTTCGAAGGCTGGTGGACGCTACTTCTTTCTGAAGAATGATGGCCTGCAAAATCAGTCGGTCATGTACAAGCAGGACACGCTCGATGCCGAGCCGAGTGTCCTGATCGATCCCAACAAGTGGTCCAAAGACGGCACTGTTGCTTTGGGTGCCACCTCGTTCAGCGATGATGGTCGCTATGTCGCCTACAGCGTTGCCGAGGCGGGATCGGACTGGAATGTCTGGCGCATCATGGAAGTGGAAACCGGGCGTCTGCTGGAAGACGAATTGCGTTGGGTCAAGTTCAGTGGAGCAGCCTGGACCACCGACAACAAGGGCTTCTTCTACAGCCGTTACGATGAACCGCCGAAAGAAGCCGCATTCCAACGGACCAACTTGAATCAGAAGGTGTTCTATCATCGCATTGGGACGCCTCAGTCCCAGGATACGCTGGTCTACAAGCGACCAGACGAACCAACTTGGGGCTTCGGACTGCGCGTCAGTGAAGACGGACACTATCTGGTGATCAACATCTGGAAGGGGACGAACGAGAAGTTCCGAGTCCTCTACAAGGATCTGACCGAACCTTATGGAATGCCGATCGACCTGATCGAGCACTTCAATGACGACTATTCGTTCATCGGAAACGATGGTCCCGTGTTCTATTTCGTCACCGATCTGGAAGCACCACGCAAGCGGATCATTGCGATCGACACTCGCAAGCCAACAGAAGTTCGCGAGGTCGTCGCACAGACCACCGAGACACTGATCGGTGCTGACATCGTCGCGAATCAGTTCGTGTTGACGTACCTGAAGGACGCCCGAACTCAAGTCAAGATGCATGAGCTGGATGGCAAGTTCATTCGCGAAGTGCAGTTTCCAGGGATCGGGACAGCATCAGGTTTTGGTGGAAAGCGAACAGATACCGAGACGTTCTATTCGTTCTCCAGCTTCGCGACGCCACCCTCCGTGTTTCGTTACGACCTGCTGACGGGCGAGAGCAAGCTGTTGCGTCGCGCTGCGGTCAAGTTCACGTCGGACGACTATGAAGTCAAACAGGTCTTCTATTCGAGCAAAGACGGAACGAAAGTTCCGATGTTCATTGCTCACAAGAAGGGACTCAAGCTGGATGGATCGAATCCAACGCTACTGTACGGCTACGGCGGATTCTCGATCCCGCTGACGCCTGCGTTCTCGGTCTCGCGCGTCGCGTGGATGGAAATGGGGGGCGTCTATGCGGTCGCCAACCTGCGCGGTGGCGGCGAATACGGCGAGGAATGGCACAAGGCCGGGACGAAGCTGAAGAAGCAGAATGTGTTCGACGATTTCATTTCGGCTGGCGAATGGCTGATCAAGAACAGTTACACCAAGCCCGAGAAACTAGCGATCCAAGGTGGATCAAACGGCGGCTTGCTCGTTGGAGCCTGTATGACTCAGCGACCAGATCTGTTTGGAGCCTGCCTGCCCGCAGTCGGCGTGATGGACATGCTGCGGTTCCACAAGTTCACTGCTGGTCGGTTCTGGGTCGATGATTATGGAAGTGCCGATAATGCCGAAGAATTCAAAGCCTTGTTGGGCTACTCGCCGTACCACTCGCTGAAGCCCGATACGAAGTATCCTGCCACGCTGATCACAACGGCCGACACCGATGACCGCGTTGTTCCCGGGCACAGTTTCAAGTTCGCCGCACGGTTGCAGGAATGTCAGGCGGGTTCGGCTCCCGTCTTGATTCGCATCGAAACGCGGGCCGGTCACGGTGCGGGGAAGCCCACCGCCAAGGTGATCGAAGAAGCGGCTGATCAGATGGCGTTCCTAGTCAAGAGCCTGAACATGAAGACCGACTGAAGTAATGACTCGCCAGTCATCACGATTACCAAAAACGCCCTTGGCCACCTCGGCCAAGGGCGTTTTGCATTGACACAAGGTGAATTGAAGAGGATTCAGTTTGCGTGGTGTTGAACCCTGTCTTGGGAATACGTTTCTCTCTGATGGCAAGGTTAAGCATGTCGCTTAACCAAACAGCAGGCTTTTGACGCCACTCCGTGCGGATCCCGCGAAGTCGATGTCGAAGAGCGATTAGCACAAAGGGAGATTCCGATGATCACAAGAGGAATGCAGGGTGTTGCCGAGATGTGGTCGCTGAAGACCGGATTATTGGCAGCAGTGGCGGTTTTTGGTTTGACGATGTCCGCTCAGGCCCAATGTTCCGGTGGCGGGCAGGGGGGTAGCGGCGGGCAGATGTCCGGTTCGATGGCTGGAATGGGGATGGGCCGCGCCGGCATGGGCGGCATGGGGAACAACAACCTCACCTCGCAGTCGTCGATGATCGCAGCGCAGATGGAGACAGCTCAATACCTGAACAACATGCAAGCGTCGCATAACATGATGATGCAGCAGATCCACCAACATCACGATCGACAGAGGGAAGGTATGCGTCAGGCCAGTGCAAACAGGAAGCGGATTGCCGCACAAAAAGCGATCGAAATCAGCAGCAAATCGAAGTTGAAGTCCAGTTCGAGTAGCAGCACGAAGACGATCGAATTGACACAGGCCAATTGAGCAGGCGGCGAAAGTGAACCCCGGATCGTCGAGCGTTCAGCGTCCGGGGGCATCACGCCAGATTGCGAATAGACCCAGCGCCATCGCTTTTATCACAATGCAGGAAGTGTGGCACGCCCTGAGTCTTCGAAGGGCGTGGGATTTCGGCTTCATTCAGAACCACGCCCTTCGCAAAGCCTCAGAGCGTGCCACCCAAAATCAAAAAAGCGATCGCCCTGCGAATAGACCAAGTCCCTCTTGAATTCCAACTCTGCAATCGGGCAGAATTCCCCTTCGGCGGCGACATCGAACTCGTGGAAGGGCATGACGATGGCCAACGTCAATTCGAGCATCACGTTCGTTTGTCGATACTGCCAGCACGTGATCAAGGCTGCGGCGACATCAGAAGGTCGCGCCGGACGGTGTCCTACTTGCCAGAAGGTCGTCCACGCCCCCGCGGCATCGGAGACGATAGCCCCGTTTCCACTGGAAATAGTCGATACCGGACCTCGCCGCCCCAAGCTGAATGGGCTCCCGCAAGGCGTCGCAGTGTCGTTGGTTATCCATCTGGTTCTACTCTCCGCACTGGGCGTCATTGTTTTCGAATCACGCGAGCTCGGTCGATCACTCATTGCGACCATGTTTTTTGACTCAGAAGGAACAGAGATTGAAGTGGGCGAGATTTCAATTGAAATACCCGCCCCGGATCTGGCAACCATTGAGGGAGATGCCCAAGTGGCTGCCATGAGCCAAGAGATCCCGGATCAACCATTGGACGGGCCACTTGTACAGGGGGGCACCAATGTTGGAGGACGACAACGGCGGATGTCGATTTCTGCAGAGACCACTGGTTCCACGGACCCCGCTGCCAGATTCTCTCCTACAGCAACCGAACGCCTCAAAAGACAGCCCGCTGCCAGACGGGGCGACTTTGAAATCGCGCTATTCTGGGATGGCCCCAGCGATCTCGATTTGCACGTTCATTTTCGATCGCCCTCGGAAAGAATTCGACGCTTCATCAATTTTGGCGACAAGGGGAAACCGGAAACCGGCTTCCTGGACGTCGATCAGAATTTCAAACCGGCCTATGTCGAAGATCCGATCGAGCACATTCGCTGGAACACCAAGACTCCGCCATCTGGAACCTACCTGATTCTGGTTCATGGATTCCACCTGAGATCAAACAGCAATTCGACCCCACGAGTCATTCCCTTCACTGTGGAAGTTAAAACTCCTGACAGCGTGCGCAGCTTTTCCGGAGCAGTCGGTGAGAAGCAGTTTTTTGAAGTCGATACACTTCTGATCGAGGGCCCCGAAGAAGAACAAGTACTACGGACGCCAAAGACCTTAACTGCCACCGAACGCCTACTGGAAACCGCGAAGAAGAAACTCGACAGTGGCACGGGTTCGTCCAAACGCGAATCCATCGGAATCCTGAAGGGTCTGATTCGCCGCTTTCCCCATTCTGCAGAAGCAGACGAGGCACGCGAATTGTTGAAGGCAAACCCCTAGGTGGACGCCCGCAATCTCAAGCCTCTTCTGCGGGGATGAGTACTGATTTACACTCGTTGCTTTGTGTAGAGACGTGCTGTAGGCTGGGGCCAGTTGCTTGTTGAGCCAGATTCCAACTTGGTCGCATTCTTCTAGAATTGCTGGTGGAGGATTCTCCATGCGGATGATCACGGGAGCGCTACTTCTCTTAGTTGCCGAGCAGGCTTTCTATCATGCACATAGCATCGGCTTTCCTCACTATCGGTTTGTGAACGAGATTCTGCTCCCCGTAAGCGGCCTGCTGACAGTCATCGGAACAGGGCTGATCGGCATGGGGTTGTGGTTGGATCGAAATGGCTCAAATTCGCGACGGGCCGCCGAAGAGCAAGTGTCCATTCGTCAAGGTTGATCGGATCACCAGATGGCGGGCTCAGTTGAGATCGTGCGATTTGATCGGGAGCCAAGATCTACTCGGTCAATCGAATGGTCAACGAGGCTGTTGCTGGTTGGCTTAATTGGGCTTGTTGCATTCATCGGGTGGCAAGTTCTTCTGCCATCTCGGTTAGAGAATCTTTTACGCAAATCCGCACAAGCACTTTCGTGCGAAGATTACAAATCAGCAGATTTGTTCGCTCGACAAGCTCTGGAACTTGAACCGCGTTCCGACTTGGCTTTGGCTCTCGCCGGGATGGTTGCGGCCCAATCGAATGAATCAAGTAAGGCCATCGAGCTGTTCTCTGCGATTCCAGAAACCGCCCCGGGAGAATTGCGGCGGGCCGCCTTGCAAGGCTTGGCTGAACGTCAATTGCTAGTCGGCCGAGCTCGAGAGGCCGAATCCACCCTTCGCATGTTGCTCGCTCTCGATTCCAACCACGTCTGGGCGAATTGGCGGCTGGCGTACCTGTTACAAGTTGAAGGACGCTGTTGGGAGTCGTTGCCGTATTTGAAACACTCTTTAGCACATCAAGCCACCGGTGCCGACGAATTGATTTTAATTGGCACGCCCGAACGGGTCTTCATTCGAGATGAGCGCTTGGTCGGTGCCAGTCAGGCGTCTTGTCCGGATGACCCATTGCCCCTGTTGGGCGAATCACGTCACGCATTGCTCCGAGCGAATCGCGAATATGCTCAGTCGCTCCTCGAACGAATTGTGAAGGGGCGACCAGAGTGTTTGGAAGCTCAAGCGCGATGGGGACGGCTGTTGCTGGATTCGGAAGGATCCGAAGCTATGGCAAAGTGGCATGCCACACTTCCGGCAGAGGCGGACAATCATCCCGAAATCTGGGTCACCAGGGGATATTGGATGAGGCATCTTCATCGCGACCGGGATGCATTAGCCTGTTTCGCCGCAGCGATTCGGCTATTTCCCGAGCATGTGGCAGCAACCTACCAGTTGTCGCAACTCTTCGCAGCCGTGGGCGACTCAAGTTCTGCAGACCGGTTCGCCAAGAGATCGACAGAGCTGTCAAAGCTGGAGTACACCGTCGATGAGCTTCGAAGCACTCCAAACGCTGACCGCATCAAGGATGCGTACACACTTCTGATTTCCCTGGGACGGACTTCCGAGGCACTCGGCTGGTGTCGAGTCATGCTGATGTATCAGCCTGAATCGGAATGGGCTCATGCTGCCGTGCGACAATATCGCTATGCACTCCCAGAACCGTCGCTGGCTCTGCTGAACGGTGTCACAGATGCTCTTTTAGCCCGACCGATTTTTCCAAATTCCACGTCCGTTGAAGATCCGAAAGACGGAGCAAATCTCAGTCTTGATCAGCCCCAGATTCGCTTTCGCGATGACGCGGCAAATTCGGGTCTCGATTTTCAATATGTAAACGGTACCACCAAGACGACAGGGCTGGAACATATGCTGCAAGCAACAGGAGCTGGTTGCGGGGCAATCGACTTCGATGGCGACTCATGGCCAGATATCTACTTTTGTCAAAGCGGCATCTGGCCTGTTGTTGCCGACCAGAACCCGCATCTGGATCATCTCTTCAGAAATCGAGGGGATGGAACATTTCTCGACGTCACACAGCAAGCGGGTCTTGGCGATGGTGATTTCTCTCAAGGGCTTGCTGTCGGTGATTTTGACAATGACGGTTTTCCTGATCTATTTGTGGGTAATGTCGGTCCCGATCGCCTTTATCACAACAATGGCGACGGTACGTTTTCAGACATCACGTCGATTTCACGTGTCGTTGGGAACGATGGCTGGACGACCAGCGCGGCCTTCGCTGATTTCAATGGCGATTCGCTCCCAGATCTGTATGTCGTCAATTATCTCGTCCTGGCCGAGGTGCTTGAGCACGCCTGTAAGTCGAAAGGGCGGCCAATGGGTTGCGCGCCCACGATGTTTACGGCAGAGCAGGATCGGCTCTATTTGAATTCCGGTGATGGGCACTTCGTTGATATTACCAAAGAATCCGGAATCGCCGTGGCTGACGGAAAGGGTCTGGGAATCGTCGTTGCTGACTTTCAAAATCGCGGCCGATTGGACGCCTTTGTCGGAAATGATACGACGGCAAACTTCCTCTTCGTCAACGTCGCCTCGAATTCAGCCAGTCGGCCAATATTTCAGGAAGACGGGTTGTTCCGAGGAGTGGCATTGAACGAAGACGGAGTGGCGCAGGCTTGCATGGGTATCGCTTGCGATGATGCCAACGGTGACGAACGTCTGGATCTGTATGTCACCAATTTCTATGCAGACTACAACACACTTTACCTACAGCAACCAGATCTCTCTTTTGCGGACATGACGAGATATGCCAAGCTCCGGGATCCAACGTTTAATCTGCTGGGATTTGGCTCCCAGTTTATTGACGCCGATCTGGATGGATGGCCTGATTTAATTGTTGCGAACGGTCATGTTGATCGGACATTTTCTACGGGCGTTCCCGATGCGATGCCTCCCCAACTGTTTCACAATCGAGGCGTCGGCAAATTCGTTGAGTTATCTGCTGCCGGCTTGGGACCGTACTTCCAACAAAACCTGCTGGGCCGCAGCTTGATAGGTCTGGATTGGAACCGTGACGGTCGCCAGGACGTTTGTGTCACCCATCTCGACGCCCCCGCCGCATTGTTGACAAACCAGTCGCAGGCAACCGGCAACTGGCTGGGGTTGCGACTCTGCGCTACCACAACGGCTCGAGATGCCATCGGAGCAAGGGTTCGTCTCACGGCCGGCGATCGCACCTGGCTGAAGCAAGTCAAAGCCGGTGATGGTTACATGGCAGCCAACGAACGCCGCCTCGTATTTGGCATTGGGAAGAATACGCAGGCAGAACTGATCGAGATCACCTGGCCAAGCGGAATTCGCGAAGTCTACCGAGATCTGCCTGCAGGAAATGACTTGATCGCAGTCGAGGGACAGAAGAACCTGATTGAGTTGCACCATTAACAATTGACGGCGCTCATGAGGAGCGCCGTCAATTCGTGAATTTAGGGCTTCATGTCAATGTCGTAGGTGTTGGCACCCTTCTTGACGGTCATCTTCAGCCCGCTCGTGGTAAAGCTTCGATATTTCGGCGGCACAGTTTCTTCTTGCTTTGGAAATTTTCCCGCTTGAGATAAACGCATTGCTTCAGCCGGGTCCATCGTCACCACCGGCGACTGCAGCATCACTTCATAGTCGCCAACAATGACCTTATTAGTCTCCTTCATGTTGAGCTTGAAAGTCCCGTCAGCCGCGGTTTTTCCGACTGCGGGAAAGCTGCGCTCGATATGTTGACAAATCACGGACGTTCCTACGGGCACAGGTTTCCCTTCCGAGGTCACCTTTCCGGATACTGTGCCGGTGACATCAGTGGATCCGCCACCGCAACCTGTACTGAGCAGGATGAGGGCCAGAATCCAATACTTTTGCTGTAGAATTCTCACGTTAGCAAAAACCTTTCTGCGACTGATGAACACATTCGTGACACAGGATTATCGTCTCCCGCCACGATTGAAATCGGCAGTAGTTCCAAGTTCAAATTGGACTTATGGATGACGAGTCCGGTGCGGATTAGAATTCGCCCAACGCCATGCCGTCGTCGCGAGTCGCCAGTTCCCGCAGCGTCAGCATGTTGATGTTATTGCTGACGAACCGGACACCGCCGTCTCCAAGAAGCACATGCACGCCACCGGTGTGAGCAGACAGGAGCCCGTTATTGGGACCGTAATTTTGGTGGACGCCAGCCGCTCCTGAAGTCGCGCCATTGGGGGGAAAGTTGATCGTCGTGATCTGGTCGGCGCGGCCATCTCCCGCTGCAGCGTTGAAGTTCGTGCCAGTCCCTCCGGTTCCCGTTCCCATCAGCCACCCATCGGTGGGTGTTGGATTGACTTTGGCGCTGCCGGGAATCCAATTCGAGCATTCGCCAACCATCATCGTATTCGAAGTGCCATCGCTCATATCTTTCATTCGCGTTACGGCGTTGGCGACTAACACGCCGCCGAATACAATCTGGCCTCCAGCTGTCATTCCGCAACAACCACAGCACGCCACCGCGCGCGGCTCTGTTAGTCCGTTTCCGGTCATAGCGCCCGAGATGCCCAGATACTGCGGCCCCGTGACGTTATAGCTGCCAACCTGGATCAAGGATGGCATTGGACTGGAAGGGCAGATCATCACTGGAATGTTGATGCCGTTCGAAGCTTGTCCGTTCAAGTCGCCGGTCGTCCCCCCGCCCGCACCGACCCATCCCGGGTGGGAACCGCCAAGATTCAGTTTGTTGTACAGCGGTGCCTGATCTGCGTAGGGAAGTAACCCTGCCCACCAGGAGGGGCCCCATCCATTATCGACTCTCGCTCCGATAGGGAACGTGATGTACGTGGACTCATAGTTGTGCATCCCAAGCCCAATCTGCTTCAAATTGTTCTTACATTGGGTGCGACGCGCTGCTTCACGGGCTTGCTGTACGGCCGGAAGCAGAAGCGCGATCAACACCGCAATGATGGCGATTACCACCAGCAATTCGATCAGTGTAAAGGCCCGTTTTCGTTCTACTCGCAAGCTCGCCATAGCTGAACTCCTACAAAAAATAAAGAACACGAAACAGTCGGGATCGTCCCAAATATGTGACAGATAACGTGATTTCTTAAGAGTCGGAAGGCGAATAAAAGCAGAGAGATCCTTGATGGATGAGAGAAAACCTCAGAACGGATCTTCGCTGAAAAGACATCAGAGAATAGCAGAACGCTCACAACAAGCAAACGCAATGTTCAAAAGCAAGCCACTCTGACGCCCCCGTAATCTGATCGGAGACATATCCCGCATTCCGCAAACGATGGATGCGAATCACGCCACGCAACCCGGCGCTGGCAACATGATCATCTAGTCGCTGATCAGGTTATTGAAATCGACTGGCGTACTGATACGAACACCACTCTTGAGTCCCGCCAGATCGATCTGATCGCCGTGCTTCAAGATCTCAAATCGCGAGTCCCCAGAATTTGCTTTCGGGATATAGGCGAGGACGTAGGAGGCACCGATCACACCGAGTCGACCTCTGGGAACCTGGACGACCAGCGCTGTTCCCTCGTCGATGCCAAACGCGGTTAGATCCGGATGGGACTCCATCAATCCGAGTAGTCGATTGACGCGGCTACGACGCAGGAAATGCTGGTCGATAACGGCTCCCCCCAGCAGGTCAAACCCGGTTCCCTCGACGGCCTCTTCCTGCCCTTGCTGGATCATGACCTTCGTCATCGCTGCCGCGCCGGCCGAACTGCCGCCGATAACTCCTCCGCGGTCGATGACGCCTTGCAATTTATCTTCAACTAACGTTCCGGCATACTGTGCGGACAGCCAGGCTTGCATGCCGCCACTTAGCCAGACTGCGGTGGCCTGATCGAGTGGACCAGAGAACGAAGCTCGATTCGCTTCATCTCGCGAGTTGGTATGCAGGATCTGCACGGACCGCACACCCAAGCTTCGCCAGAAATCACACAGTGCAACTTGCTGGGCCTGGGTGGCATCGAACGCCGGAATGATGACCAGGCGGGTCCGACTTGCGCCACCTGCCAGGTCCAGAAAGCGCTGGCGAATCTCAGGCGGCAACGTGCCTCCGCCGGCGATCACCAGTGAGCCCCCTTTGTAGCGGCTGATGAAGTCGGCCTGTTCCGAGTCGTCTGGCGGAATGTGATTCAACCAGTGACTTAGACCCACGGCGGCGAGAGAACCGAAGGCAACGACTGTCCAGACGATGCGTCCTGGCAGTCGTTGCTTGATCGGTTTTCCCACACTCTGCGTCATCGAAACCTCACGATTTCAACGCGAACACGTCAGTCGCTCATCTTTGGCATGATCTGGCCGCTGGCGATGTAAGCCGACTGGATCTTCTCGCGGAGTTCCGCCACGACTTCGGGATGCTCTTCCATGTAGGCGCGGGCTTTGTCACGCCCCTGGCCCAACTTCAAATCGCCGTAGCTCATCCAGGTGCCGCTACGAGTGATGATATTGTACACCAAGGCCAAGTCGACGATATCGCCTTCCAGGCTGATCCCCCGACTTCCCAGCAAGTCGACTTCCGTCTGTCGGAAGGGAGGGGCGACCTTGTTCTTGACGATCTTCACTTTCATTCGCATCCCGATGATGTTGTCGCCATCTTTCAACTGGCTGATGCGACGAACATCGACGCGGCACGAACTATAGAACTTCAGCGCGCGGCCGCCGGGGGTTGTTTCCGGGCTGCCGAACATCACGCCGATCTTCTCGCGAATCTGATTGATGAAGATCACGCAGGTTTTGGACTTGGAAATCGCTCCGGTCAGTTTTCGCATCGCCTGACTCATCATGCGGGCCTGTAGTCCGACATGCGAATCACCGATTTCGCCATTGAGTTCCGCTTGAGGAACCAGGGCTGCGACCGAGTCGATCACGATCACGTCGACCGCGTTCGACTTGATCAGCATTTCCGCGATCTGCAGCGCCTCTTCACCTGACGAAGGCTGGCTGACGAGCAGGTCTTCGAGGTTCACGCCCAGGCGCTTGGCCCACAATGGATCGAGGGCATGTTCGGCATCGATGAACGCGGCGATCCCGCCTTCGCGCTGGGCGCTGGCGACGACGTGCAGAGCCAACGTCGTCTTACCGCTGGATTCCGGTCCAAAGCATTCAATGATCCGGCCGCGGGGAAATCCCATCCCGCCTAAGGCGAGATCGATCGAGAAGGCGCCCGTCGAAATCCCCGAAACCGTCATGTTGCCCGCTTCGGACAACTTCATAATCGAACCACGCCCAAATGCTTTCTCGATCTGGCCGAGTGCATTCTCGAGCATCTTGCTGTCATCGGAATCGGATTTGGCGTGGTGTACTGCCTTGGCCGGTTTTGCCTTGGCCATATGGGAGTCCTTTCAAGTGAACGACGGGCGCAATGAGATCGATGTGCGGTGGAAATTAGGGATTCCCGGGCGGATTCGCAAGCGAGTCGCGGCGGCTGAGGGCGAAGGGCTGAGGGGCGAGGGCAAGCGACGGAATAGGAGAAGGCGAGCCACGGATTGACACGGATGAACACGGATTTTGGAGACCGCATGACACAACCTCCGGCCTTCGGCTGCGTGGCACAACTGGAAGGCTGAGGGGGCGAGGGCTGAGGGATATGCCGCGTTTCGAGGGGCTGGGGCGTGATGAGGGAGGCACATTTGAAGGTCTCTCACGGAGGCACTGAGTCACGGAGAGGGAGAACTCGTCGCCTCGAACATTACGAAATGGCAGAATTTGTCAGTCCATGGCAGTGTTTTGGGGGGGGCTGTGATTTTGTCATCAGATGTCTAGCGAGATTTTGAGAATTGACAGTGTGACACTGACACATCGATCTGCCTCCTAAGAAAAACGGCCACACATGTTGACGCCGATTTCGGCAGTCGACACGTGTGGCCGTTGGTTACGGTCCACTGATTTTCAGTACGTGGTGGATGTTCGTTATGCCATATTTCGCGTGAGTCGAGCTAGACGGTGTTTTGGATATTTTGCCATTTTTCGCGAAATGTCTCGTCACTGTGGGTGGGATGCTCGCCTAGGAAGCCGACAGCCACTGACAGTTTTTGACATTGGGGGACAAAAACGGCCTGTTTTTGGCTGTTTTCCTCAAAAAAGTGGATGTTTTGTGACAGATCGAATTCATCTCGATTCAGATCAATTCACGAGTCATCTCTCACAGAGGCACTAAGTCACGGTGAGGATTTGTAGCTTAGGTCGCGAGAGCTTTTGCATCGCGGCAGGTGATGTGAAAAAGGGGATGAACCTTTGTCACTACGAGCACTCACTATCGGTCGAAACTCTTCGCCACACCGATAAGACACTGGCGGCCCAAAGCTGCCGCCAGTGGCACCCGGCGCAGGTTGGTATGAGGAAATCCCTCTGAATGAATTGAAGCCAGATCCGATTCCTTGGGATTGGCTCGAAGAGACAAACTAGGGTCAGATGTAACAGGGGACTTGTAGCCGAAGACGTCCAATCGGTAGTTGGGCTATCTCGGACCGGGTCTTCGCGAAGACGCTCCAGACCCGGCCACCCTGTCGCGTTAAATGAGTTCAATCGATTGCCAGCGGCGATAGCCGAAGTGCGTGATGGCGCTGGCGGCTAAACCGAGCAACGCCGCACAGAGGAACAATCCTGGCACGCCAATGTCTGGCAAATCGGACGGCAGGCTACCCACATCAAAAACCCGCGCCTGCACGAAGATGATGCCGATATTTGCGAAGAGCAGTCCGTAGGCGGCGACGAATGCTGCCAGGATCAAGACCCAATCGCGTCGAATCGCGATTGTCCAGAGCAACAAGCCAAAGACAGCCAGCCAGCGTGCCGCGAAGACCAGTGACATGCCGATGGTCCAGGCCCAGGACCATCGTTCAGGATTCGATGCGATGACGTACCCGATCAACACCGTCAAGTAGATCAGAGCCAATGGGATTAGATCCCAAGCGATCGCTTGAGCAATCTGCCGCGCAAATTCCGTTCGCGAAAGCGGGCGCAGCGATTCCGCAGCAAATAGCTTGCGACGACCACGCCAAACACTGGCCGCCACAATCACGCTCATGTCCGGAAACAAAAAGGAACTCATCAGCATCGCTGGGTTTTCGAACGAAAACCATTCGTTGGCCCCGTTGGTACTCAGCCGATGAGTGATCCAGATCAAGGCTGCGGTTGCCAAGGCGACTTGGTACATCACGTTGCCGGTGACGGGATTGCCAGCGATCCACAACCTCGATCGCCAAACGAATCCAGACTGCGGCGATCGAGCGACTAGTCGATCCACATCGGACGTCGTCAACCAGGAGAACCACCCACGCCGGCCACCGGCCTGCTGCGTATAAATCGACTGTTGCCAGGCCGACATGGCGACCGGATCGAGACTGATGGGTGGGGAACTGACGCCGCGTTCCAGACAAATGGCGTTCGTCTGCAATGACTGTCGTAGCGCCATCGTGCAGATCACAATCCCACTGACAATCAAGAACCAAGTGAAGTACGGATCGTACCCGCGCAGGTACCAGTCAATTGCCGACGTGTTCCAGCGAACAGCCACAATGGCGAGTGGTCCCCAAGCGGCGGCTGCGATGGCCAAAGGCTTGATCAGAGTTTTGGCGCGGCTACCTTCCAAATTCATCGCAGTCCCGAAGGCACCGAAACCGCAAGAGATACTCCAGCACAGCAGATTCAGCGAGATGGCCGCTGGCACCGAAACTCCAGCCACCCAGAGTGGAATGCAGTGCAGGACGATACAAAACAACCACAGACAGACAACCGGTATCACATGGGGTGCCGTGTAATTCGGTATCAAGCGTGAGAAGGACTGCGAAAATTGGCTCTGCAATTGCAAGCCGATCAGCATCAGGATCACATTGTTCAAAAAGAGCAGGACCAGAAACCAATACATTCGCTCTACGTCGATGTAGGCCGGGCGAACGCGAACTGCGGGCAGCTTTTGCTGTAGAACGGTGAAGCCAGGAAAGCTCCCCATTTGGTCATTGACGTATAGCGTCCGGAGCATCGGAATCAGGCGAATGTCGTCCAAGTTTTCTTGCAGCGGGTTATGAACTGCGGGTCGCGCCGGGACTACGCGGTCCGCGTCGGGACTTTTGACTGTTGAATAGTAATTCTGAATCACGACCGTTTTCAGTTTGGCGAACCGCTTGAGCTGCGGCAAAAAAGGGGCATTGTGTTCGGTGAACCCGCGATGAACGATCGTCCCAAGAACCAGCGTCTCGAGTCGAGTCACCGTTTCGAGTTCCGGATAGCCGCCCCGTAAGTTCGAACCGCTGAGTTCGAGATAGCGCAGTTGCGGCAACTTGCCGATTTGCGGCCACAGTTCCGCGGGCACGTCGCAGTCGATCAGTTGCAGCGATTCCAGTCGCGTGAGGTCTCCGATGGCTTGGATCTCGTCGGGATGAAGTGGCCGACACGAGAAGAGTGATAGAGATTTCAATTGCGGATAGGTCTTCAGTAGTTGCAAGTGTCGGAGTGAGAAGGGAAGGGCGGCGCGAATGGCCGCGTCGCTGAGTCCTTCGGTGGTCGGCCAGCGAATTTCGACTTGGGTGACGCCCCGATCGACCTTGGCATTTTCGAAATCTGCGAGGCTCTTGGGGTCAGACAGCACGAGTCGATGGCTTGTCGTATCGACGACGGGGTACGCGGTCTGCAATGGATGTCCGCGATGAGTAAAGAAGTCATTTGCGGCGGTCCAGAGTGAGATGCCGAGGACAACGACGTAAATTGCGGCCAGCGGCCAGACCAAAGGTCGTGTGGCATAACTCAGCAGGACATAGGCCAGGCGACGAATCATGATTGATTGCTCACGTTGAAAGAGGCTCGCCTAAGGCGGTCGATCACATTGGTCGAATTGGGTTCGTTAGAGTGAAAGTCCCACGGCCTTCGGAGGCAGTGTGCTCGACGAAGAGCACGGCCTTGTCGAAGACTCCAAAACCGTAGGTATCTACACATCTCGGCGTATTCGTTTTGCGGTGCATTGGCGTCTGTCATGAGGCCCAAGGGGCCGGAACTTTGCCCAGCCGGGGCCCTTCGGCCCCGGGAATAAGATCTCTATTAACATCTCTTGAGGCCTGAAGGGCCGGCCCATTAGTCCCTTGTTTTGAAGTCGGCGTCCTCCTGAAATGTCCGGCCCTTCAGGCCTTTGGAAGTTTAATTATTGGCCTAATTCCAGGGCCGAAGGGCCCTGGCTGGGCAATGTTCCGGCCCCTTGGGCCTGAGGACGATGAACCGACCGACGATCATTCAGATTGCTCTCGTGTAAGATGTGTAGATACCTATGCTCCAAGTCCGTGGCACCCGATCATCGGGCGTCTAGAGTCCAGGTCGTCGATCGGGTTCCTGATGGAGTTCCAGGAAGATCTCTTCCAGGTTTAGATCTTCGACATCCACCTCGGCATCCCACTGCGACCTGAGGTCGCTCACCATTCGATCGCTGACGTTCGTGGCGGCGACCAGAGCCGTCTGTCCTGTGACTTCGGTTCGCAATGCTCCAGTCACACTGAACGAGTGCGGCAGAGGCCCCGATGTGGAAATTCGCAACCGCTTCACGCGATCTTTGATCGTGTCGAGATCCTCGAACAACGCCAGTCGGCCTTCTTTGAGGAGCGCCACATGCGAGGCTACTCGTTCGAGGTCCGATGTGATGTGCGTCGAAAACAACACGGTATGTTGTTCATCCTGAGTCACTTCCAATAAGGACTTTAGAAACTCACGGCGAGCGACAGGATCGAGCGCCGCAACTGGTTCGTCCAGGATCAGCAGATCAGGGCGGTGCCCCAAGGCTAGGATCAATCCCAGCTTCTGGAGTTGCCCCGGCGACAATGGCCCGACACGTCGGTCTCGATCCAGATCCCAGCGGCGAATCAGCTTTTCGGACAGAGCAAAATCCCATTTGGGATAGAAGGCGGCGGTGTAGCCGATCACCTGTGTCACGGTCATCCAGGGATAGAGTTTCACATCCTGGGGAACGTATCCCAACCGGGCTTTGGCGGCACCGCTGAGGACCCACGGATCTTCCCCAAAGACGCGAGCCTGACCTGCCGACACGCGAAGTAAGCCGAGCAGGCATTTGATCAACGTCGATTTACCGCTGCCGTTCACACCGAGCAGTCCGACGACCATACCGCGTTGGATGGACAGGTCGATCCCTTTCAGGACCGCGGTGCTACCGAAGCTTCGATGCAGGCTTTGCGATTCAATAATCAATTCGCTCATCATCGTCGCTCCTTAAGAACCATTTTCACGACGGCCACGATCTGTTCATCTGTCAGTCCAAGCTGCAGACCACGCGTCGCGACGTGATCAACCAATTCTCGCAGTTCTTGCTGCCGATCGCCGACGCTGGCAGAGGTAGGCGAAGCCGTACGGACTCGCATCCCCATCCCGCGATCGCGTTCCAGCACCCCTTCAGCCTCCAGGCGACTGTAGGCCTTGGAGACCGTCATCATGTTGACCTGCAATTCCGCGCCCATCTGCCGAACGCTGGGCAGTAGATCGCCGGCTTTCAACCGACCACTCGCCACCTGTGCCCGAACTTGATCCATGATCTGTCGAAAGATCGGGACCCCGGAGGAGGGGTGAATCTCGAACTGAATGGGGACGCTTGCCATAGTGCATTACTATAGTAATACACTATCGGCGAGTCAACGAGTTTACTTGAAATCTCTCAAACAGCGGCGAGTGAATGGTTGCGACCTGCCACAGCCACTTGAATCGCGTCGCGGCATTTGCGAGGCTTCTTGGGAAGGCAATCAATGGTGAATTGATGGGAAGAATTCATGTCGCGACGTTGGCTGGACCTGATCACGGGAACTCAATTTCGACCGACCGCAATCACGCGGCGTCAGTTGCTGCGGATGGGTCTGGCGGCCGGGGTCGGATTGCTATCGAACCAATCGTTCGGTGGAAACGCTCAGAAGCAGCGACCTCGGGTGCTGATCGTGGGGGCGGGGTTTGCGGGGCTGGCGTGTGCATTCGAACTTGTTGCCGCGGGATATGAGGTGCAGGTCTTGGAGGCTCGCAAGCGCGCCGGTGGCCGCGTGCATAGCTTACAAGAACTGATTCCCGGTAAGAGCGTGGAGGGGGGAGCAGAATTCCTGGGCTCGAACCATCCGCATGCGCTGGCCTATGCAGCAAAGTTTGGATTTGAGTTTTGGGAGGTGTCCGAGCCCGAAGGTGTGCCGCCGATGATCCTAGGTGGGAAGCAGCTCACGGGGCCAGAGATCGCGCAGGCGTCTTCTGAGATCGATGCCGTCCTGACTTTGATGACGAATGACGCTCGGGCCGTGGTGCTGGAAGAGCCTTGGTTGACGCCTGATGCGAAGCGATTGGATCAACTGTCGACCGCGGCGTGGATCAATCGTCTTGAGATGTCCGCAGTCGCGAAGGCCCTGATGGCGGTTCAGCTCACGGCAAATAATGGAGTTGCGACCGATCGACAAAGCTACCTGGGAAACCTCGCGCAGGTTCGCGGCGGGGGTCTCGAAAAGTATTGGACCGATACTGAGGCCTACAGACTACAGGGAGGGAATCAACAATATGCCGAACGAATGGCCAAGGAACTGGGGCCGGGACGAGTCCAACTGAATTGTCCCGTACGAGAGGTCATCGGCAAGAATAGCAGCATGATCGTCGTGGATGGCGAAGGGCGAGGATACGAGGCGGACGATGTGGTGCTGGCCGTTCCTCCGTCGGTCTGGAATGGTATCAAGTTCTCACCCGGACTCCCGGAAGCACTGAGTCCGCAGATGGGGACGAACGTCAAGTATCTGTCTGTGGTGAAAGAGCGGTTCTGGCAGGCCGCGAATTTGCCCCCCCAAGCGACGACCGATCAGGACATCAGTCATGTGTATGAAGGGACAGCGGGGCAGGGGACTGACGGTGCCGCGGCGCTGGTCGCTTTTTCGGGAGGGCCTCCGGCTGAAGTGATCCACAAGAGGCCAGTGGCCGAACGGCAGCCTGCTTACCTGAAGTCGCTGCACGCGTTATTCCCCGGTTTTGGCGAGCAATTCGTCAAAGGTCAGTTCATGGATTGGATTGGCGACCCATGGACTCGCGCGGGCTATTCCTTTCCAGCCCCCGGTCAGGTGACGACTGTCGGACCGGCGTTGCGGGCAGGGTTGGGGCACCTCCACTTCATTGGCGAGCACACTTGCTACGAATTCGTCGGTTACATGGAAGGGGCGTTGAAGTCGGGGGCGTCGCTTGCCAAGCGATTTGCGATACGGGACGGGTTGATGCCAAAGTAAACTGCGATCGTCATTGCGAGAAATTCCCCCTCAGAAATTCGATAGATTTGCTATGATTGTCTTGGTGTTTCGCGCACGCGGAAGGCAGTGGGAGCGCCCTGCCAGCCGTACTTAGTCAGAATCGAAGTTCTGTCGAGTAGATCGGAATCGCATGATTGTTCGGATGGTTGTTGCGGGCGTGTTGCTCTGTCTCGGTTCGTTGTCGGTCTTGGCAGCCGATGGCAAATTGGAAGCTGAGGAGGAGCAGGCGTTTAAGCAGGCGGCTGCTTTGGTCGATCCCTCATTAGTGCGGATCGAAACGGTCGGGGGCTTGGAGCAAGTTGGTGAGGTCTTGCTGGGGACCGGGCCAACTTCTGGCGTGATTGTTTCCGACGACGGATACATCATCTCCAGTTCGTTCAATTTCGTTTCCAAACCGGCGTCGATCCTGGTGACACTCGCCGATGGTCGTCGCTTTGCCGCCAAGCAAATTGCGAATGACAAACTGCGTCTGCTGACCCTGCTGAAGATCGATGCCGCGGGGCTGACACCCGCCAAGCCAGCACCGCGCGGTGATGTGCGAGTCGGTCAATGGGCGATCGCGATGGGACGCACGTTTGACCTGACGACACCGAGCATCTCGGTGGGCATCGTCAGCGCGGTCAATCGCATCTGGGGCAAGGCGATTCAGACGGATGCCAAGACATCTCCGGTCAACTATGGCGGAGCCTTGGTTGATATTGAAGGGCGAGTGATGGGTGTCATCGCGCCGCTTTCGCCCGCGGGCAACGGCGAGACGGCTGGAGTCGAGTGGTATGACGGAGGAATCGGATTCGCGATTCCTCTGGAGGACATCTATGCCTCATTGGATCGATTGAAGTCGGGAACCGATCTGTTACCGGGATTGCTGGGGATCTCATTCGCGGGTGGACCATCCACAAATGTTCCGGTGATCGTCGACCGAGTTCGTTATAACTCGCCCGCTCAGCAGGCGGGCTTGAAGACCAACGATCGGATCGTGGAAGCGGACGGGGAAAAGATCGCTCGCGTCGCTCAGTTGAAGCATGTGCTGGGACGCAAATATGGGGGCGATTCCGTCACTCTTGGGGTACAGCGCGGCGATCAATCGCTGTCTATGGAATTGACACTGATCGGGGAACTGATCCCGTATGAAGTTCCCTACCTGGGGATCCTTCCCAAGCGAGAAGCTTCGACCGAGCCAGGAGTGGGAATCCGCTTTGTCTTTCCAGACAGTCCTGCTGAGAAGGCTGGTTTGGGGCGTGGCGATCGTGTCGTGAAGTATAACGGCGCTGATGTCGCGGACACTCGCGCATTAACGGATATGGTAGGACGAGGCCGGCCAGGTGACACCGTGAAATTGACCTGCTTGCAGGCGGGCAAACAGGCGGTGCTCGAGATCACGCTGACAACGTTGCCGGAGACGATCGTCGGTGAGTTGTCGGCTGAGGTGATCGAAAAACCAACGGAAAAGGCTGCGGCTGATCAGGCTGCCGAAAAGCCAGCGGGTGAGAAACCTGCTGAACCTGCGAAGACGGGACGATTCACTGATGACTTGGCCGGACACGATCACAGTTATTGGGCGTACGTTCCCGAGGGATATAACCCGGCCGCTGCGTACGGGCTGATGGTCTGGATTCATCCCGGTGGTGACACGATGGAAGCGACGATGATCAAGCAATGGGCAGCCATTTGCGAACGTCGTGGCATCATTCTGGTCGGCCCGAAAGCGGATCAAGTGGCTCGTTGGGTGCCAGGTGAAGCCAAGTTTATTGAAGGCTTAGTAGCGCACATGCGTGAGAAGTACACGATCGATCCTCAGCGGATCTTCGTTCATTCGCATGGATCAGGTGGGCCAATGGCTTGCCTGCTGGCGACGCGGCACCACGAGATCTTCCGCGGCCTGATGCTGGCGGGGGCTCCGCTGCAGGGACAAGTGGGAGACAACGAACCCGAGTTTCGGCAGCAGTTCTTCTTCGTCTGCGGTGAGGATGACAAAGCTCTGGCCGCGGTTAAGAAAACGGTCGAGTTGCTGAGGAAGTTGAAATTCCCCACCTCGTTCACGACGGTGAAGGGTCTGGGAGCTAAGTATCCTGCTGATCCGGAAGTCGATGAAATCGGCCGCTGGGCTGACTGTTTGGATAGGATTTAGGTCACGCGGCGCGTTTTTCGCCGATTATTTGTCCGGCGGGTGATTTTCGCCTTTCTGGCGACGAACGCGGGCCGGACAATGTGGGTAATAGTGTCACGGTGTTGAAGACACGGCCATGTCGAAGACTCCATCACCGTGGCACCCCATCCGCACTATGAATTGATCAGAGAAGTTATGAAGTTCGACGAATTCAAACGCCGTGAAGTCAGTCGCCGACAGTTTTTAGGCCGGAGTGCTCAGCAGGCAGCTGGCGTTGCTGTTGGTGTTGTCGGGCTGGCAGGTGTGGTATCGGGCTCGGTGCGATCACAGGACTCGGCAAACGACCGTCTTGGCATCGGCGTGATTGGCGTTCGCAACCAGGGGCGGTTGCTCGCCACAGGGCTTGCCAAGATCAATGGTGTTGAAATTCGTTCGCTGTGTGATGTCGACGAGAGCCAGTTTGCCCCTGCGATTCGCGAAGTGATCGATGCGGGTCAGAGGACGCCAACGACAGTCCGTGACTTCCGACAGATGCTCGATGATCCGACGATTCACGCCGTTGTGATTGCGACTCCTGATCACTGGCACGCGTCGATGACATCACTCGCCTGCCAGGCAGGTAAAGACGTGTATCTGGAAAGTCCCTGCACGCATTCCCTGGGCGAAGGGGACATGCTGGTCGACGTGGCAACTCGTAGTCACCGAATCGTGCAGGTCGGCCTGCAGCAGCGAAGCGGGGCTCATTTTCAATCGGCGATCCAATTTGTGCAGTCCGGCAAATTGGGGAGCGTCCGTATGGCGAAGGCGTGGATCGTTCATCGGCGTAAGAGTATTGGACACCGCGACTTCGTCGAAGTCCCGCAGAACGTGGATTACGCGGCGTGGCTCGGTCCGGCTCCGACTCGTGCGTTCCAACCGAATCGCTTCCATTTCAACTGGCGCTGGTTCTGGGATTATGGTGGTGGGGAACTAGCTCATTGGGGCGTTCATATGTTGGACGTGGCCCAGTGGGGCTTGCAGGTTTCGACACCAAACCGTGTCTCCGCGGTTGGCGGAAAGTATTCGTTCGACGACGATCAAGAAACACCGGATGCGCTCTCGGTTCAGTACGACTTCGGCCAGAAATCGATCTTGTGGGAACAACGGCTGTGGTCGTCTCACGGAGTCGAAGGCCGCAGCTCGGGGGTTGCTTTCCATGGTGACAACGGGACGCTGGTCGTCGATCGAGGGGGCTGGAAAGTCTACGACCATGGCGAAGTGATCGCTGCGGACTCGTCGGACTTGCTGTCGGCGCATCTTGGCAACTTTGTCGATTGCATTCGCACTCGTAAAGCGCCAGCCGCGGACCTGAGTGTTGGCCTCGCGTCCGCCTCGCTGTGTCACTTGGGGAATGCTGCCTATCGGGCGGGGCATGAGTTGAGACTGAATCAATAGACCACTCTTAGGCCGATAGTTCTTCAAGCAGCCGCGTCGCGACATCGATTCCCGTCGTTTTGCCGAATGCCTGCCAGCCTGGAACGGCGTTCACTTCAATCACGTAACAGCGGCCCTGGCGATCGTAAAGCAGGTCTACGCCGGCAATGTTCGTTCCCGTAACTTCCGCCGCTCGCAATGCGTAGTCTGCTTCCAATGAAGTGACTTCATGCAGTTCTGCGACGGCACTTCGGGACACATTCGTGCGAAAGTCGTGGGGTGACCGCCGGCGCATGCCGCCGACTACGCGTCCGTTCAGTACCAGCACGCGAACGTCAAAACCTTCGTGGTCGATATAGCGCTGCAGGTACAGGACCGCGTTTAGTCGCATCAGAGTTCGAAACGTGCGATGGGCCAAGTCAGGATCGCTGACCCGGACGATGCCTCGGCCTTCAGCTCCGAACAGTGGTTTGACAACGATGTCGCGTCCCAATTCCTCAAACGCCGCCATGGCATCGTCTTCATGCTCGCAGACAATTGTCTCGGGCACCGGCAGGCCGACACCATGGAGCCTGGCCGTGGTCAGATATTTGTCGACGGCACACTCCAGCGACTTTGGCGAGTTCACGACTCGTGTCCCAGCCGCAGAAATCCGTGCGAGGGCATCCATGCGATAGACCACTTGCTCTAGCGTCCCCGGCGGCATCGTGCGGACTAGGATGACATCAAACGAAGTCGGGCCATCACCGCCAAGAAGAGTCGTTGATAGAGCCGCCTGCGTCCCACAGTATTCGAGCAGGGTAGCACTGATTGCTTCCCCGGCCGATCCGGCACGGGCAACCAGTCGTTCGAAGTCGAGTCGCGTACAAGTATGCCCGAGCGAATGAGCCGCTCGCTCCAGATCACGGTAGTACCAGCTTCCTTCGCTGGCGAGGATTCCAATCTTCAAGACGGTTCCACCCTGGACGACTCAGAAGCCGAACGATTGCTTCAGGATCTCGACGTTGACTCGACCCGCCACGTGGATGCGACCGGTGTCAACGTTCTGCATGATGATTTCGGCAGGACTGAAGAGCAGGGGGTCGATCTTGTAGAAGTCTTTGCCTGCTGCTTCAAAAATCTTGAGAAACGGGCTTCCGTAAGAGGCCGACGAAGACGACGGAACCTTGTTGATCACTTCAGCGATGGATTCATCATCTCCCTGGACCCATAGCGTGACACGGCCACCGTAGAGGATGGCATCGTTCGTGCGACCAATTCCATCCAGATCGTTATTCGCGACAGGGGGCAGCGGAGCACTTCCAACGGCACTGCGGATGCGAGTGACGTCGAAATCCAACTCGTACAATTTATGTAGAGCAGTCTCGACCGATCGAGCGACGACTTGCAGGTTTCCCGCCATACTGGAGGTCGGTGCGACACACAGGACCACGTTCTCGGGTTCAACATTCGTCGTCTGAGCAATGTATTCGTAGACTTCGCGGCCAGGCAGTTTGCCCGTTTCCAACACACCGACGACCTGTTCGGCTTCTTCGCGATACCACAACTTATCGAACAATGCTTCTTTCGCGAAGGCAGCTCGCATGGGTCCCGAGCCCATGGCGAAGAACTTGCCGACATTGATCTGCCAGCCAGCGTACTGGCTGAACAAGCACGCGGCGACCGGCATATCGGTTTGCACGAAGACCTGCTGCCAACCCACATCGCCGAGCAAACCAGGAGTAATCCCAATATCAGCCATGCCTGCTGTGCAGATCGAAGCCAGAGCACATCCCGCTTCCAGACCACCTTCCGTTTCGACTCCAAAGTCCAGCAGCAGACCGCCGCCGGGGACAATGGATTGGGCCACTCGCAGATCTTCCGGGCCGTCGGTCACGTCTTCAATCAACTGCGAGGCAATGTCATTCAATTCGAGGTTCATGCAAAAATCCGGAGAAGCTATTGAACAATCGCGGCCACTTCACGAGCGGCCAAATAAAAAGGCTCCGATGAGTGATCCCTTCGGGCTTTTCAGTGGTAATTCTAGGGTTTCCGAGTACCGAAAGCGTAGACGAATCTGGGTCGGGCAACAATCACGCAGCGGGATTTCGCCGATTGTCGAACGAATAGCAGCCAATTTCGGTAAACACGGCGAAAATAGGGCGGCTGCCATCAATCGGGATAGGGGTCCGCCTCGCGGCGGAACCCCTCCCACACCACCGTGCGTACGGGTCCGTACACGGCGATTCGGTTGGTTAAGCGGGTTTGGGCATTAATCTCGGAACTCCTAGCGACGTGAAGAAGCCGGTGG